>JAEUNU010000115.1 GCA_016789125.1 Zoogloea sp. | reverse complement strand
GCCACCGACAGCAGGTTGGCGACGCGCGCCCGCTCCTGGATGAGCTCCTTCACCCGATCGGTGCCGATCATCAGTTCGTGCAGGCCAAGCCGGCCGCGATAGCCGCCGGTGCAGCTGTCGCACCCCACCGGCTGGTAGAGGGTGAATCGGCCCTTGCTGTCCCCATAGCGTTGCCGCCAGGCATCGAGGATCTGGCCTCGCGCCCGCTCGGGGTCTTCGCGGAAGGCCGTGGTCTGCATGAGGTCCTCGCAATACTCGTCGAGGAGATGGCGGATCTCGGCCTCTTCCGGGTGGTAGGCCTTCTTGCACTTGCTGCACAGGCGCTTGGCGAGGCGCTGGGCCAGCACGCCGAGCAGGGCATCGGCAAAGTTGAACGGGTCCATGCCCATGTCGAGCAGGCGGACGATGGACTCCGGCGCGCTGTTGGTGTGCAGGGTGCTGAAGACCAGGTGGCCGGTGAGCGAGGCTTCGAGGCCGATCGACACGGTTTCCTTGTCGCGCATTTCGCCGACCATGATCACGTCGGGGTCGGCGCGCAGGAAGGAGCGCATCACGGTCGGGAAGTCCAGCCCGGCCTTGCGGTTCACCTGGACCTGGCGCAGGCCTTTCTGGGTGATTTCAACAGGATCTTCGGCGGTCCAGATCTTGGTGTCGGGGGTGTTGATCGAGCCGAGGATGGAGTGCAGCGTGGTGGTCTTGCCCGAGCCGGTCGGGCCGCACACGAAGAAGATGCCGTAGGGCTTGCCCACCGCATCCTTGAGGCGCGCAAAGTTTGCCTCCGACAGGCCCAGCTGCTCCAGGGGCAGCGGCTCGCTGTTGGCGAGCAGGCGCATCACCACGTCTTCCATCCCGCCGGTAGTGGGCACCGTGGCCACCCGCAGCTCGATGTCGAGGGGGCCGAAGCGGCGGAACTTGATCTTGCCGTCCTGGGGTTTGCGCCGCTCCGAGATGTCGAGGTCGCACATGATCTTGATGCGCGTGACGAGGGGGCTGCGGTAGCTGGCGGGCACCTCGATGTAGGGCACCAGCGAGCCGTCCTTGCGGAAGCGGATCTGGGTCTTCTCCTTGCCGGGGCGCGGCTCGATGTGGATGTCGGAGGCGCCCTGGCGGTAGGCGTCGATGATGATGCGATTGACCAGTTTGACCAGCTCGTTGTCGGCCGCCGCCGAAACGTCCTCGGGGGTCGTCGTGCCGTCGCCGTCGTCATCCGAGAGATCCGACAGGATGTCGCTCACCGAGCCGTCGTCCGCGGCGGTGCCAAAGAACTGGGCAACCGCCTGCGCGAACTCCGCCTGGGTCGTCACGCAGTAAACCGGGTGGGCCTTGGGGAAGACGTTCTGCACGACCCGCGAGGCGATCGCCTGCTCGGGGTCGGTGACGAGGATCAGGAGACCTTCGGTGTTTTCCTCGAGGGGCAGCCACTGGGCCTGCTGGACGTAGTCGCGCTTGAGGTTCTTGAGCAGGTCGAGGGGCTTGACCCGATCCTGGCGGAAGGGCTCGTAGGGAATCCCGAAAAACCGCGACAGGGCGCTGCCGATGTCGGACGCCTTGAGCTTGAAGTGCTCGATGAGATACTGCTCGAGGGAAACGCCCTGCTCCCGCGCGGTACTGGTGGCGGCTTCGAGCTCTGCGCTGGTGAGCTTGCCGTCGTTGATCAGGCCCTCGTAGCGCGACTTGGGCTGGATCAGGGCATGACGCCGCTGGGCGAAGGCGATCGCCAGGGTCTGGCCCAGCCCCTGCACGCCCTCCTCGGCAATCGCCGAAAACACCTCGCCATTGCGGGTGTTGATGAGTTGGATCACGCCGAGCACCTCGCCGTCGTCCGGGCTGGCGATGGGGGCCACGAGCATCTGGTGGCAGCGGTAGCCGGTGCGGTCGTCCACCTCACGGCGGAACTCCATGCGCGACGAGATGGCCTTGAGTTCGCGCTCGTCGTAGGCATCGTGGATGTTGAGCATCTGCCCGGTGAGCGCGACGTAGCCGGCGACGCTGTTCTCGGCGATCGGCAGGCGGATCGTGCGGATGCTGTGCAGGCCGGTCTTGACCCGCGACGAGATGGTGGTGCGGCTCTCATCCACCACGTAGATGGTGAGGCGATCGGCGGCGAACAGCGAACATATCTCCGCCGACAACTCGAAGATGATCTCGTCGATGTTCTCGGTCGCATGGACCCGGTTGGTGACCGCCTGGAGCCCCTTGAAGAAGGCCAGCCGGCTGGCGACATCACCGACGCCGGACCTGCTTGCTGCGCTGCTCATAGTTCTATCGAATCCCCGATGACTGCGCCGCCGGCAGGCAGGCGCAGCTGATGCGTTAGGAACACTTCAACGGCGGAATGCCGGTTTTCCTTTAACGAAGCGGGCTAAAAGCTGAGTTCGAGGCCGTTGTAGAGGGCCTTGGGCGTGAAGCGCCCACGATAGTTCGCGATTTCGTCCAGCGTGGTCTGCGCACGGCTGGGCTTGAGATGGGTGATCCAGACCTCCGGGTCGACCTTGACCCGGTCGAGGAACAGAGCCAGCAGGCTCGGGCAGAGGTGGCGCGAGGCGAGCGCGAGCTCATGCAGGGCGTCCGGGAAGGCCGTCTCGACGATAAGGTGGCGCAGGTCGGGAATCGCATTGATCGCCGCGATCAGCGGCTCGGAGTAGGCGGTGTCACCCGAGAAGACCAGGCTGCCGCCCTCCCCCTGGAGATGGTAGGCGACCGCCGGGACGGTATGCAGGGCCGGCAGCGCGACGATCTGACGGCCGCCGCCGATGTGGGTGGACTCGCCGGTACGCATCTCCTGGAAACGCAGGAAGGGATTGCCCCGATCGGGAATGGACGAGAAATCCGGCCACACGAGCCAGTTGAAGATGTGCGAGCGGAGGATCCGCAGGGTTTCCGCCGAACCGTGCACCACGATGGGCATGGAGCGCGCCTCGCCCACCGTGTCGACGAGGAGCGGAATCATCGCGATGTGGTCCAGATGGGCGTGGGTGACGAAGACGTGATCGATGCGCAGGAGATCCTCGAACTCGAGGTCACCGACCCCGGTCCCCGCATCGATCAAGACATCGTCATCCACGAGCAGGGCCGTCGTGCGCTGACCGCGCCCCCCGATGCCGCCACTGCACCCAAGAACCCGCAGCTTCATTTTCTTCTCATGGAATTCTGCAAGCGTGGCGACCGGACTGCACGCCCAAGCACCAGAAAACAATCGAAAGCCAGCGCGTCAGAATACGACTCGCCGACGAGGCCAGACACCACAAATTTCACGCTTCGCCGGCGATCCGGACGTCTCACGCAAATCAGGCCCGGGCTTGCGAGAAAAACTCCATTTTCACTCCGGCGATCTCGATAATATCGTTATCGTTGAGTCGATGGGCCTGGGCATCGAGGGAGCGCCCGTTCAACACCGGAAAGACGGTGCCTTCCACGTGGGTGATGAAGTATCCGTGGGGCCGCCGGGTGATCACCGCCACCTGGGTGCCGGGCTTGCCCAGCGTGGTGAGCGACTTGGACAGCTCCAGCGTACGCCCTGCGTGGGTGCCACTGAGGATCTGGATCATGCCGACCGCGCCAGCCGGCGGCGCAGCAGGCGGTGCCTCCGGGGCCGGGGCGGCCTGCCGCCCGCTGTCAGTGTCGGACACCTGGGAGAAGGACACGTCCTGGTCGGCCGCCACCGACGCGCCGCCGTCGGCGATGTACTTCAGGCGATACTTGCCCAGCTCGATGACGTCATTGCTCTGCAGGACGTGCTTCTTGACCGGCTGCCCGTTTACATAGGTGCCGTTCGTGCTGTTCATGTCCTCGAGGAAGGCATCGTTCAGAATCGTGACGATCGCCGCATGGTCACCACTGATCGCCAGATTGTCGATCTGGATATCGTTGTGCGGCTTGCGCCCGATGGTCGTACGCTCTTTTTCGAGAACCATCTCCTTAAGCACCAAACCGTCCATGCTCAAAATCAACCTGGGCATCACAATTCCTATCTGAAACCAGCCTTAACCAAGCTCAGCGCCAAGCCGCCCCGAGGTGCAGGACGACACGATGACAACCGAGATATTATCCACGCCGCCCCGATCATTGGCCAGATCAACCAGATGTTCGGCCGCCAGCCGGGGGTTTGCCCCCAGCGCTCCGAGCACTTCGGCGATCTCGGCGTCCGGCAGCATCTCCGTGAGACCGTCCGAGCACAAGAGGTAAACATCCCCCTCGTGGATCCCGCAAACGGTCACATCCGGAACAACCGTCGCGGCCACCCCCACCGCCCGCGTGAGCAGGCCACGCAGGGCTGCCCCCGCCCGGGACGGGGAGGTAATCATGCCCGCGTCGCATTGCTCCCGCAATACGCTGTGGTCACGGGTCAGGCAAGTCAGCGCCTCGTCCCGCCAGCGGTAGATACGCGAATCCCCCACGTGGCAGGTCAGCAGGGTGCCGTCCGCCCGCAGGCAGACCGCCACCAGCGTCGTTCCCATGCTGCGCAGGCCCGGGTCGCTGGACGCCATCGAGAACACAGCCCTGTTGGCCTCGGCCACCGCGACCAGCACGTCCCGCTCGCGGATCTCGCCTTCGGCCGCACGTGCCCGAAGGTGTGCCACCCAGGCGTCCACGGCCAGGCGTGCAGCCACGTGGCCACCTGCGTGCCCTCCCATGCCGTCGGCCACGATGGCAATCCCGAGCGCCTCGTCGCAAAAGACGCAATCCTCGTTACGCCCCCGCACCCGCCCCACGTGAGTTTCCGTCGCCATCCGCCAGAGCCCCACTTGCCCCCCTCCGTACCCAAGACCCTCTGGCCGAAAAAAACAAAGCCGGGGGCGCGCCGACAATGCGCACACCCTCCAGCAGAACGCCTGAAAGCGCATTATCGCCCGAGCGCGGGGAAAACAGGCTACCGATCTTCAAGCACCTGAACCGAAAAGCAAAATGCGCGAGCCGAGCGCCTCCCGGGTGCCCAGGCTCGCGGGGAAATGCTAGCCCCTCCGGGTGTCTTTGAGCGCGCAGTCGAGAAGCAGAACGGACACGTCGTCCCCGGCCGGCTGTTGCCCGAGATGCCGCGTGAGTGCCTGACGCAGGCAATTCACCCGACCACCCCGGGGGCTACCCCGCAGGGCCCGCTCCAGCCCCGCCCGGCCGAAGGGCTCGCCACTGCCGTTCTCGGCCTCGGTGAGCCCGTCGGAACACAGCATGATCTGGCACGGGGCATCCCAGGTGAACTCCTCGTGACGGGGGACGATCTCCGACGAGGGCAGGATGCCGAGGGGCAGCTGCGACGACACGAAGCGCTGCACGACCCGCCCCTCGTCGTCGACCCTGAGCACGTCCGGCACCCCGCCGACCCAGATCTGCCCGCGCTTGCTGCCGACCTCCAGGCGCACCAGCGCCGCCGCCACGAAGCGCCCCGGCGGCAACAGGCCGCAGAGCATCGAATTGAGATCCGCCGCGAGGGCCGACACCGGGAGGTTGGCCGCGGCGCCGCGATAGAAAGCCCCGAGCACCGGCAGCACGCTGATCGCTGCCGCCAGGCCGTGGCCGGTGGCGTCGGCGAGCATGGCGTACAGCGCATCGCCCGGGGAGCGGGCCACCGCCACCACGTCGCCGGAAAAGTTGCGGGCCGGCATCACGGCGTACTCGACGGCACTGTCACGCAGCCAGTCACTGCGGACTTGGCGCTCCATGATCGCCATGGCGAGTTCCTGCTCTCGCACGGATTCGTCGTGGTACTGCTGCAGGCGCGCCGCATCCTCGGCCAGTCGGCGCTGGATCCGGCGCGCCTCCGAAACGTCACGCACGACGCCGATGAACATGCGCCGATTGGGCAGGCAGATGTCGGAGACGCCCAGCTCGAGGGGAAACACGCTGCCGTCCTTGCGCACGCCGCTCACCTCGACGATCTGGCCCACGACACGCTTCTCGCCGGACTCGACGTAGCGGGTGAGATAGTCGTCATGGGCGCTGCGGTGCGGCTCGGGCATCAGGATGCGCAGGTTGCGGCCGACCATCTCGGCGGCGGTATAGCCGAAGATGCGGCAGGCCGAGCGGTTCACCGACAGGATGGTCCCGTCCTCATCGGCCGAGATGATGCCGTCGATCACACCGTTGGCCACCGCGCGGACCTGCTCGAGGGAGCCCGACAAGCGCCGCTGCATGTCGAGCAGGCGGCGCAGGGCCTTGAAGCGCGCGGCGAACACCGGGAAGGACAGCGGTTTGGCCAGGTAGTCGTCGGCCCCGATCTCCAGCCCCTGGACGATGTCGCCCTCGCCGCTGAGGGCCGAGACGATGATGATCGGCACCCAGCGTTCGCCCTCCATCGCGCGGATCTGCCGGATCGCCTCGAAGCCGTCCATGCGCGGCATCATGAGGTCCATCAGCACGACATCGGGCGACTCGCAGCGGAAGATATCCACCGCCTCCTGGCCGTCCGCCGCATACAGCGGCGTGCAATTGAGGTGGGCCAGGAAGGCACCCACGATGGTTCGGTTGGATGCAATGTCGTCGGCGACGAGCACCCGGAGCGTGTTTTCAAGCATCGATGTTCTCTGACTTGGCCGGCGGCGCGAACATGACGGGCCCAGGGCCGGATGTCGCCAGCGCCGTCGGATGACTCATTCGGGGGTCTGCTCGCGCGGCACTGTCACCACCACCCGGTTGCCCGGCGGAATGTAGGTGAGGCTCGAAAACGACAGCTGGCGTGACAGGGCGATGCCGCGCCCGTTGGGCGCAAAGGCGCGCTCCGGATCGAAGTCGAGGAAGCGCCGCCAGTCGAAGCCCTCCCCGTCGTCGGAGATCTCGAAGACCCAGCGGGTCGGGTCCTTGCGCACCCGCATGCGCACCGCCCGGTCCTTGAACTCAGGCAGGGTCAGGCGGCGGCGGATCTCGTCTTCCCAGCAATCGCTCTCGCGCAGGCGGCTCTTCTCGGCGAAGTCGATGCCCAGATTGCCATGCTCGACGCCATTCACCAGCAGCTCCGAGAGACCCATCGCCAGCGTCTCCGGCTGGGGCCCGAGCAGCGCGACGAAGGACGCCAGCCGGCGGGCGTCGTCGAGGCTCCGCACGACGAACTCGCCCTCGCCCAGGCAGGCCAGCGCGTGGGCATGATCCGCAAGGTTGGCGGTGAGCTCGCGGCGCACCCGCATGTCGTCGAGGGCCGAGCGGATGATGGTCAGCAGGGCCTCGCCCTCGAAGGGCTTGGTCAGATAGTAGAAAGCGCCGGCAGCGAGGCCTTCGCGGATCTGCTCCGGCGAGGTCGCCGCGGTCTGCATGATCACCGGAATGCCGGCAAGGCGCTCGTCGGCCTTCATCCGCTTGAGCAGCATGATGCCATCCATGCCGGGCATCATGCGGTCGAGCAGGACGAGGTCGAAAGGCTGCGCCGTGTCGCAGAGCGCATCCCAAGCGGCCTCCCCGGACTCGACCATCACCAGATCGAAATCCATCTCGTCCAGATATTCGGAAACGATGTCGAGATTGAACGGCTCGTCGTCCACGACGAGGATTCTTGCCTGGGTCATTGAACCTCTCCCTCTTCCTGGGGCATCGCGAGCCCGTGCTCCGACAATGCGCCCAGGGGTAATGTCACGGTAAATTCGGCGCCGCCAACCGGGTTGTTGCAGGCCTCGATACGGCCTCCGTGGGCCTCGACGATCTCGCGGCAGATCGCCAGCCCGAGGCCGGTTCCACCGGCGCCGGTGCGCGTCCTGGAGCTCTGCACGAACTTGTCGAACACGCACAGCAGCTCGTCGGGTGGAATGCCCACCCCTTCATCCGACACCACCAGGCGCAGGGCCGCGGCCCCGCTGCCCGTCGTGCCGTCGGCGATGCGCACATGGATCGTCTTGCCCTCCGGGGTGAACTTCACCGCGTTGGCAAGCAGGTTGCGTATCACCTGCCCGAGGCGCGCGCCGTCCCCGACACACACCGTGGCAGCTGCCTCGATGCGGAACTCGATCCGCTGCCGGCGGGACTGGAGCAGGACGTCGAACTCGCCGAGGATCTCGCGGGCGAGCACCTCCACGCGCACGACACCCATGTTAAGCACCATCCGCCCGGCTTCGCATTTCGACAGATCAAGAAGATCGTTGAGCAGCAGCATCAGCCGGTCGCCGCTGGCGAGGATGCGCTGGAAATACCCCCTCAGCTTTTCATGGCCTGCGGTGGCCACCCGCGACTCGCCGAGCCGGGCGTAGCTGAGCACGCCGTGCATCGGCGTGCGCAGCTCGTGGGACATGTTGGCCAGAAACACCGACTTGGCCTCGTTGGCCGCCTCGGCCGCCTCCTTGGCCATCAGCAGGTCGTGGGTGCGGGCCTCGACGAGGGTGGCCAGGTTGAGGTTGTGGTCGAGGATCTGGGCTTCGCGGGCCTTGGCCTCATCGATGTCGGTGTGGGTGCCGATCATACGCAGGGGATTGCCGTCGGCGTCGCGTTCGACCACCAGGCCCCGCGCCAGGATCCACTTGTAGCGCCCATCCTTGCAGCGCATGCGCACTTCCCGCACGTAGCTCGGCGACTCACCCCGCAGGTGCTCATCCTCGGCAGCCAGCGCCCCCGGCAGATCGTCCGGATGGACGCGGGCCGCCCACGCGTCGATGTGCTCCGGCAGCTCGCCCGGCTCGAAGCCCAGCATCGTCAACCAGCGCCTCGAGCGGAACACCCGCCCCGTAGCGATGCTCCAGTCCCACACCCCGTCGCCGGCGCCATCGAGGGCAAACTGCCAGCGGGCCTCGCTCTCGCGGAGGGCGAGCTCCGCGTCCTTCAGCTCGGTCACGTCCCGCAGCACGAGCAGGGTGCCGCCGGTGCGGATCGCCCCCAGGCGGGCCTCGAAATGCCGCTGGCTGCCGTGCCGGGCCGAGGAATACTCGACGCGCTGAATGCCCCCGCTGCGCGCGGCGGCCAGCGCGGCAGCGCCAAACCGGCGGGCGGTATCGGCCGACATGACCTCGTCGAGACGCCGCCCCAGAAAGCTCGAAGGCGGCATCGCCAGATCGCCGGCACTGGCCGCGTGATGGCGCACGATGCGCAGCTCGCCGTCGAGCTGGAAGAGCATGTCGGGCATCGCCGCGATGAGCGATTCATTGGTCGCGTTGGCCTCGCGGATCGCCCGCTGCTCGGCCCTGCGGGCGCTCACGTCCTCGGCGAGCACCCAGCGGTGCCCCGACTCGCTGCCCCCCACCGCGGCGGTCGTCACCACGACGGGCACCCGCTCGCCGCTCTGGCGGACGTATTCCTTCTCGTAAGCCCCCATCCGCTCGCCCAGGGAGGCCGCGACCACCGCCTGCGCGTCCTGCAGGGCGAACTCCGGCGGAGTGAGCTGCGGGCAGCCGGCGCTGCACAGCACCTCCTCGGGATAACCGGTGATACGGCAGAATTCGGCATTCGCCTGCAGGTAGCGGCCCTCCGCATCCACCAGCGCCATCCCGATGGAGGCGTTGCGATACAGGGAATCGAGCCGGGCGTGGGAGTCCGACACCTCCTGGCGGGCACGGCGCAGGCTGGTCACGTCGGACACCGCGCCGGCGGTGCGGTGTGGCCGGCCCGCGGCATCGAACTCGGTCCGCCCCACCAGGTGAAACCAGGCCGGCGTGCCGTCACCCCGGCGCAGCGCGAGCTCGCAGTCCAGGGCGGCTCCCTGACGGAGATGGGCGCGCAGCGCGGCCACGAGCTCAGCGCGTGCGCCCCCGCTCACCATGCGGAGGATTCCCTTCAGGCTGCGCGGCAAGCTGCCCACGGCGTAGCCGAGCAGCTGCTCGCAGCGCGGTGAAAGATAAAGCGAATGGCCGCCCGCAGCGTGTTCCCACTCCCAGATCCCCTCGTCCGTGGCCGACACCGCGAGCTCGAAGCGCTTCTCGCTGCGCCGCAGGTCAGCGGTCATCGTCTCGGCGATCTGCTCGGCCCGCTTCTGCTGCCCCGACAGGTTGCCCACAAGGAAGGCCAGCAAGGCCGACGCCAGCAGACCACCGCCGGCGGCCAGGGTGGACGCGGCGAGCTGGCCGGAAGGCGGCGGCGGCGAGATGGACACGGCCCACACCCGGCCACCGAAGCGCCACTCGCGGTGCAGCGCCGCGGGCCCGGCATCCGACAGGCCCTCGGTGGCATAGAGCCGCTCGGGCTGCCCGCTGCTCACGTCGTCGAAGCGCAGGCCATAGCCCGGGACCACGTCGTGGCTCAGGGTGTCGAACAGCGCCTTCAGCTGGAGGCCGACCGCCACCATCCCGTAGGGCGCTTCCGCCTCGCTCCCCTCCTCGGCCAGCAGCGCCTTGCGGTAGAGGATCACGCCGCGGGCCGACGGGCCGGCATCCCGCGCCGCGAGATCGAGAGGCCCGGTCATTGCCAGCCGGTCGGAGCGCAGGGCCTCGTCCATGGCCGGCCGCCGGAGGGCGTCGCCATAACCATCGTAACCGATGGACCCGAGGGTTCGCGGCGACTGGGGCCAGATGTAATTGACGGGAAAGATGACCGCTGCCCGTGCCGGGTCGGGCACAGGCACGATACGCACCTCACGCTCGTAGGCCGCCGACAACAGTGTCTCGATGGCATCGACCCGGGCCGTTTCGACACGGCGCAGAAAGCCAATTCCGACCACCTCGGGCAACGCATCGATCGGCCGCAGGCCGGCTACGTAGTCCTCGAACTCGCGCCGCTCGACCAGATTCTGGGCGCTGAACAGGCCGGCCACGCCGCGGAGGATCAGGTCGACCTTGCCGAAGCGCTCATTCACCTGCTGCAGCAGCCGGTCTGCGGCAGCCTCGTGATAGGCCGACTCGAGGCGGCTCTCGTTCTCGCGCAGGGAGAGCCAGCCCGCCAGCGTGGCCAGCAAACCCAGCGTCAGCGCTACCGCGAACCAGCGTGTCCCGACCGCACAAACCCCACCGCCCAGCCCGGATGCGGGACGGGCCTCCTGAAAGATGGCGGGGCGCGGGTTCATCCCGGCGTGAACGGCCCGCCGCCACAAAGCTTGAGGGACGAACCCCGGCTTTGTCAGCCCCCGAAAGTCAGGCGCAGCCTGCGCTGTCCTTCACGCCACATTTACGCAGGATATTCTCCAGCGGGCAGAAGCGCGTGAAGCCGCTCTGAAAGAGATTGGCCCCCACGAAGGCCGTGAACCACAGGAAATTGCGGCTCACGAAGAGCGGACTGCCTTCAACGCCGAGGGCCAGGGAGATCAACACGAAGGCGCCGGCAAAGATGCGGACAAACTGGTTGACGGTGAGGCTCATGATTGCGCTCCGTTGTGGGCCGCGGCGCGCCGGTGGGTGGCCGCGTAGTAGAGAACCGGGATCACGACGAGCGTGAGGAGGGTGGACACCAGCACGCCGAAGATCAGGCTGATCGCCAGCCCGTTGAAGATCGGGTCGTCGAGGATGAACACCGCGCCGATCATCGCCGCCAGGCCGGTCAGGCCGATCGGCTTGGCACGCACCGCGGCGGCGTGGATGGTGGCCTCGGCGAGGCTCGTACCCGCCGCCACCTGCTGGTCGATGAAATCCACCAGCAGGATCGAGTTACGCACGATGATGCCGGCCAGGGCGATCATCCCGATCATGCTGGTGGCGGTGAACTGGCTCCCCAGCAGCGCGTGGCCGGGCATCACGCCGATGATCGTCAGCGGGATCGGCGCCATGATGATGAGCGGCACCAGATAACTGCGGAACTGCGCCACCACCAGCACGTAGATCAGCACCAGGCCCACCGCGTAGGCGGCGCCCATGTCGCGGAAGGTTTCGTAGGTGATCTGCCACTCGCCGTCCCACTTGATCGCGTAGCCGGCGTAGGGGTCGTCGGGCTGGTGGATGAACCACTCGTCCAGCGTGCCCGCCAGCCGTTCGCCGACCAGCGGCAGGTCCTTCACCTTGCTGCGGATGTCGAACATGCCGTAGAGGGGCGAATCGAGCCGCCCGCCCATGTCGCCGGTCACGTACACCACCGGCAGCAGATCCTTGTGGTAGATCACCTGCTCGCGCCGGGTCGGGATCACTTGCACCAGGTCGGACACCGGTACCAGCGCCCCGCCCGCCTCGGCGCCACGGGCACGCACCTTCATCTGCAGCAGGGTGTCGATGCTGCCCAGGCGCTCGGCCGGCAGCGTGAGGCGCACCGGGATTTCATACTTGTTGTCGCTGCCATGCACCGGGGTGACGTTCTCGCCGCCGAGGCCGAGGCGGACCACCTCGACGATGTCGGCCTGGGCCACCCCGAGCTGGGCCGCCTTGGCTTGATTGACGCGCAGCACCAGCTTGGGCGCCTCTTCGTCCACGGTGTCGTCCACGCCCACGATGTCGGACGTCGCCTCGAAGGCCGCGCGCAGCTTGCCGGCCACCGCCACCTGGCCGGCGTAGTCAGGGCCGTACACCTCGGCGACGATGGGCGAGAGCACCGGCGGGCCCGGCGGCACTTCCACCACCTTGGCATTGCCGCCGTGTTTCCTGGCGATGGCCGCCACCGCATCCCGCACCGCCACCGCGATCTCGTGGCTCTTGCGGCTGCGTTCGTGCTTGCCGACCAGGTTCACCTGGATGTCGCCCATCTCGGGCTGGGCGCGCAGGTAATACTGGCGCACCAGACCGTTGAAATTGATCGGCGCGGCCGTGCCGGCGTAGGCCTGGAAGTCGGTCACCTCGGGCACCTGGGACAGCTCGTCGCCGATCTCGCGCAGCACCTCGGCGGTGGTCTCGACGGGCGTGCCGACCGGCATGTCGAGCACCACCTGGAACTCGCTCTTGTTGTCGAAGGGCAGCATCTTGAGCACCACCAGCTGCACCACCGCCAGCGATACCGACAGCGCAATCGCCAGCACCACGCCAAACCACAGCTTGGCCCGCGCCCGGCCGCCGGTGTGGGGGTCGAGCAGCGGCGTCATGATGCGGCGGAACAGCGCCTCGAGCCGCGTAGTCAGCTTGTCCGGCCCGTGCCCGGCGCTCCCGTGGGCCTGCCCCGTCATGAGCTTGCCAGCCAGCCACGGCGTCACGACGAAGGCCACCGCCAGCGAGATGAACATGCCCATCGACGAGTTGATCGGGATCGGGCTCATGTAGGGGCCCATCAGGCCGCTCACGAAGGCCATCGGCAACAGCGCCGCGATCACCGTGAAGGTGGCCAGGATGGTCGGCCCGCCCACCTCGTCGACGGCCCTGGGGATCAGCTGCCACAGCGGCTTGTCGGGCTCGAGGAGATGCCAGCGGTGGATGTTCTCGACCACCACGATGGCGTCGTCCACCAGGATGCCGATCGAGAAAATCAGCGCGAACAGGCTCACCCGGTTGAGCGTGAAGCCCCACGCCCACGACGCAAACAAGGTGGCCGCCAGCGTCAAGGTAACCGCGGCGCCGACGATCACCGCCTCGCGCTTGCCGAGGGCAAAGAACACCAGCAGCACCACCGCAGACGTGGCGAAGACCAGCTTGCCGATCAGCTTGTCGGCCTTCTCGGTGGCGGTGGCGCCGTAGTTGCGGGTCACCGTCACCTCGACGCCCTCGGGCACGATGCTGCCCTTCAGCGCCTCGATGCGGCGGATCACCCCGTCGGCCACGTCGGCAGCGTTCTCGCCGGGCTTCTTGGAGATCGACAGGGTGACCGCCGGAAAGCGCTCACCGCCGGCCTCCGCCGCGCCGGCGCTAGCCTTGCCTAGCCCGTGCCAGACGAAGCGCGAGGGCTGGTCCGGGCCGTCGAGCACATCCGCCACGTCGGCCAGATACACCGGCTTGCCGCCCGAAACACCCACCACCAGCTTCCGCACGTCGTCGGCACTGGCGATGTAGGTGCCGGTCTGCACCAGCACCTCGCGATTGTCACGGGTCAGCGTGCCGCTGGGCTGGGAGGCGTTGGCAAGCAGCAGCGCACCCTTCAGATCCTGGGGCGTGACGCCGAAGGCGTTCATCCGGCCCGGGTCCATCAGCACGCGCATCACGTGGCCCGGGCCGCCAATGGTGGCCACGTCGCGGGTGCCCTTGACGCGCTTGAGTTCGAGCTCCACCGCCCGCCCGACCTGCTGCAGCTCGAAGGCCGAACGGGCCGGATCGCGGGTCCACAAGGTCAGGGCCACCACCGGCACATCGTCGATGCCCTTCGGCTTGACGACGGGCGGCTGCACGCCCAACTGGGGCGACAGCCAGTCCTGGTTGCTGTGGATGGTGTCGTAGAGGCGCACGATGGCGTCCTGGTTCTTGACGCCCACCTTGAACTGCACGGTGATCACCGCCATCCCCGGGCGCGACACCGAATACACGTGGTCCATGCCGGCGATGCGCGACAGCACCTGCTCTGCCGGCCGCGCCACCAGCGACTCGACATCCTTGGCGGAGGCGCCGGGGAAGGCCACCATCACGTCGGCCATCGTCACATCGATCTGGGGCTCTTCCTCCTTGGGCGTGACGAGGGTGGCAAACACGCCGAGGAGCATCAGCACCAGGGCCAGAAGGGGCGTCAGCGCGTTCTGCTGGAACAGCGCTGCGATACGTCCGGAGATCCCCATGGCTCAGGGCTTCCGTCGGACGAGGCCGGCGCGAACCGGGTCTAGGGCGATGGTCTCGCCGCCGGACAGGCCTGCCAGCACCTCTACCGAGGCGTCGTCCAGCGTGCTGCCGACCCGCAGCTGGCGCAGGCTGAAACCACCCTTGCCGTCCGCCACATACACGCCGGTCACCTCCCCACGCCGCAGCACGGCGGCGGCGGGCACCGTCAGGCGAGGCGCCGAGCCCACCACGAAATGCACCCGTGCCGCCATCCCCGGCACCACGCCGGCCGCGTCGGCAGGCAGCGTGACGCGCACGCGGGCGGTGTGGGTGCGCGGATCGGCCGCCGGCAGCACGGTGACCGAGGCCGCGTCCAGCCAGCGCCCGCTTTCCGGAAACTCCACCTTCGCCTGCAGCGGCCCGCGGCCGAGGCTGGCGAGCTGCTGCTGGGGCACATCGGCTACCGCGCGGAGCGCGCCGGGTTCGTAGATCAGCATCAGCGGCCGCCCGGGCTGGGCCATCTCGCCCGGCTCGGTGAGGCGCTGGGCGACCACCCCGCTGAGGGGCGAGGTGACCGTCGCCAAACCGCGCGAGGCGTCCGCCTGGGCGCGCCCGGCTTCCGCTGCGGCGTGCTGGGCCCGGGCCGCATCGAAGGCCGCCTGGGCCTGGTCGAGGGCCGCCGCGCTGATGAAGTTGCGCGCCCGCAGGCTGCGCGTGCGCTCGAGGGCCGCGCGGGCATCCACCAGCCGCGCCTGGGCGGCCGCGACATTGGCTGTCGCCGCCGCCACGGCCTGGTCGGCCTCGCGGGTGTCGATGCGCATCAGCACGTCGCCCTGGCGCACCCGCGCGCCGGCATCCGCCCGCGCCTCCAGCACCCGCCCCTGCACCTGCGCCGCAACGGTGGCCTGGCGCACGGCCTCGATGGTGGCCTCGCTGGCATGGCTGCGCGCCCGCAGCTGGGGCTCGATCTTGACGGTGGGAACGACCGCATCCCCGTCTGCCGCAAGGAGCGCGGCAGGCAGTAGGAGCAGCCCGGCAATCAGAAGGCCCGAACGGGCGTGCAAGGTATATCGGCTCATAATATAAGAATACACTTATATTATGAGCCGTCAAGGCAGGCGGGCTCTCGCCCGCGGCAGATCAGGCGGCGAGGTTGAGGTGTGCCTCGCGGCGCACGACACCCTCGACGCAGCGCCCACCGTCGAGGAACACCAGGTCGGGAAAGGCCAGCATCCGCGCGATCGCGATGCCGCGCCCGTGGGGCTCGACGGAGCGCAGCGGGTTGAGCTGCATGTAGGGCTCAGGGTTGAAGCCATCGCCCTGATCGCGGATCAGGAAGCGGATCTCCCGCGGCCGGCACTCGACCCGCAGGAAGGCGAAGCGCCCCAGGTGCTCGGGCAGGTCGAGCAGGCGTTCGACCTCGTTGCGCCAGGCGCCGCAGCTCATCAACTCGCCCTTGCGGACGAAGCCGAGGCCGAGGTTGCCGTGCTCGACGGCATTGAGCATCAGCTCCGACAGGGCGATCTGCACCATCTCGGACTCGGGGCACAGGCCCGCCACGAGCTGCGACAGACCGGTGACGTCCTCGAGGGTACGGAAGGGGAAATAGCCACCCGACGGGGCCGACAGCTCGCTGGCCGGCATGGCCAGCGCCGCCTCCAGGGCACGCGGCCCGAAGGGCTTGATCAGGAAGCCGGCCACGCCGCGCTGCAGGCCCAGCTCGACAGCCAGCAGATCCTCGGCTTCCAGCAGCAGGGTCACCGGCACGCCGGCCGCGCGGAAATGGGGCAGGAGCTCAAGGCTGCCACTATGGGAACCGCCATCCACCACGACCCGGTCGACCCGCGGCCGGGCCGTACCGAGACGGGTGAGCGCCTCCGCGTGGGAGAGGCGTTCGGAGACGAAGCCGGCGGCCGTCAGCCAGCCCTCGAGCTCGCCCCCCAGCACCGGATCGCTTCCCACCAGCCAGATACGACACGCCATCGACACTTCGCCCTCTTGCCTCCAACCCCCCGCGACCGACATATCAGGCTCCTGCCGAATACGCGGCCATGGCGCGCACGACGCCATCGTCCTCACCAACCGCCGACACCAGCTCGATACGGCAGCCCGGGTGCTTCTGCCGCGCCTCTTCCATGAGCGTCGGCACATCCCGTTTCAGGTGCCCGCCCTGGGCCAGGAACAGCGGCACGACCCGGACCGATTCGGCCCCGGCGCGCGCGGCCTCGTCCACCGCATCCACCAGATTGGGTTCCATGAACTCGAGAAAAGCGACTGTCACCTTCGCCTCCGGACGCAGCCGTCGGACCTCCGCAGCAACGCGCTGGGCCGGCAGGGCCCAGTCCGGGTCCCGTGCCCCGTGGGCGAACAGGACGATTGATTCCACTGACATTTTTGTCTCTCCAGCCGGCCTCGATGACGATAAAATAAGCATTATCCGGTGCCCTACCCCAGCCACCAGGGCAGGGCCTTCCGAGGCCGCGCTTCATTAAGCTTTACAAGATGTTAAACCGCCAAAAGCGGCATTCATGGTGAAATTCGTGTTCGCGCCTCACTTCCTGCTGCCATGTGTGACATAGTCCCTCAGAACAAGGCTTTCGTTCCCGCGATCGCCGCCGCGGCCCTCGGTACCGCACTCCTGACCTCCGCGGCCCGCGCCGATCTCCGCCCCGAAGCGGTCCCTGGCGGGGTCGCCGAAATCCACGTCGCGGCGGCCGCAAGCCCGCGCCCAGAAGTGCGTTTCGACGGCCGCCCGGTGCTCCTCCGCCAGCGTGCCGACGGCTGGCACGCGGTGGTCGGCCTGTCCCTCGACACGCCGGTCGGCGAGCAGACCCTCCAGGTCGGCCCCGAGGGCAACAGCCGCCCACAAAGCTTCGCGGTCGGCCCCAAGGCCTACCCGGAGCAGCGCCTCACCATCAAGAACCCGAAGATGGTCACCCCGCCCGCCGAAGAGCTCGCCCGAATCGCCGAGGAGCGCGACCGCCAGCTCGCCATCCGCAGCCGCTTCCGCGACGTGCCGGTGAGCCGGCTCGACCTCGACCTGCCGGCCGACGGGCGCCTGTCCAGCCGCTTCGGCCTGCGCCGCATCTTCAACGGCGAACCGCGGGCGCCCCACACCGGGCTCGACGTGGCGGTGCCCACCGGCACCCCCATCCGCGCCCCGGCCGACGGCGTCGTGAGCCTGGTGGACGACTTCTACTTCAACGGAAAAACGGTTTTCGTGGACCACGGCCAGGGCTTCGTCAGCATGGTCTGCCACCTTGACAAGGCCCGCGTCGAGGTGGGCCAGAAGGTGGCCCGGGGCGAGCGCCTGGGCGACGCCGGCAGCAGCGGCCGCGCCACCGGCCCGCACCTGCACTGGAGCGTTTATTTGAACGGCGCCGCCGTCGACCCGGCCCTCTTCATCATCCCGCCGAAAGCGCGTTGATCGCCCGCGCCGCGGCAAACAGCCCGACCGTGGCCGTCACCGTCACCACCGAGCCGAAGCCGGCGCAGTTGAGGCCGGCCGGCCCGCCCTGGGGCAGGTCGCAGGCTGCGCCGGCTTGCGGGTAGCGCAGAGGCTCGGTGGAATACACCGCCTCCACGCCGAACTTCTTCTTCGGATCGCGGGCAAAGCCGTGGCCCTTGCGCAGTTGCCCGCGCACCTTGGCGAGGAGCGGGTCCTGCACCGTGCGCGACAGGTCGTCGACGCGGATCTGCGTCGGGTCGATCTGTCCGCCCGCCGCACCGCAAGTCACCACCGGCACCCCGGCCCCGCGGCAGAAGGCGATCATCGCCACCTTCACGCGCACCGCGTCGATGGCGTCGATCACGTAGTCGAAGCCCGCCCCCAGTAGCGCCGCGGTGTTGTCGGCGGTCACGAAATCATCCACCACCGTCACCAGGCAGCCCGGGTTGTAGCCGGCGATGCGCTCGCGCATGGCCTCCACCTTGGCCTGGCCGAGGGTCGCGTCGGCGGCGTGGATCTGGCGGTTGATGTTGGATTCGGCCACGTGGTCCAGGTCGATCAGCGTGAGCTGCCCGACGCCGCTGCGCGCCAGCCCCTCCGCCGCCCACGAGCCCACCCCGCCGATCCCCACCACGCAGACCCGCGCCGCAGCCAGCCGGGCGCGCCCGTCCTCGCCGTACAGGCGCGCAATGCCGCCGAAACGGCGGGGGTCGTCGGTGGCGGAGAGGTCGGTGGTTTCCATCGGTCGGGCGGTCCTTGTGAGAAGCCCCGGATTATCCGCCAGGACACCGCCCACGCTCCAGCGCGCCCCACACATTGCAGCCGCGGCGCGATAATCACGCCCGTCCCGCCCATCCCCGCCAAGCCCATGCCCCGCTACCAGCACATCCTCTTCGACCTCGACGGCACCCGCATCGACTCCGCCCCGGCCATCCTCGCCAGCTACCGCGACGCCTTTGCCCACTGCGGCGTCACACCGGCGCACAGCATCGACGAAAGCATCGTCGGCCCACCCCTCGTCGAAACCCTGCAGCTTCTCACCGGCAGCCACGACAAGGCCCTCATCGAACGCCTCGCCGACGGCTTCAAGGCCAGCTACGACAGCGAAGGCTACAAGCAGACCGCCGCCTACGCCGGCGTCGGTACGATGCTCGCCGCGCTGCGCGGTGCCGGCCTCCAGCTCGCCATCGCCACCAACAAGCGCATCCTGCCGACCCGCCTGATTCTCGCCCACCTGGGCTGGCTCGACCACTTCGAGCACATCTACGCCCTCGACCTGTTCGAACCCCGCCTGCCCGACAAGGCCGCCATGATCGCCCGCCTGCTGGCCGACCACGAACTGCCGCAGGACGCCTCCATCTACATCGGCGACCGCAGCGAAGACGGCGAATCCGCCGACGCCAACGCCCTTCCCTTCATCGCTGCCACCTGGGGCTACGGCAGCATCGAGGCGGCGGCGATGGCCGGACACTGGCGGACCGCCGCATCCCCGGCCGAACTCGGCGCCCTCCTGCTGGCCGGCTGAGCACGCCACAGCACGTTGGCATCACGCACGAGCCTTCAGTAGAATCGGGGGTTCCGAGATCCTTCCGTCCTGCGTGCCACGCCCCTGGCACCGGGCCGATACCCATCATGCGCACAGTCCGCCCCGCCCTGCTCCTTGCCGCCATCGCCCTCGTGGCCAGCGCCCCCGCCGACGCGCGTCGGTTCGGTGGCGGGCGGCCTGTGGGCATGCAGCGCAGCGTCTCGACGCCCCACGTCGCACCAGAGGCCCCGCACAGCCACCTCGCCCCCGCAGCCACCTACAGCCGGGCCGTGGGCGAATCCCGCTACAGTGGCGGCGACCTGCTGGGCGACGTCGCCCGCGCCTCGCTCCGCTCCCACTACCTGGAAGAACAACGCCACCGGGAAGCCGAGATCCTGGAACGCCGTCGCGCCGAGCGGGCGGCCCGGAGCGGCGGCCGCAGCTCACTCGACGACACCGGCCCACAGTCCTTCGCCTTCCAGCCCCCACCTGGCCAACCCTCGCCCGACGCGGCCCCGCCGCAGCCGCTGAATCGCGCCCCCCGCCCCGCCGACCCGCGCTTCACCCGCCTCACCGGCAACCCGGCCTCCAGCGCCCCCACATGCGAGTTCAAGCCCGTCATGGCCGACCGCGACTACCTCGCCTGCGGCATCACGCCCCCCAACCTCCAGGCCGACCTGCGCTGAACCCCACGGGCCGGGCCAAAGAGCCCGGCGGCGCCCGGCGGGCCCAAGCCGTCGAATAGCCCGCCTTTCCCCCCGCTGTTCCACCCTAAGCCCCTTCGCTGCCACGCATAACATCGTCTCCATCCCCCATTGGAGCGATGATGAAAGCCGTGATCCTCGCGGGTGGCCTGGGCACCCGCATCAGCGAAGAAACCGTCAATCGGCCCAAGCCGATGATCGGCATCGGCGGCCGCCCCATCCTCTGGCACATCATGAAGGTCTATTCCAGCCACGGCATCCACGACTTCGTGATCTGCTGCGGCTACATGGGCTATGTGATCAAGGAGTACTTCGCCAACTATTTCCTGCATATGTCCGACGTCACCTTCGACATGAGCCAGAACAGCATGGAGATCCACGAACGCCATGCCGAGCCCTGGCGCGTCACCCTGGTGGACACCGGCGACACCACCCAGACCGGTGGCCGCCTAGGGCGGGTGCGCAACTACCTGCAGGACGACGACGCCTTCTGCTTCACCTACGGCGACGGCCTCGCCGACATCGACATCAGCGCCGAGATCGCCTTCCACCGCAGCCACGGCAAGCTCGCCACCGTCGCCGCCGTGCAGCCGCCCGGACGATTCGGTGCGCTCGAACTGAACGGCAGCACGGTCAGCGCCTTCGTCGAAAAACCCCTCGGCGACGGCGGCTTCATCAATGGCGGCTTCTTCGTGCTGTCGCCGTCGGTGCTGGATCTCATTGACGGCGACCAGACCGTCTTCGAGGGCCCCGTCCTCGCCCGGCTGATCGAGAACGAACAACTGAGCGCCTTCCAGCACACCGGCTTCTGGCGCCCGATGGACACCCTGCGCGACAAGCTCGTCCTCGAAGACCTCTGGAACCGCGGAGCCGCCCCATGGAAAAGCTGGTGAGCGCCGACTTCTGGAGCGGCCGGCGGGTCTTCGTCACCGGCCACACCGGCTTCAAGGGCGGCTGGCTGTGCCTGTGGCTGCAGCACCTCGGCGCCGAGGTCTTCGGCTACGCGCTGCCCCCCTCCACCGTGCCAGCCCTGTTCGACGAGGCCGGCGTGGCGGACGGAATGCACTCCGTGCTCGGCGACGTTCGGGATTACACAAGGCTCGCCGAAGCCCTCGCCAGCGCCAGCCCCGAGATCGTCCTGCACCTGGCGGCCCAGCCGCTGGTGCCGCTCTCCTACGCCGAACCCGCCGCCACCTTCGCCACCAACGTGATGGGCACCGTCAATCTGCTCGAAGCCGTGCGCCACACGCCGGGGGTGCGGGCGGTCGTCGTGGTCAGCAGCGACAAGTGCTACGAGAACCACGAGTGGGTGTGGGGCTACCGCGAGACCGACGCCCTCGGCGGCCACGACCCCTACTCCGCCAGCAAGGGCTGCACCGAGCTGGTCGCCGCCTCCTACCGGCACGCCTTCCTGGCCGGCCAGGGCGTCGCGCTGGCCACCGCCCGCGCCGGCAACGTCATCGGCGGCGGCGACTGGACCGCCACCCGGCTGGTGCCCGACGTTCTGGCCGCCTTCGCCGCCGGCGAGCCGGTGCTGCTGCGCAACCCCGGCGCCATCCGCCCCTGGCAGCATGTGCTCGAGCCCCTGGCGGGCTACCTCGCGCTGGCCCGGCGGCTCGCCGTGGAGATCGACACCCCGCAGGTCAGCTGGGCCGACGCCTGGAACTTCGGCCCCGACGCCCGCGACGCACGCAGCGTCGCCTGGGTCGTCGAGCGCCTCGCCCGGGGCTGGGGCCCCGACGCCCGCTGGAGCGCCAGCACCGACGCCCACCCCCACGAGGCCCACACCCTCAAGCTCGACTGCAGCAAGGCCCACAGCCGCCTGGGCTGGCGGCCCCACTGGGACGCCGAAACGGCCATCGCCAGAACACTCGCCTGGCACCAGGCCTGGCGCGGCGGGGCCGACATGCGCAGCTACACCCTGGACGAAATCACCGCCTTCGCACGCCACCCATGAGCCTCATCCGCAAAACCCTGCGCCCCGACGCCGACGGCCACCTGCAGCTCGACCTCCCCGAGTTCGCCGGCCAGGCGCTCGAAGTCATCGTCCGCCCAGCCCGGCCCGCCGCCGCGCCCCAAGCCTGGCAACCCGGGATCGACCCGGTGCCGCCCTCCGGCAAGGTCGTCGGCGACCCCGAAAAGGACGCCATGATCGACGCCGCCCTCGACGCCTGGCTCACCACCGGCCGCTTCAACGAGGCCTTCGAGGCGCGCCTGGCGGCCTTCGTCGGCACCGCCCATGCGCTCACCGTCAACTCAGGCTCGTCGGCCAACCTGGTGGCCTTCTCGACGCTCACCTCACCCAGGCTTGGCGAGCGGGCCATCCAGCCGGGCGACGAGGTCATCACCGTCGCCGCCGGCTTCCCGACCACCGTCAATCCGATCATCCAGAACGGCGCCGTACCGGTCTTTGTCGATGTGACGTTGCCCGGCTACAACATCGACGTAGCCCTGCTTGAGGCCGCCCTCTCGCCGCGCACCAAGGCGATCATGATCGCCCACACCCTCGGCAATCCCTTCGACCTCGACGCCGTCTGCGCCTTCGCCGAGGCCCACGGCCTGTGGCTGGTAGAGGACTGTTGCGACGCCCTCGGCTCCACCTGGAAAGGCCGCAAGGTGGGCACCTTCGGCCACCTCGCCACGCTGTCCTTCTACCCCGCCCACCACATCACCATGGGTGAAGGCGGCGCCGTGCTCACCAGCGACCCCACGCTGCGCCAGATCGCCGAATCCTTCCGCGACTGGGGCCGCGACTGCTGGTGCAAGCCCGGCTGCGACAACACCTGCGGCAAGCGCTTCGGCTGGCAGCTGGGCAGCCTGCCGCAGGGTTACGACCACAAATACACCTACAGCCACATCGGCTACAACCTCAAGATCACCGACATGCAGGCCGCCTGCGGCCTCGCCCAGCTCGACCGGCTGGATGGCTTCATCGCCGCCCGCAAGCGCAACTTCGAGCACCTCAGCGCGGCGCTGGCCGACGCCCGGGACTGCCTGGTGCTGCCCGAAGCCACGCCCGGCAGCGACCCGTCCTGGTTCGGCTATCCGATCACGCTGTGCCCCGAGGCCGGTGTCAACCGGGTCGACCTGCTCCAGTACCTCGACCAGCACAAGATCGGCACCCGCCTGCTGTTCGCCGGCAACCTGGTGCGCCAGCCGTCGATGGCCGGCCGCAATTTCCGCGTCGTCGGCGAACTGCCGGTGGCCGACCGCATCATGCGCGACACCTTCTGGATCGGCGTGTGGCCGGGGCTCACGGAGGCGCAGCTGGATTACTGCGCCTCGACCATCCGCCGCTTTCTCGGCGTCCATTTTGACTGAGAGCCCCCCATGACCTGCGACCACGACGAAGTCATCCGCCGCGAACTAGCCTTCGCCAAAGCGGCCACCAGCGTCTCCGAACTCTGGCAACGCAACCTCGCTCTCAGCGGTGGCGGCTGCCTTGTCCCGCTCAGTCGCCTTCATCTCGACGACGTCGAACTCATCCGCCAGCTCGGGGAATGGCGTGAGGCCCACGTCGCGGCCTATCCCACCCGTTTCCCGATCAGCCCCGAGCGCACCCGCCGCTGGCTTGAGACAGCCGTGCTCGGCAATCCGCTGCGCATCCTGTTCCTCGTCTTCGACAAAGCAGGCCGCCTGGTCGGACATCTCGGCCTGGCCAATGGTCTCGCACGCCCGGGCTGGCTCGAGATCGACAACGTCCTGCGCGGCAAGCCAGAAGGCGAGCGCGGTGTCATGACCCAGGCGATGCACGCCCTCACCGAGTGGGCCCGCACCGTGTTGTTCACCGACGGCTTCTACTTGCGCGTCCTCGAATCCAACACCAGGGCCATCGCGCTTTACCACGCCCTCGGCTATCAGGACTGCGAGCGCAGCCCCCTCCGCTGGCACCATGACGGCAACGAGAGCCAGCTCGTTCCAGCCGGCAGCCAGCCCGCCGCAGACGCATACATCACAATGGAAGGACGCTGCGCCCCCCATGACCCCCAGCGCATGATCCTCACCGCAGGACCGTCGATCGGCCTGCGCGAGCAGGTCTATGTGGGTGATGCGGTACGCACCGGCTGGAACAGCAACTGGAGCCACTATCTCGACCGCTTCGAGCACGCCATCGCCGAAACAGTCGGCGTGCGCTACGCGCTAGCCACTTCGTCCTGCACCGGTGCGCTGCACATTGCCCTCGCCGCCCTGGGCATAGGCCCGGGGGACGAGGTCATCGTCCCCGAGACCACCTGGGTGGCTACCGCCAACGCCGTGCGCTACGCCGGCGCCACTCCGGTCTTCGCCGATGTCGACCCGGCAACCTGGCTACTCGACCCGCAAGGTCTGGAGGCCTGGATCACGCCACGCACCCGCGCCATCATCCCGGTGCACCTGTACGGTTTCCCCTGCGACATGACGGCACTGATGGCCGTCGCCCGGCGCCACGGCCTGCGGGTCATCGAAGATGCTGCCCCCTCGCTGGGAGCCCGCCATGCCGGGCAGATGACGGGCAGTTTCGGCGATTTCTCGGCCTTCAGCTTCCAGGGCGCCAAGCTCGCCGTGTCCGGCGAGGGGGGTGTGCTGCTCACCGACGACCCCGAACTCTATGCAAAGGCACGCAAGATCTGGGACCAGGGCCGGGCCAGCGGGACCTTCTGGATCGACGCGGATGGGCTGAAGTACAAGATGTCCAACGTACAGGCCGCCCTGGCCCTGGCCCAGGTCGAACGCATCGAGGAGATGGTCGCCGCAAAACGTCGCATCTACGGCTGGTACAAGGCGCGGCTCGGCGCGCTGGCCGACGCCAGCCTCTACGCCGAACCGCCAGACAGCTACGGTGCCTACTGGATGAACAGCCTGCGCCTCGGCCCTGGCGCACGCCTCGACCGCGACACGCTGATGGCCAGGCTGAAGGCCCGCCATGTCGACACACGAGCCGTCTTCCCGGCCATCAGCCAATACCCGATCTGGCCAAGGCGCCAGGCCGTGGGGCCCGTCGCCAAGGCCATCGGCGAGACCGCTCTCAACCTGCCTTCCGGGGTCTGCCTGACCCGCAACGAAGTGGATCACGCATGCGACCAGATCCTGGCTCTCCTCAGCTGACCCGCACGCTCGCGCTGCAGATCCGCCGGCACGCCCTCCGGATGGTGACGCAGGCACGCGCGTCGCACATCGGCAGCGCCCTCTCCATCGCCGACATCGTCGCGGTGCTGTACGGCGCAGTGCTGAAGCTTGACCCGGCGAATCCCCGGGCCGCTCGGCGCGACCGTTTCATCCTGAGCAAGGGCCACGCCTGCGTCGCAGTCTATGCTGCGCTGGCCGAGACCGGATTCTTCCCACGCGCCTGGCTCGACAGCTACGGCGCCCCCGACAGCCCGCTCCTCAACCACATCAGCCACAGTGTCCCGGGCGCAGAGTTCTCCACTGGCTCCCTCGGCCACGGCCTGCCCTTCGGTGCCGGCAAGGCCCTCGCTTTGCGCCGAGTGCGCGCGCCCTCCCGGGTCTTTGTGCTGATGAGCGACGGCGAACTGGACGAAGGCAGCAACTGGGAAGCCTTCATGTTCGCCGCCCACCACAAACTCGACCGGCTTCACGCGATCATCGACTACAACAAGCTTCAGAGCCTCACCAGCATCACTCGCACTCTCGGCCTCGAACCCCTCGCCGACAAGCTGCGGGCCTTCGGCTGGGCTGTCCGCGAGGTGGACGGCCACAATCACGAGGCGCTGCAGGCAGCCCTCGGCGAGGCCCAACCGGGCCAGCCCAGCGCCCTGATCGCCCACACCACAAAAGGCAAGGGCGTCTCGTTCATGGAAGACCAGGTCGCCTGGCACTATCGCAGCCCTGACGCCGCCCAGCTCACCCAGGCCCTTGCCGAACTGGAGGCCCACCATGCGTGACGCCTTCATCGCCGAACTCGTCGCCCAGGCGGAATCCGACGACAAGGTCGTCCTCCTGGTGGGAGATCTCGGCTGGTCGGTCATCGAGCCCTTCGCCGAACGTTTCCCCGACCGCTTCTTCAATGCCGGCGTCGCCGAGCAGAACATGCTCGGCCTGGCTGCAGGACTTGCCTCCGAAGGCTGCCGGGTCTTCGCCTATTCAATCGCCAACTTTCCGACCTTCCGGTGCGCCGAACAATTGCGCAATGACGTCGACCACCATGTGCTACCGGTGACCATCGTAGCCGTCGGAGGCGGTCTTGCTTACGGCAACCTGGGGTACTCCCACCACGCGGTGCAGGACTACGGGCTGGTGCGGATGCTGCCCAACATGCTCATCGCAGCCCCGGGTGACCCGCAGGAAGTGAGGGCCTGCATGCGTTACCTCGCCGACTCCCCCGGCCCGGCCTACCTCCGCCTAGGCAAGGCCGGAGAGCCCTCGCTGCACGCAGCCCCACCGAGGGTCAGCCCTGGAGAATGGCTCACGCTACGCGAGGGTGACGGCAGCGGACGCAGCTTCCTGTGCACCGGCACCACGCTTGCCGCCACGCTGCGCCGCGTCGAGGCAGATCCGCTCCTTGCTGGCCATGCGGTTCACTCACTCCCCCTGTGGGGAGCACGCCACAAGGCCCGGCAGCTTGACCAGCTCGCCGCATGGCAGGCAATCGTCAGCGTGGAGGACCACTACGCAGACTGCGGCTTCGGCTCCTGGCTCCTTGAGGCGAAGAACGCCGCCGGGATCGACACGCAGGTAACCATCGAAGCCCTGACGCCGCCGCCCGCGCACCCCCTATCACCCTCCCTGCCCGAAGGGGCCCCGACATGTCCCTGACCATCGCCATCCCGAGCTACCAGCGCCCGGCACTCCTCGCCAGAACGCTCAACAGTCTGTTCGCCCAGAGCTGGCGCAGCCCGCTCGAGATCGTCGTCTGCATCAACCAGCCCGACGACGGCTACGACGAAGCCCTTGCCCCCTTCGCCGGCCGGCCCGAACTGCGGCTTGTCCGCCAGACCCGCCACACCAGCGGCGGCGAACAGCTCTTCGCAGTCCTCGCCCAAGCCCGCCACGACTTCGTCATCGGCCTCGGCGACGACGACGAGCTCGATGCAGCGGTCGTAGAGGACTACCTGGACGCAATGCGCCAGTGCCCGTGGGCAAGCGCACTGTACGCTCCGATCCATTATATCAACCGGGCAAACAACGAAGTCTTCATCTACAACCATGTGCCGGAGGTGCACCAGATCGGCCGGGGTGATTTCTCAGGGCTGCTGGACTACCTCGCCAGCACCAGCCACTGGCCCGAGCTCGGCCTCTATCGCCGCGATGCAATCCGCCGTGCGCTGATTCCCGGCGAATACAGTTTCTACGAGTTCAACAAGCTGGCGCACCTGCTCACACACGGCGAGATCATCTTTGCGCGGCGGGCGTTCTATCACTTCATCGTGACCCACGCAGGCGAGCCTGAACGCGTCAACCTCGGCTCCACGCTGGTGATGCAGCCCGCCTACCTCGAGCGCGTACGCGGCGGCCTCGACCTTCTCGTCGACCGGGCCCTCCTGCAGCCCGACCTGAACGTAAACGAGAACACCTGGCTGCGTCTGACCGAGGCGGCCCGCAAGATCTACCTCACGCGGCTCGGGGAATGCTTTCACAACCTGTTCAACGCCGGCCGTTACGCCGACGCGCTGGAGCTCGCCGCACGTCTGCGCGCCCAGCTCGTGAGGCCCGACGACCGCATTGCCGGCCTGGACCACCTTGCCGTCGTTGAGCTGGCAAGACGCATTCTCGCAGGACGCAGCTGGCTCGAGGAGCTCGTGCTCTACCGTCAGGCCGAGTTGGCACGCATCCACGCGGTGATGAAGCGGCACGTAACCACAATCGATTCGACAGACGAAGCCGGCACCTGGCGTGGCCGGGCCCTCTTCCTCTGCGCCGAGGCAGATCGGCCGGCGTTGGCCAGCGTGGTCGGTGACGAAGACATCATCAGCATTGAAGACCTCACCGAACACCTGCTTCCGGGCAGCCGATCCGCCGGGAGCACTGAAGCATGAGCCACACCCTCCCCATCCTCGTCGTCGGGGCCGGCTTTGCCGGGGCTACCGTCGCCCGCGAGCTGGCCGACCACGGCATCCCCGTCAAGCTGATCGAGCGCCGCCCCCACATCGGCGGCAACGCCTTCGACGAGACCGACGCCCACGGCCTGCAGGTGCACCGCTACGGCCCCCACATCTTCCACACCAACGCCGGGCGCATCTTCCGCCACCTCTCCCGCTTCACCGACTGGCGCCCCTACGAGCACCGGGTGCTGGCCGAGGTGGACGGCCAGTTGCTCCCGATCCCGATCAACCGGACCACCATCAACCGCCTCTACGGACTTGACCTCGACGAAGCCGGCGTGGCGGCCCACCTCGAGTCGGTGCGTGTACCCGTCGAGCACCCGCGGACCAGCGAGGAGGTGGTGCTCGGCTCGGTCGGCCACGACCTGTGCGAGAAGTTCTTCCGCGGCTACACCCGCAAGCAATGGGGGCTGGACCTCTCCGAACTCGCCGCCGGCGTGGCCGCGCGCATCCCCACCCGCAGCAACGACGACGACCGCTACTTCACCGACACCCACCAGGCCATGCCCGCCGCGGGCTACACCGAGATGTTCCGGCGCATGCTCGACCACCCACTGATCTGCGTCGAACTGGGCGTCGACTACCTCGCCGGGCGCAGCCTCCACCCCGCCCGGCACGTGGTTTACACCGGCCCGATCGACGCCTTCTTCGACTACTGCCACGGCCCGCTGCCCTATCGCAGTCTGCGCTTCGAGCACGAACACCTGGCCGGCACCCGGCAATACCAGCCCGTCGGCACCGTCAACTACCCCAATACCCACGACTACACCCGCATCACCGAATTCAAGCACCTCACCGGCCAGCAGGCAGCCGGCACCTCCATCGTGCGCGAATACCCCCAGGCGGAAGGCGAGCCCTACTACCCGGTGCCCCGCCCCGCCAACGAGGCCCTGTACCGGCGCTACCGGGAGATGGCCGACGCCCGTGACGACGTGAGCTTCGTCGGGCGCCTGGCGGAATACCGCTACTACAACATGGACCAGGCCGTTGGCGCCGCCCTCGCCACCGCCGGCCACCTCATCCAGCGCTTCACCGGACAAGGACACGAAACATGAGCCAGACCTACATCCTGCTGCCCCACGGCGTCCGCACCGGCGGGCCAGAGGCTCTGCTGCAATTGTCCGACGCGCTGCATGGCAGCGGCGACAGCGAAACCTTCGTGGTCTTCTTCGACAAAGGCCAGGTGGCCCTGCTGCGCGAGACACCCGACGCCGAGATCGGTGCCAGCACCACGATCAGCTTCGGCACCCGCAAGATGGAGATCGAGGAATACGCCCACTACCGGCTGCGCATCGCCGGGGAGATTCCCAACACTCCCGACAGCATCGTCGTGCTTCCGGAGGTGCTGGCCGACCTGGCAGCCCACTTCAGCCAGGCCCGCATCATCCTGTGGTGGCTGAGCGTCGACAACGCCTTCGCCTCCCTCGCACGGATCAACCTCAACCACCTGCGCCGGGAAAACGTCTTCCACGCCACCCAGAGCGCCTACGCCCTGCGCATGCTCGAAGCCCTCGGGCTGAAGCACGCCGGCCACCTGTCGGACTACACACCTGAGCGCTTCGCGGGCGGCACCCCGCAGGAAAGCCGCCCGCCGTGCGTCGCCCTCAATGCCGGGATAAAGGTGGTGGTCGACCTCGACGCCCTCGAGGCACGCCTCACCGCCGCCCGGCCAGACGTGCAGATCAAGCGCATCGTCAAGATGAGCCGTAACGAGGTGCTCGACACCCTGCGCAGCGCCCGGGTGTTCGTCGACCTCGGCAACTTCCCCGGCAAGGACCGCCTCGCCCGCGAAGCCGCGCTGCTCGGCTGCGCAGTGATCGTCGCAGATGCCGGGGCCGGCAGCACTCCCGAAGACTACACGCTGGCCCCCGAAGACCGTGTGTTCCCCTGGCACCTGGACAGCGTCGCCGAACGCATCCTGCAGCTGCTAACCGACCCCGACGCGGCCAGCGCCAACAATGCCCGCCTGCTCCCGGCCATCCACACGGAGAAGGCACGCTTCATCGACGAAGCTCGCGCCGTGCTCGCCCTGGTGCGCCAGGCCCCCGCTCCCTCCGCGACCAGCCCCAACACGCCGGACAGGCGCCAGATCACATCATTGCCCCAAAGCCGGGGCAAGGCCGACGCCACGCCCGACGACGCTCTCTACGAAATCTGGCGCTCCCGCCAGACCCTCCAGGAGATCGACGGCCAGCTCCTCGCCGAGCGCATGGTGCTCAAATGGGATCGCCGCCCCGGCACCCACCTGCTGCTGGCCCTCCAGCCCGGCGAGGAGAGCCTGCTCGCCGACACCCTCGACAGCCTCGCTGCCCAGCTCTACCCCGAGTGGCTGCTCACCGTCGTCACCGCCCTGCCGACCCCCGAGGGCATCGCCGACACGCCCCAGCTGCAGTGGCTGGCCCTGCGCGACGCCGCCCACATCGACTACGTGATCGACGAGATGGCAGCCAACTCACCGGGCAGCTGGCTCGCCCGCATCGAGCCGGGGCTCACCCTCGAGCCCCATGCACTGCAGGTAATCGCCGACTACATCAACCTCCAGCCCGGCTGGCAGCTCATCTACCCCGACGAGGACAGCCTCGACACCGCTGGAGGCGCCGAGGCAGGCTACGTACAGCCCCGCTTCAAGCCCGACTTCAACCTCGACCTGCTGCGGGCCCAGGCCTATTTCGGCAGCTTCACCCTGGTCGCCAAGGACAGCTTCCTGTCCGCCGGGCGCTACGGCGCCCATGCCGGCGCCCACAACTACGACCTCGCCCTGCGCGTCATCGACCAGGCCGGCGACGCCGCCATCGGCCACATCAGCCAGATGCTGGCCCACCGCCCGGCAGGCCGCCCGCGGCCCGTCGCCGCGGAGGCCGAAAAGTCGGCCCTCGCCGATCACCTCGCGCGGCGCGGCCTCTCGGCCGACATCCTGGACGGCCCCTCCGACGGCGTCCGGCGCGTCCTCTACCGCTGGCCCGACGCTCCCCTCGTCAGCATCGTCATCCAGACCCGCGACCGGGAGGAATACCTCCGCCCGCTGCTCGACGGCATCCACGCCCGCACCCGCTACCCCAACTACGAGATCATCGTGGTGGACAACGGCAGCACCGACCCCGACACCCTCGCCTTCCTCGCCACCCTCGAGACAGACGCGCCGTGGGTGGGCCGCGCGCGGGTCGTCGCCCGACCCGACGAATTCAACTGGTCGGCCGGCGCCAACACCGGCGCCGCCGTGGCGCAAGGCGATTACCTGCTGTTCCTCGACAACGACACCTACGTGGTGCAGGAGGAATGGCTGGATCGCCTGATGGGGATCGCCCAACGCAGCGAGGTCGGCATCGTCGCGCCCCGCCTCACCTATCCCGAGACCGCCAAGGTCCAGCATACCGGCTGGGTGCTCGGCCTCGGCGGCAGCGCCGGCAGCCCATGGAACAACACCACCGGGATCACAGAGCCCTGCTACATGGACCGCGCCCTCTGCGACCAGGAGGTCAGCGCCGTCAGCGGCTCCGCACTGTTGGTCCGGAAATCGCTGTTCGACCGCCTCGGCGGAATGGACGCCGCGCGCTATCCGCTGATCCACGGCGCCCTCGACCTGTGCCTGCGCACCGGCGAGGCCGGCAGCCGCATCGTATGGACACCTTACTCGACACTGATCCACTTCAACGGCGTGTCGATGCACGCCAGCCAGCGCAAGCCGGAAGGCATGCTCCGCTTCATCCTCGAGAGTCGCAACGCCAACGACCAGCTCCTCGAGCAATGGCTACCGCGTCTGGCCCACGACCCGGCCTACAACCGCAACCTGAGCCTCGTCGAGCCCTACAAGGTCGAGCACGTAGCCCCCATCGACTGGGACCCGAACTTCCACGACCGGCCGCGCATCCTCGGCGTCCCGCTCACCGGCGGAGCCGGCGAGTACCGGCTGCGCGCCCCGCTGAGGGCTGTCGCCAAGGCCGGCCTCGCCCAGACGATGATCTGCGAGCCGCCGGTGGCCTTCTCGGTGCGCATACTCACCCCCGTCGAACTGGCCCGCGCCGCGCCCGACGCGATCATCATGCACCAGCCCGTGGACGACCCCCAGACCGACGCCCTCGAGAGCTATGCCCGCTTCCTGCCCCACGTGCGACGCATCATCACGATGGACGACCTGGTCACCGCGCTGCCCGAAAAGAATCCATCCTTCAAACGGCGCCCCCGCGACGCCCGCCCGCGGCTGCGCCGCAGCCTGAGCCTGGCCGACCGCCTCGTCGTCAGCACCCGCCCCCTGGCCGACCTGTGCACCGACATGATCGACGATGTGCGGGTCATGCCCAACTGCCTCGAGTGGTCCCTGTGGGGCGACGTGGCTCCACTGCGGTTCCCCCGCAAGAAGCCCCGCGTCGGCTGGGCCGGCGCCCAGCAGCACCTGGGCGACCTGGAACTCATCTACCCGGTGGTCGAAGCCCTGGCCAACGAGGTCGACTGGATCTTCATGGGCATGTGTCCGGAGCCACTCAAGCCCTTCGTGCACGAATCCCACGGCTTCGAGCTGGACTTCACCGCCTACCCCAAGGCGCTGGCCCGCCTTGACCTCGACCTCGCCATCGCCCCCCTCGAGGTGCACGCCTTCAATGAGGCAAAAAGCAATCTGCGCCTCCTCGAATACGGCGCGATGGGCTGGCCGGTGATCTGCACCGACATCCATCCCTACCAGAACGCGCCGGTGACCCGGCTGCCCAACGAACCGGAAAAATGGATCAAGGCGATCCGCGAGCAGCTCGCCGAACCCCAGGCTCTGCGCGAAGCCGGGCTGGCCCTACAGCGCTGGGTTCACGACGGCTTCATCCTCGAGAACCATGCGGCAAGCTGGTTTGCCGCCTACGGGCCATGAAGGCATCCCATTACACACATCTCAGCCCTCCCCGAACTGCCGCGCATAGCGGGCGCCTTCTACAAAGACGGCGATCTCCTGGAGCCCCAGCCAGATGGTTTTGGCGCCCGGTTCGCCGTCATGTCGGCGGGCGAGGAAGCCGC
>JAEUNU010000088.1 GCA_016789125.1 Zoogloea sp. | reverse complement strand
GCTGTTCTACCCCCAGCCGGTGGTGGTGCAGCCGGCTCCAGCCGAGCCGGTCGTCGTTCAACCGGCCCCGCAGACCCATACCGAAAACTGGTACTACTGCGACAGCGCCCAGGCCTACTACCCCTACGCCCAGAGTTGCCCGGAAGGCTGGCGCCAGATCCCCGCGACGCCGCCCGGCAACACCCGTAACGACGGCACCGGGCAGCCCAGCTGGTATTACTGCGACAGCGCCCGGGGCTACTACCCCTACGTGCCGAGCTGCCCCGAGGGCTGGCGAGCCGTGGCCGCCACCCCGCCCGGCGGCCCCACCTCATCAGGAGAGAGGCAACCATGAAGATCGCCCGCAAGGCCCACGCGCTTCTTCCCATCGCGCTGCTCGCCGGTTGCGCCAGCCTGCCCACCGGCCCGAGGGTGGCCGTGATGCCGGCACCGGGCAAGCCCTTCGAGGTCTTCGTGCAGGAGGACCGCCAGTGCCGCAGCTTCGCAGAGCAGTCCATCGGGATGAGCACCACCGACCGGGCATCTGAAAACCTCGTCGGAAGCGCCGCAGTGGGCACCGCCATCGGCGCCGCGGCGGGCGCCCTCGCCGGCGGCAACCGCGGCGCGGCTACGGGCGCCGCGGTGGGCATGGTTGCCGGCACCGCCACCGGCACATCCAACGCCGCCTACGCCGGGGCCGAAGCCCAGCGCCGCTACGACATCGCGTACCAGCAGTGCATGTACGCCAAGGGCAACCAACTGCCCGGCAGCGCCTACGGCTATCGCCAGCCGGCACCCGCCGCCGGCACCCCTTATCACTATCCACCACCTCCACCTCCGCGGCGCTGAGGCCGGGTGACGGCAAGCGTTGCGGGTGACTTCCCCTGCGCCCTGCGGCACAATCCCGGCGCAGGAGACCCACCCATGAAATTCGATGTACTCGTCGTTGGTGCCGGCCTTGCCGGCGCTGCCTTGGCGGCGGCCCTGCGCGGCAGCAATCTGAAGGTCGGCATCGTGGAAGCCCGCCCCCCGGCCCGGCCGGCCGGGTGGGACCCACGCATCTACGCGATCAGCCCGGCCAATGTCGAGTTCCTGAGCGGCATCGGCATCTGGCAGCACCTCGACGTGGCCCGCATGGCGCCCGTCTACGACATGGAGATCCACGGCGACGCCGGCGGCCAGCTGGATTTCTCGGCCTACGACAGCGGACTGCGCGAGCTGGCCTGGATTGTCGAATCCAGCCTGATGCAGCAGGAGCTGTGGGAAACCGTCAAGCGCCAGCACAACGTCACCCTCGTCTGCCCGGCCGCCCCCGCCGCCCTTGCCATCGACGACAGCACCGCCCGCCTCACGCTCGCCGACGGCCGGCGCATCGAGGCGCGCCTGGTAGTGGCCGCCGACGGCCGCGACTCCTGGGTGCGCCAGGCGGCCGGCATCGGCGCACGCAACACGCCCTATGGCGAGAAGGGCGTGGTCGCCAACTTCCGCTGCGAGAAGCCCCACCGCAACACGGCCTTCCAGTGGTTTCGCAAGGACGGCGTGCTGGCCTTCCTGCCGCTGCCCGACCAGCACATGTCGATGGTCTGGTCGGCCCCCGACACCCTCGCCGACGAGCTCGTCGCACTGCCGCCCGAAGCACTCTGCACGCGGGTCGCCGAGGCCGGCGGGGAGCGCCTCGGCAAGCTCGAACTCGTCACCCCGGCGGCGGCCTTCGCGCTGCGCCTGATGCGCGTCGAGACGGTCGTCCAGCCTCGCCTCGCCCTGATCGGCGACGCCGCCCACGCGATCCATCCACTCTCCGGCCACGGCATCAACCTGGGCTACCAGGACGCCCGCGTGCTCGCCGCGCAGCTCGGCAATCTACCTGCCTGGCGGGACCCGGGCGAACTGGCGGTGTTGCGCGCCTACGCCCGCGCCCGCGCCGAGGAAACCGCCCTGCTGCAATACACCACCCACGGCCTCAACCGCCTGTTCAAGCCCGCCGACCCGCTACTGTCGGGCCTGCGCAACCTGGGCCTGAACCTCACCAACCGCCTGCCGGTCTTACGCAATGCCCTGATCCGCTACGCGATCGCGGGCCGCTTCTGAGCCCTGACGTTTCTGAACCCTGTAGTTCCCTGGAGAACCGGATGAAATTCCCCTTCGTGCGCCCGCTGCTCGCCACCCTCCTCCTCGCAGCAGGCGTCGCCCACGCTGCCGACGACGAGGCAAAGGTAAAGAAGAACCTCGAGAGCTTCCTCAATGCGCCCGCCGTCGACAGCGTCAAGAAAACGCCCTACGGCGGGCTGTTCGAAGTCGTGCTGAAATCCGGCGAACTGCTCTACACCGACGGCAACGTGAGCTTCATCATCGACGGCAACATCATCGACGCCAAGAGCCGCAAGAACGTCACCCAGGCGCGCATGCTCCAGCTGATGAAGATCGACTTCGCCACGCTGCCCCTCGACCAGGCCATCAAGCAGGTTCGCGGCAACGGCAAGCGCGTCATCGCCAGCTTCGAAGACCCCAACTGCGGCTACTGCAAGCGCCTCGCCAAAGACCTGCAAAGCCTCAAGGACGCCACGGTTTACACCTTCCTGTATCCCATCCTGAGCCCCGACTCCACCGAGAAATCCAAGAACATCTGGTGCGCCAAGGACAAGGCCGCCGCCTGGAACGACTGGATGGTCGGCGGCAAGGCCCCTGCGGCTGCGGCAGCCGGCTGCGACACCAGCGCCATCGACAAGAACGTCGCCCTCGGCCAGAAGATCAAGGTCACCGGCACCCCGACCATCTTCACCGCCGACGGCAACCGCCTGCCCGGCGCAGTACCCCTCGCCCAGCTTGAGCAGGCAATGAACCAGGCCGGTGCCAAGTAAGCAGCACCCACGCTTTTTACATGGAGCTCAGGCGGCCTGACGCGGCCGCCGCGGCTTGACGATCGGCAGGCAGGCCTCGGCAGGGCGGCCCACCAGGTTACCCTGCAGCCAGTCGGCACCTGCCTCCCGTGCCACCTCCAGCTGCAGTGGGTTTTCGATGCACTGGATGCCGAGACGCAGGCCGAGCCGACGGGCCTCGACCGCCAGCTCGCTCATCACCCGCTTGGCCAGGCTGAGGTGCCCGAAATGGCCGATCAGGCAGCGGTCGAGCTTGACGATGTCCGGCGCCAGGGCCTCCAGCCGATCGAGATCGGCCGAATGGCGCCCGAAGTTGTCGATCGCCACGCGATAGCCCCGCTCCCGGTACTCGACGATGGCAATAGCCAGTCGGGAGACGTCGCCGAAGCCATCGTCGGCGAGCTCCAGCACGATGCGGTCGGGGGTCAGCCCACAGCGGGCCAGCACGCCTTCGAAGACGTGGCCATGGTGATCAGGCACCGCGCGGATCAGCTGGGGGTGCACGTTGAGCGACAGGAAGCCCCCCTGCTGCTGGCGCTCGAGCAGGAAGTTGAGCGCATGCAGGGTGCGCACCGTGCGATCCAAGTGCACCAGCTCCGCGTCGTCGCGGGCCTCCAGGAAGATCGCCTGGGCCGGCACCCTCCCGCTGTCGCCGCCCAGGACCTGCAGGTGCGCCTCATGGCCGATCACCCGCAGGCCGTCCGGCTCCATGACCGGCTGGAACAAGGTCCCGAGGGCGCAACCTGCAAAATGCATGCGGACACGCCCACCGACGATCTCGAAGCCCTCCTCGCCACACCCTGGCCGGGCCAGACGCTGGCGCTTGTTGAAGTAATGGACGAGTTCGGTGAGCGGCACGATGGTTCTCCGTAAATTGGATGATGTCGGAAGCAATGACACCAGCTTCGCACGGTACCCGCAGGGCCCGTGTCGGCAAACCATGAATTTACGAAAAACTTATTACAAAACTACGATTTAGCGCACATCAACTATCGCGGCACCTGCTCCCGCGGCCACAACACCCACATCTCGCCCTTCTGGCGCATCCGTCCGGCCAGCGCGCCGGCCTCGGCGCCGAAGCCCCAGTAGAAGTCGCCCCGCACGCCGCCCTTGATCGCGCTGCCGGTATCCTGGGCCAGCATCAGGCGCTGGAGCGGCTGGGTGCTGCGTGGATGGGTGGTCGCCAGGAACACCGGCGCGCCCAGCGGAATGCTGCGCGGGTCCACCGCCATGCTGCGGCCTTCGGTGAGCGGCTGGCCCAGCGCCCCGACCGGCCCACCGTTGCCGGCCGGCGCCTCGCGGAAGAAGATGTAGCTCGGGTTGGCGTTGAGCATCTCCTGCAGGCGCCCCGGGTTGGCCCGCGCCCAGCTCTTGATGCCCTCCATCGACGCCTGCTCGACGCGCAGCTCGCCCTTGTCGGCCAGCCAGCGGCCGATCGACTGGTAGGGGTGGCCGTTGGTGTCCGCGTAGGCCAGGCGCACGATGCTGCCGTCGGGCAGCTGCACCCGGCCGGAGCCCTGCACCTGCAGGAAGAACAGCTCCACCGCGTCCTCGGCGTACAGCAGGGTCTTGCCGGCGAAGCGCTCCTTCAGCCGGTCGATGTCGGCGCGGGAGTAATACGGCAGCACCTTGTTGCCGACCAGCCGGCCGCGCACCCGCTGGCCCTTCAGCTCCGGATAGACCTCCGACAGATCGAGGTTGAGCAGGTCGTCGGGCACTCCGAGCACGGGCCAGGCGTAAGCCTTCGAGCGGCTCCGGCTGCCTTTGATGAGGGGCTCGTAGTAGCCGGTTACGAGGCCTTCGCGACTGCCGTCGGCATTGCTCACCCGCCACGGCGTCAGGCGTGCCTCGAAGAAGGCCCGGGCGGCAGCGGCGCCGGGGCGCTCGCCCAGCCCTCGGGCCGCCTCGCAGACCGGCTGCCACACCGGCTGCCGGGCCAGCGCGCGGCAGGAAGCCATGAAGGCCGGCCAGGCCTCGTCATGACGATCGGCACCCCAGCCGGGCAAGTCAGCCCAGCTGGCAGCCTGCAGCGGACGGGCCAGCGCCTGGGGCGCCGGGGCGCCACCGGCAGGCGCTGCCGGCTGCGTCGAAGGGGCCGGCGCGGGCGCCGGGCGGGGCTGCGGCTCGCCGGCCGGGCGCGGAGCCGTCGCACAGGCAGTGAGGAGCAGCGCGACAAGCGCGGGAATCAGGCGGATGGAGCGGGCAGGACGAAAAACGGGAAACATGGATGGGGTACACTCGTGGCGTGCAATCATTAGCCGCCCGAGTATAACCAGCGCCACGCCGGCCCGGGCTTACGAAAGGAGCGCAGCATGTGGCTGATCGGCGTCGAAATCGGCATCGCCGCGGTGCTCCTCGCCATCGTATGGCTGGCCCTGCGCGCGCCGAAGAACAAAGACACCGACACCCTGCCCCATGACTGACCTCAACCAATTCCTGGCCCGCGCCGAGCGCCTGCTCGAGCGCCTCGAAGGCCTGCTCCCGGCCGAACCCAGCGCCCCCGACTGGGCCGCCTCCACCGCCTTCCGCTGGCGCCGCAAGCACAAGTCGGCAGCGCTGGTGCCGGTGCCCCGCCCGCACCAGATCCGCCTTGATGACCTGCAGGACATCGACGACAAGAAAGCCCGTATCGTCGCCAACACCCGCCAGTTCCTGGCCGGCAAACGTGCCAACAACGTGCTCCTCACCGGCGCCCGCGGCACCGGCAAGTCATCGCTGGTGAAGGCCCTGCTCACCGAGTTCGCCGCCGATGGCCTGCGCCTCATCGAGGTGGACAAGGACGATCTCATCGACCTGCCCGACATCGTCGAGCTGCTCCACGGCCGGCCGGAGCGCTTCATCCTGTTCACCGACGACCTCTCATTTGAAGACGGCGAGCCCGCCTACAAGGCCCTCAAGAGCGTCCTCGACGGCTCGCTGGCGGCGGTGCCCGACAACGTGCTGATCTACGCTACCTCCAACCGCCGCCACCTGATGCCGGAATATTTTGCCGAGAACGCCGCCACCAAGCACCTAGACGGCGAGGTGCACCCGGCCGAGGCGGTCGAGGAGAAAATCTCGCTTTCCGAGCGTTTCGGGCGGTGGATTTCCTTCTACCCCTTCAGCCAGGACGAATACCTCAAGGTGGTGAACCACTGGCTCGGCGAGTTCGGCGTGCCGCCCGAGGCCGTCGCCGGCGCCCGCGGCGAAGCGCTGCAGTGGGCCCTGCTGCGCGGCTCGCGCAGCGGCCGGGTGGCCTGGCAGTTCGCCCGGGATTACGCAGGGCACTACGCAGAATGAGGAAGATCGTCCATGTGGCCGCCGCGGTGATCACCCGCCCCGACGGCAGCTTCCTGCTCGGCCAGCGCGCCCCCGACACTTTCTACCCCGGCTACTGGGAATTCCCCGGCGGCAAGGTCGAACCCGGCGAAACCCCGCGGGACGCCCTGATCCGCGAGTTGGACGAGGAGCTCGGCATGCAGGTGGAAACGGCCTACCCGTGGATCACCCGCGAGCATGTGTATGAACACGCCCACGTCAGCCTGCATTTCTTCGAGGTCAGCGCCTGGCGCGGCGAGATCCACGACCGGGTGCATTCGGCCCTCAGCTGGCAGCGGGCCGATGCGATGGACGTCGGCCCCATGCTGCCGGCCAACGGCCCGATCCTGAAGGCCCTGCGCCTGCCGCGCATCTTCGGCATCACCCACGCCGGCGAGATCGGCATCGACGCCCAGCTGGCGCGCCTCGATGCTGCCCTCGCCGCCGGCCTGCGCCTCGTGCAGATCCGTGAACCGGCGCTGCCCGAAGCTGACCGCGAGCGCTTCGCCCACGCCGTCGTCGAGCGCTGCCACGCAGCCGGCGCACTGGCCTTGGTGAACGGCGACGCAGCGCTGGCCCAACGCACCGGAGCCGACGGCCTGCACCTGACGGCGAGCAGCCTGACGGGCACCGCCACCCGACCCGATTTCGAGTGGGTCGGCGCCTCCTGCCACACCCGCAGCGACCTCGAAAAGGCCGCCAGCCTGGAGCTGGATTACGCCCTCCTCGGCGCCGTCAAGCCGACACTCAGCCACCCGGAGCGCAGTGCCCTGGGCTGGCCGGCCTTTTCGGAAATGATCACCCGGCTGCCGATGCCGGTCTTCGCCCTGGGCGGCCTCTCGGCCGACGACCTCAGCACGGCCAAGGCCAGCGGCGCCCACGGCGTCGCGGGGATACGGGCGATCTGGCAAGGCTGACGACCTCTTACCTCTTGCCCCTCACAAAACAAAAGCGGCCGTGGTGGCCGCTTTTGTCAGTGGGTGTGGCGAAGTGGATCCGAACTATCGTCGAGGGGCGTCTCGCCCTCGACCCGGTATTTGTCGGTTGCCCAGGCGCCCAGGTCGATCAGCCGGCAGCGCTCGGAACAAAAAGGGCGATAGGGGCTTTCGGCGCTCCACACCACATCGGCACCACAGGTCGGGCAACGCACCTTGCGCGGCTTGGCGGACGACTCGGTCATAGATTGCAAAAAGTCAGCTCGAAGGAAACATCAACATTCACCTGCCCCGGCCGGGTAACGGTCTCGGCGTGCATGAAGCGGACGTTGAGGGCGTACTTGTTGGCGCTGGTCTCGGGCACGCACATGGCGCTGCCGTGCAGGCGGATGCGGATCATCTGCGCGCTGCGACCGCCCATGGTCTGCTGGAAGGCGCCACGCGGCGCCACCAGGGGCTCCGGGCGGCCGCTGGCTCGGAGCAGGCGCAGCACGATCGCCAGCCCGTCGCGGATCGGCAGCAGGGGCTGGACCCAGGCCATCAGATCGTGGCGGCGCGCCTCCACGTCACGGTTGAGCCAGTGGTGATAGGACGGCAGATCGAACTCGCAGGCGCCGCCGGGAATCGCCGCGCGGCTGCGGATGTTCATCAGCCACTCGTTCTCGCGCAGGTACTGCCCCGTCTTGCCGGCCATCGCCAGCAGCGAGGCGGACGCCTGCTCGATCTCGTAGAGGGCACCGGACAGGGCTTCCTCGGAGATCTCCGGATTGTTGCGGAAGGACAGCAAAATCTGCCGCTGGCGCTCGAGCTCCTGGACGAGGTCGACCTTGAGATCGGCCCGGCTGGCCACTTCGAGGATCTCGAACAGGGTGATGAGCGCCACATGGTGTTCGAGGGAGCCCGCCGCGCGGACAAAGTGGGCGACTTTCTCGAACAGGTCCTCAAGGCGGAGAAGCGTGCGGATCCTCTCGTTGAGCGGATATTCGTAGGTGATCACGCGCGCGCCTGAATGAGGAGGGGTTGGATTTGAGCGGTCGGCGTCGGTCCGACCCGCGCGAATCATATCATATGGCCCCGGCCTTCGCCGCCAGCTGCAGGTAGGCCGCATGGAGGCTCTCCACCTGGGCCGCGAGCTGTTCGTAGCTGCCTCCGTTGTCGATCACGTCGTCGGCGGCGGCGAGCCGCTCGGCCCGGCTCGCCTGGGCCGCCATGATGGCCCGCACCTGGCGCTCCTCGAGGCCGCTGCGCTGCATCACCCGTGCCACCTGGACCTCCTCGGGGCAATCAACCACGCACAGGCGCCGCACCCGCTGCCGATAAGTGCCGGACTCGATCAGCAGGGGCACCACCAGCATCACGTAGGGCGTTGTGGCAGCCAGACACAGGCGCTCGCTCTCGGCGCGGATCATGGGGTGCAGGATCGCTTCGAGGCGCTTGCGGACATCGGGATCTTCAAACGCCAGGGCCCGCATCGCCGCCCGGTTGAGGGCGCCATCCGCCGCCACCACGCCATTGCCGAAGGTCTGGCGAATCGCGTCCATCGCCGTACCGCCGGGAGCGGTGAGCTGGTGGGCGATCTGGTCGGTGTCGACCATCAGGCCCCCGCGGGCCGCAAAGAGATCGGCAGCCGCGCTCTTGCCGCTGCCGATGCCGCCGGTCAGGCCGACGACGAAGGGCGTCTCGCTCATGGGCTGCACTCGAGTCGGTTTGCGCCACGCAGGCGCTCGGAGAGATCGCTGGCGAGGGTGGCGAGGCTGTCGCTCGGGCCCCGCAACTCGACCCGCAAGGCCGTGGCACCGCGGCCAGCCACCTGGGCCGAGCGGACGCCCTTCTCCCGCAGGCTTTCCAGCAGGCGGTTAGCCTGGGTTTCGTTCCTGTAAAGGCCTAGGGAGATGGCGAACTGCGCCGGCCCCGGGTCCTGGACGATGAACAGGTCATCCACGCCGAGTTTGCGGATCTCTGCCGCCTTGCGCTCGGCCGCCTCCTTGCTGCCCAGGGGCGGGACGTGCACCCACCAGGACGAGGCGGCCCCGCTGCGGCTCTCGGTCAACTTGAAACCAGGCCCGGCGCTGGCGATGCGGGCGTTGATCTCCGCGAGCTGCGCCGCGCTCACGCCCCCGAAGGCCACGCAGCCCGGCGGGGCGGGATTTTCGACAACCGGTACGGGTGCGGTCGGTGGCGAGGGCAGCTCCGGCACAGCGGGTGACACTGGCGGCACAGACGCAGCGGCAACCGGCGCGGGCACCGGGCGCACGTCGGCAACGAGGCGCATCCTCTCGGGATTGAGCTGATTGCTCAGGCGTTCCGGCTCGCCGGGGTATGCCCCGCCACCGAGCCAGCCCTTCCAGATGGCCAGGGCCAGCAGATTGGCGAACATCAGGGCGATGACGATTACACGTAATTGGGCCATGGGCGCAAGACTAACCCATCACGGTCGGCCGGAAAAGGCGTCCCAAGGCCCTGCAGGCAGGCCGTCACACGCGCTCACAATTCAGAGAGCATGCAGCCGAGACCTTCGAGCACCAGGTTGTCCACCCGCCGCAGCGGGATCTCGAGCAAGGGCGCGAGGCTGCCCGCCGCACCGCCATTGAGCAGACAGACGGCCCCCGCCTCGGCCGCCACCCGGCGGAACATGCGCTCGATGGCGCCGACCTGGGCATGCAGGCAGCCGCTCACGATGGCGTCGGCGGTGCGCCGCGGCAGCGCCTCGAAACGCCCGTCGGCAAAGGGCAGCTGGGCAGTATCGCGGGCCAGCGAGCTGCGCATGAGGTCGAGCCCGGGCAGGATCACTCCGCCCTGGAACACCCCCTCGCCGTCGAGCACGTCGGCGGTGGTGGCGGTGCCGGAAGTGACCACCAGTGCCGCCGCGCCGTGCAGCGCCCGCGCGCCGACCAAGGCCGCCCAGCGGTCGGCCCCCAGGCGGGCCGGGTCGAGGTAGCGGTTATGCACGCCGAAGGCCGACACTGACGGCTCGATCCAGGCCGGCACGAGGCCCCACTCCCCCAGAATTTCCGCCAGCCGCGCGGCCACCCCGGCCCCCGCCACGTTGGCCCCGAGGACTCGCCGGATCGGGCCCGCGGCCGCAAGCACGGCCGTCAGACCGTCGGGCTCGCCGGTGGCAACCGCCCCCTGGCCACGCCAGCCGGACTCGTCGCGCAAGCCCCACTTGAGGCGCGTGTTGCCGGCGTCGAGCAGCAGATCCATCAAGCCCCCCTCAGGGAGACGTCACCGGACAGCACCCGGCGCAGGCCGTCGGGCGTCTGCAGCAGCAGGGCGCCATCGACGTCCACGCCGACACAAGTGCCGGCAAGTGGCTCGGCCTCGCCGAGAATGCGCACCGGCAGGTCGGCAAAGGCATTGCGCTGCTGCCAGGCACCGCGGAGGCCGTCGAAGCCGGCCATCGCACAAATGCCGACGAAGTGATGCAGCTGCGCCAGCACCAGGCCGAGGAGCCGGCTCGCCGACGGTGGCGCATCCAGGCAGCGCGCCAGATCTGTGACCCCGAAGGCCGATTCGATCTCCGCATCCGGGGGCAATCGCAGGTTGATGCCCACACCGATCACTGTCGCCAAGGGTCGGCCGCGGCCCGAGACGAGCTCGATCAGGATACCGGCGATCTTGTGGCCGTTCACGAGCACGTCGTTGGGCCATTTGAGCTGGACGCCCACGACCCCCAGCTCTTCGAGCGTGCGCGCCACCGCCAGCCCCACCACCAGCGACAGGCCCGCCGGAACGGGGGCGCCGGGCGCGAAGTGCCACAACACGGAAAAAGTCAGGCCGGCCCCTGGCCAGGATTGCCACGCTCGCCCCCGCCGCCCACGCCCGGCCGTCTGACGATCGGCGGCAAGGACGGCGATACGCCCATCCTCGGGCGGTGGGTCGGCGAGCAGACGGCTGTTGGTGGAATCGCACTCCGGCAGGATTTCGACGGAGAACGCGGCAGCCAGCCCGCCCAGCGCGGCAGCCACCTCAGCCCTGTCGAGGGCTGCATAGTTCGAATGGTCCAAGGTTCGGCACCCGGCACGATGTAACGAGGCGCCGATTATGGAGGATGGCGGCGGGCGTGGGGAGCGCCTCGTACCCAAAACCGCACGCGACCCGGCCTGACCCGCGTCGCCGGCGCGAGCCGCCGTCAGGCGTGGTCCGGCTCTTCGAGGCCGAGCTCCTGGATCTTGCGGGTGATGGTGTTGCGGCCGATGCCGAGCAGCTGGGCCGCCTCGATGCGCCGCCCGCCGGTGGCATTGAGGGCACGACGGATCAGGATGCGCTCGAAGTCGCGGTTGAGCAGGTCGAAGACTTCGCCCGGGCTCTGGGCCAGCGCCCGGTCGACCTCGGCCATCAGGGCCTCACCCCAGTTGGCCGGCTGATCGCGCACCGGGTGGTCCTTGAGCTCGGGGGGCAGATCGACTACCTCGACGGTCTGCCCCGGCGCCATCACGGTGAGCCAGTGGCAGAGGTTTTCGAGCTGCCGCACGTTGCCGGGAAAATCCAGGCTCTGCAGATACTTTAGGGTCGCTTCCGACAGGCGCTTGGCCTCGACGCCGAGCTCCTGGGCCGACAGGGAGATGAAGTGCTTGGCAAGGGTCGGGATGTCCTCGCGCCGCTCGCGGAGCGGCGGCAGGCGCAGCCGGATCACGTTGAGGCGGTGGAACAGGTCTTCCCGGAACAGGCCCTGGCGCACCCGCTCCTCCATGTTCTGGTGGGTGGCCGCAATGACCCGCACGTTGGCGCGGATCGGCTGATGGCCACCGACCCGGTAGAAGTTGTTGTCGGACAGCACCCGCAGCAGGCGGGTCTGCAGTTCGGCCGGCATGTCGCCGATCTCGTCGAGAAACAGGGTGCCACCCTCGGCCTGCTCGAAGCGGCCCCGGCGCATGGCCTGGGCACCGGTGAAGGCGCCCCGCTCGTGGCCGAAGAGCTCGGATTCAAGCAGGTCGCGAGGGATCGCCGCGGTGTTGATGGCGATGAAGGGCGCATCCCGCCGCGGGCTGTGCCGGTGCAGCGCCCGGGCCACGAGTTCCTTGCCGGAGCCGGATTCGCCGTTGATGAGCACCGTGGCGTGGGACTGGGACAGGCGACCGATTGCGCGGAAGACTTCCTGCATCGCCGGCGCCTGGCCGAGGATCTCCGGCACCGAGCTGAGCTCCTCGACGGCACCGCCCTGGTGGGCGCTCTCCTCGATGGCGCGCCGCACCAGCTCGACAGCCTGGTCCACGTCGAAGGGCTTGGGCAGGTATTCGAAGGCTCCGCCCTGGAAGGCCGCCACCGCACTGTCGAGATCGGAGTAGGCGGTCATGATGATGACCGGGATGTGCGGAAAGCGCGCCTTGATCTTGGAGAGCAGCGACAGCCCCGACTCGCCGGGCATCCGGATGTCCGACACCAGCACCCGCGGTGGCGGGCAGGCGCCGTCAAGGGCGGCCAGCACCTCGGCGGCCGAGCCAAAGCTCTTGTACGGAATCTCCTCCCGCGCGAGGGCCTTTTCGAGCACCCAGCGGATCGAGCGATCGTCGTCAACTATCCAGACTGCATTCATGTCGGTTGCACACACAAAAATAGAGGGGGAAGGGGCGGCTTGGTGGACTCGGGCGCACCATTATGGTGCTTCAGACCCGATGGGTCACGCATCCGTCTCCCTGGTGATCGGAATGAAGAGCGTGAAGCAGGTCCGGCCGGGCCGGGACTCCACCTCGATCGCCCCGTGATGCTGCTCGATGAAACTTTGCGCCAGCGACAAGCCCAGGCCGCTGCCGTTCTCCCGCCCGGAAACCAGCGGGTAGAAGATCCGGTCGCGGATGTCGTCCGGAATGCCCGGGCCGTTGTCGATCACCTGCAGCTGCACGGCCAGCTTGAAGCGGCGCTTGGCCAGCGTGACCTGGCGCGCGGCACGGGTCCGCATCACGATCTCGCCGCAGCCCTGCATGGCCTGGGCGGCGTTGCGGGCAATGTTGAGGATCGCCTGGATGAGCTGCTCCCGGTCGCCAGTGACGGACGGAAGGCTGGTGTCGTAGTCGCGCCGCACCTCGACGGAGGGAAACTCGGCCAGGATCAGGCGGCGCACCCGCTCGATGACGTCGTGCAGGTTGAGCTGGGTCGGCTGCATCATGCGGTGGGAGGTGAGCAGCCGGTTCATCAGGTCCTGCAGACGGTCGGCCTCGGCGATGATCACCTGGGTGTATTCGCGCAGCTGCGGGTCGTCCAGCTCCCGCTCGAGCAACTGGGCCGAGCCGCGGATGCCGCCGAGGGGGTTCTTGATCTCGTGGGCCAGGTTGCGCACGAGCTCCCGGTTGGCCTGCTGCTGATGGGCGAGCTGCTCCTCCCGGGCCACCTTGAGCTGGGCGTCCATCGGGCGAAACTCGAGCAACAGGCGCGCCTCGACAACCTCGACCGGCGTTACGGTGCAATCGAGGTGCAGGGTTTCCATACCGGAACGCAGCACCTTCAGGTTGTGCCCGGTGTAGCTCCAGTTGTCGCGCAGGACGTTGTTGAGCGCCCCCTCGAGGCCGGCCGGCTCACCGATGAGGCGCCGCAGGGAATAGCCGACGATCTTGCGGCTGCTGGTTGCGAACAGGTTTTCGGCACTCGGATTGAGGTAGCGGACCACGAGCTGGTCGTCCACCAGCACCACGGCCGAAGACAGGAGCTCCAGGCCGGAGAAGACTGAGGGGGCGATATCGGGCAGGTCGTTTTGCATAGCGCTGACCAATGCAAGAAGCAGACCACATCAACCCATCTCCGCCACAGAAGGCTACTACGGTCAGCGTAGATTCGAGATTTCGCGCCGCAGGGCCTCGACGTTACGCTCGTGCAGCTGAACCTTGTCCCGATAGGGCTGGACCCGCTCCGCCGCGCGCGCCGAACTGCGATCGGCGCCGTTGCGGGAGGATTCCTGTTCCTCGAGTTCGCGCCGGGCAGCCTCCAGGCTGCGCTGCTCGGTGCTCAGCTCCTGGTCGAGGATACGCCGGCGATCACCGTCGCGCGCCTTCTGGGTGCCCGAATCGATACGCGGAAAATTTGCCGCACCGGCCGATGCACCACTCTGGGGCGCCGGCACCGGCGTCGGGCGCGCCAGCCCGCTGCCGCCGGGCACCGAGGAGACGGCCTGGTCGCGGGCCAGGGTGGTGCAGCCTTTCCCGGGGCCGCGGCTGTTGGTGTAGGTGACATGACCGGCTTCATCGACACACTTGAAGATGTCCGCCCTCGCCAGAGGAGAGCAGGCCAGCACAGCCAGCAGCAGGAGAAGTCGTGAATTCATTGTCGAGACCGATGATCAGGGGCACAAATAGTTTAAAGGCCGCGTCCGACGATGACAAAGGCAGTTCAGCACCGTTCGTCAAAACAAAAAAGGACGAGCCGAAGCCCGTCCTTTCGTAACGCACGGCCCGGCCAGCAGGCTGACCAGGCACTGATCGGAGAGGATCAGATGGCGTAGTACATCTCGAACTCGACCGGGTGCACTTCAACGCGCAGACGATTGACTTCGTCCTGCTTGAGGGCGATGAACGAGTCGATGAAGTCGTTGCTGAACACACCGCCGCGGGTCAGGAACTCACGATCCTTGTCGAGGGCAGCCAGGGCTTCTTCGAGGCTGGAGCAGACGGTCGGGATGAGCGCGTCTTCTTCCGGCGGCAGGTCGTAGAGGTTCTTGTCGGCCGGGTCGCCCGGGTGGATCTTGTTCTGGATGCCGTCGAGGCCGGCCATCATCAGCGCGGCGAAGCACAGGTAGGGGTTCGCGCCCGGATCCGGGAAACGGGTCTCGATGCGGCGGGCCTT
>JAEUNU010000062.1 GCA_016789125.1 Zoogloea sp. | reverse complement strand
AGCCTGGCCCGCGAGGCCGCCGACGGGCGCATCGAGAACGCCTACACCCTGAAGCTCGCCAACCTGGCCGAGGAGGCCCGCGATTTCGACATCGAGGTGAGCGGCCTGCCCGGCATCGCCCTCGTCGGGCCGCAGCGCTTTGCCGGCGAGCCGGGCGGCATCCGCGCGGTGCAGGTGACGGTGGCGGCGCCCGCCGACAGCGCCCCGGCCGGCGCCCGGCCGATCCGCTTCCACATCAGCGCCCGCCAGGACCCGGCCACCCGGGTCACCGAGAGCAGCACCTTCGTCTTCCCCTGAGCCCACTTTCTCACGCCATGTACCGCTACAACCCAACCGACCAGCAGCTGGTGGACGACCGGGTCGCCCAGTTCCGCGACCAGATGGGCCGCTTCCTCGGCGGCCGCCTGTCCGAAGACGAGTTCCGCCCGCTGCGCCTGCAGAACGGCCTCTACGTGCAGCGCCATGCGCCCATGCTGCGGGTGGCGATCCCCTACGGCACGCTGGCCGCCCCGCAGCTGCGCAAGCTGGCCGACATTGCCCGCCGCTATGACCGCGGCTACGGCCACTTCACCACCCGCTGCAACATCCAGTTCAACTGGGTGCGCCTCGAGGAGGTGCCCGACATCCTGGCCGAGCTGGCCACGGTGCAGATGCACGCGATCCAGACTTCCGGCAACTGCATCCGCAACATCACCACCGACCCCTTCGCCGGCGTCGCCGCCGACGAGCTCTTCGACCCGCGCCCCTACTGCGAGATCGTCCGCCAGTGGTCCACGCTGGCGCCGGAGTTCATGTTCTTGCCGCGCAAGTTCAAGATCGCCATCTCGGGCGGCGCCGAAGACCGGGCGGCGGTGCGCTTCCACGACATCGGCGCCCGCGCGCGGCACGCTGCCGATGGCCGGATCGGCTTCGAGATCCACGTCGGCGGTGGCCTCGGGCGCACGCCGATGGTCGGCCGGCTGCTCAAGGACTTCCTGCCCCGCGAGGAGCTCCTCAACTACTTCGAGGCCATCCTGCGGGTCTACAACCGCCACGGCCGGCGCGACAACAAGTACAAGGCGCGGATCAAGATCCTGGTGAAGGACCTTAGCCTAGAAGGCTTCGCGCAGGAGGTCGAGGACGAATGGGCGTGGACCCGCGGCGGCCCGGCTACCCTGAGCGAAGAGACCTTCCGCCGCATGGAAGCCTTCTTCGCCCGTCACGACGCCGTGCCTGCTCCCGGCGACGACCTGGCTGACGATCCGGCCCGCGACCGCGCCCATGATCGCGCCTTCTCCCGCTGGCAGGCGCGCAACGTCAGCGCCCACCGGGACGCCAGCCGCGCCGTCGTCACCCTGTCCCTCAAGAAGGCCGGCGTGCCCCCGGGCGACGCCACCGCCGAGCAGATGGACGGCATCGCCAACCTGGCCGAACGCTACAGCGCCGGCGAGATCCGGGTCAGCCACGAACAGAACCTGGTGCTGCCCCACGTCGCCCGTCGCGACCTGCCGGCCCTGTGGCGGGGCGCCCGGGCCCTCGGGCTGGCCACGCCCAACATCGGGCTCCTGACCGACCTGGTGTGCTGCCCGGGCGGGGATTTCTGCTCCCTGGCCAACGCCCGCTCCATCCCGGTGGCGGCCGCCATCCAGCAGCGCTTCGACGACCTGGACTACCTCTTCGACCTCGGGCCGCTGGAGCTCAACCTGTCGGGCTGCGTGAACGCCTGCGGCCACCACCACATCGGCCACATCGGCATCCTCGGCGTGGATAAGAACAAGGAGGAGTGGTACCAGGTTACGGTCGGCGGCCGGGAGGGGGAGGGCGCCGCGCTGGGGCGGGTGATCGGCCCGGCCTTCGCCGCGGGGCAGATCCCCGACGTGATCCAGCGCCTGCTGGAGGTTTACCTCGCCGCCCGGGCCGAGGGCGAGCCCTTCATCGAGGTGGTCGAGCGCATCGGGCTGGCGCCCTTCAAGGCGCGGGTTTACGGAGCTGCGGCATGAGCCGGCTGATCCGTGACGGGCAGTTCATCGAGGATTGCTGGCGCTGGCTCGATGCCGACGAGGCGCCGGCGCCCGCACCGGGCGAGCACCTGATCCTGCCGTCGGCCGTGTGGCAGGCCCACCGGCCCGGCCTCGACGCCGCCCGAACCGGCGTGTGGCTTGCCCCGGACGACGGCCTGGCGCCGCTCTTGCCCTGGCTGGCCACGCTCCCGCTGATCGCCATCCGCTTCCCGGTGTTCACCGACGGGCGGGGCTACTCGCTGGCCCGCTTGCTGCGCGGCCGGCACGGCTACGCGGGCGAGCTGCGGGCGGTGGGCGACGTGCTGCGCGACCAGTTGTACTTCCTCCAGCGGTCAGGCTTCGACAGCTTCGCGCTGCGCGTCGATCAGCCGGCGGAGGAGGCCCTGGCCGCCTTCCGGGACTATCGCTGGACGCCACTCAGCCGCGGCTGACGGCTCCGGGGCAGACGCTGCGGCCAGATTCCCGGCGCGGGGCAGCCCCGGGCGACCGATTTTCCATATGATAAATATGGAAAATTCATCAATATTTTTGCATTAATGAGAAAGTCGAGGGCTATATTGCATCGAAATGCTACAGCACCTGAATCCTGAACATCACCGTTGAACTCAAAGGGGAGAACCTGAATGGTAAGCCGACGCAAACTTCTCAAAGCTGGCAGTGCGGGGCTCCTCGCGTCGCTCATCTCACCCTGGAGCTTCGCCCAGACGGCGCCGGCGCTGCTCCAGGGCGCCCGGCAGCGGCAGTTCACCCGGGTGATGCCCAACCCCCTCGACCCGGCCAACCTGTTCGCGCCCGACACGCTCCTGGGTACGTCCTACACGCTGCGGATCCGCGAGTTCCAGGCTGCCCTCGGGCTCGCCGACCCGGCCACCGGCGCCGCGCTCAACACCACCCTGTGGGGCTACGGCTCCAACGGCCAGGCGCCGTCCTACCCTGGGCGAACCTTCAACGTGCGCCGGGGCATCCCGATCACCGTGCGCTACGTGAACGAGCTGATGAACAGCGCCGGCCCGCTGCCCCACCGCCTGCCGGTGGACACCACCATCGACTGGGCCAACCCCGGCAACCTCGGCGGCCGCGCCCCGGTGCCGCTGGTGGCCCACCGCCACGGCGGTGACCAGGTGAGCGCCAGCGACGGCCTGCCCGAAGCCTGGGCGTCGCCCGACGTGAACAAGGACGGCATGCCCGACTACCGCGGCCGCCTCTTCAGCGCCACCTACACCTTCGACAACCGGCAGGAAGCCGCCCACCTGTGGTACCACGACCACGCCCTCGGCGTGACCCGCCTCAACGTGTACATGGGTCTGGCGGGCAACTACTTCATCCGCGACCTCAACGAAGACTTCCTGGTCGCCTCCGGCCAGCTGCCGGGCTACCCCTACGAGCTGCCGATCTGCATCCAGGACCGCCAGTTCAACGCCAGCGGCGGCCTCAACTACCCGGCCACCGACCCGGCCAACCCCCAGGCGCCCAACCCCACCCACCTGCCGGAATTCTTCGGCGACGTGATCGTGGCCAACGGCGTGCCCTGGCCGCTGTTCTACTGCGAGAGGCGGATGTACCGGCTGCGCCTGCTCAACGGCTCCGACTCGCGCGTGTATACCCTCGGCTTCGCCCTCGAGAAGTCGCCGGCCACCCGCCTCACCTTCTGGCAGATCGGCACCGACCTGGGCCTGATGAACAGCCCGGTGGCCCTCACCAGCCTGGTCCTCGCGCCGGGCGAACGGGCCGACGTGCTCGTGGACTTCTCCACGGTCGTCAACTCGAGGCACGGCAAGGTCATCATGATGAACAGCGCCAACACGCCCTTCCCCAACGGGGCGCCGCCGGTGGCCGGCAGCACCGACCGGGTGATGGCCTTCAGTGTCACCAAACCCCTCGGCTTCTTCGGCTTCAGCCTGTCCATCCTCACCGGCAACAGGGTGCCTTCCAACCTGCGCCCGGTGCATGGCCGCCTGCCGGTGCCCCAGCTCGCCAACGCAAAGGTTCGCAAGCTGATGCTGTTCGAAGGCACCGACGCCTACGGCCGCCTGCAGACCATGCTCGGCACTGTCAATCCGGCGCCGGGCAACCCGGCCGGCGCGGGCTTTGGCACCTTCCTGTACACCGACCCGGTCACCGAGACCATCGCCAACGGCAGCACCGAGATCTGGGAGCTCTACAACACTACGGTGGACGCCCACCCGATCCACCTGCACCTGGTCGACTTCCGCGTGCTCGACCGCCAGGGCTTCACCGGCGTGCTGCAGCCCAAGCCGATGGGCCCCGGCGGCGTGGCCAGCGGCGGCTATCTCACCAACATCGCGCTCACCGGTGCCGCAACACCCGCTCTGCCCAACGAGCAGGGCAGGAAAGACACCGTGCTGGCCTACCCGGGCCAGGTGACCCGCATCGTCGCCACCTTCGACCGGCCCGGCGAGTACGTGTGGCACTGCCACATCCTGTCCCATGAAGACCACGAGATGATGCGTCGCTTCGTCGTGCAGTAAGGCGGGCGGCGCCCCGTCTGCCGGCTGCGTGCTTCGGCCAGGCGCACTCTCGGGTGGCCTGGCCGTTTTGTCTGGTTGGGTGGTGGTGTCGTCTGTTTGTGGCTGGAGAACAAGGGGGGGGCCGCCGGCCTGGGCCCGGCTGGCGGAGTGCCAATCAAACGGAAAACGCTGGGTCCCCATCCGAGAACACCGCCCCGCGGGTTGCGCCAAGCCACCCTGGAGCCGTACCCCGGCCAGCGCGATGCCAGACCGCCCACGGCCTCTGGCCCCGGACTGGGAGACACCATCGCCCGGCCCGGTGAAAGCGCCCCTACGGCACCACCCAGTCCCCCTCCACCTCCAGCCGGTCGTCCGCGCCGATGCGCATCACATAGGCGCCCTTGGAGCCGTAGCGCTGGCCGGGGCCGAGGGTGAAGCGTGGGTAGGCGGTGGTGGTGGCGCCGGCGTAGGCGTCCTCGACCCGCTCCAGCAGCGCCTCCCGCGAGGGGCTGGTGTCCAGGGTGTAAAGGGCGCGGGCGGTGACCGCGCAGGCCGACCAGGTGTCGCCCTGCAGGCGCTCGGTGTCGCGGGCGAGGCTGAGCCCGCGGCCGCTCATCCAGCCCCCGAGGTTGAAGACCATCCGCGCCAGCCGTCGCGCCGGGGCGTCGAAGGGGTGGATCACCCGCAGCTGGCGGATGGCGATGGCGCCGATGCCGGTTTCGTCGCGCCGCTCCAGCTCACCGAGGGTGGCCGACACCAGCACCGGCACTTCCTGCGGCAGGGCAGGGTGCGCGGCCAGGAAGTCCCGCAGCGCGCCGTGGGGCAGCCACAGGGCCAGCGCGTCGCCCTCGGCCAGCGGGGGCAGGGGCGCGCCCGGCGCCAGGTCGAGGCGTTCGGCTGTGGGCAGCTCGGCAGACAGCGCCATAGCGCCGTGGCGGCCGATGTCTTCCGCGGCAAAAATCTGCACCAGCCGCCGCGGGGGGCGGGGCTGCTCCTCCAGGTAGCGCGCCATCACGCGCCCCTCCACCGCCACGCCGGGTGAGAGATAGATGGCGTGGCGGGGCGCCGGCCCGGGGGCGTCGGTGTTCGGGAAGAGGCAGGGGAGGCTCTCGGCCTCGCAGAAGTGATGCACCGGCGCCCATTCGCGTCCGATGCCGCCGACCAGCGCGAACACCGGCTGGGCGTGCTGATGCCGGGTGAGCTGGGCCGGCCACGTGGAGGGCGGGCCGTCCAGCGTCCAGGTGTGCAGCCGCCACGGGCGCCGCCCGGTGCCGGGGCGCGGGCTGTGTTCGGCGATGCAGTGCCGCAACACGTCCAGCATGGCTTGTCGGCGCCCGGGTGGGGCGTCCGGGGCCAGCACGGTGGCCAGGTGGATCACGTCCTCGGTCACGCCCGGCGCCGGGCGGGTGCCGAGCCTGCCCAGGTAGGCGGCGAGGGCTTCGACCTCCCGTTCCGTCAGGGCGTAACGGGGCATCAGCGGGTCGAGGGCCT
>JAEUNU010000044.1 GCA_016789125.1 Zoogloea sp. | reverse complement strand
GGTTTCTCCAAGTACCTCGGCGTGCCCTACATCCCGGGCGCGGGCGAGCTGGCCGTCATCTGCGGCGCGATCGCCGGCGCGGGGCTCGGCTTCCTGTGGTTCAACGCCTATCCGGCCGAGGTCTTCATGGGCGACGTGGGGGCACTGGCCCTCGGCGCCGCGATGGGCACCATCGCCGTGATCGTGCGCCAGGAGATCGTGCTCTTCATCATGGGCGGCCTCTTCGTGGCCGAAGCCCTGTCGGTGATGGTGCAGGTGCTGTACTTCAAATACACCGGCGGCAAGCGCATCTTCCGGATGGCGCCTCTGCATCACCACTACGAGCTGGGCGGCTGGAAGGAAACCCAGGTCGTGGTGCGTTTCTGGATCATCACCATCATGCTCGTGCTGTTCGGGCTGTCCACCCTCAAGCTGCGGTAAGCGGTCATGCCCCGTCCTGAGCTCACTCTCGTTCTCGGCCTCGGCGAATCCGGCCTGGCGATGGCCCGCTGGCTGGCCCGGCAGGGCGTAGCGCTGCGGGTGGCGGATTCCCGCGACATGCCGCCCGGCGTCGACCGCCTGCGTGCCGAAGCCGCCACGGCCGAGATCGTCACCGGCCCGTTTGCCGACAGCCTGCTGGATGGTGTCGTCCGCCTTGCGATCAGCCCCGGGCTCGACCCGCGCCAGCCTCTGGTGCAGGCCGCGCGCGCGCGGGGCATTCCGGTGATCGGCGAGATGGATCTGTTTGGCCAGGCGCTGGCCGATCTCGGCGTGCGCGACACCACCCGGCTCATCGCGATCACCGGCACCAACGGCAAGACCACCACCACCACCCTGGTCGGCGAGATGCTGCGTGGCGTGGGGCTGGACGGCGTGGTGGCCGGCAACATCAGCCCCGCCACCCTCGACGTGATCATGGCCCGCCAGGATGCCGACGAGCCGATGCCCCAGGCCTGGGCGCTCGAGCTCTCCAGCTTTCAGCTCGAGACCGGGCCGGCCCTAGGCGCCGCCTCGGCCACCGTGCTCAACGTCACCGACGACCACCTCGACCGCTACACCGGGCTCGACGACTACGCCGCCACCAAGGCCGCAGTCTTTGCCGGCGACGGCGTGCAGGTGCTCAACCGTGACGACGCGCGGGTGGTGGCGATGGCCCTGCCTGGGCGCAAGGTTTTCACCTTCGGGCTCGATGCCCCGGCCGGGCCGGACGATTTCGGCGTGCTGGAGGTCGACGGCACCGAATGGCTGGCCCGCGGCAGCGAGCCGCTGGTCGAGCGCTCCGGGATGCAGCTTGCCGGCAGCCATAACGTTGCCAATGCCCTCGCCGCGCTGGCCCTCTGCGAGGCCGCGGGCCTGCCGCGAGCCGGGTTGGTGGCGGCCCTCAAGGCTTTTCGTGGTCTGCCGCACCGGGTCGAGAAGGTGGCCGAGCGGGCCGACGGCGTTACCTATTACGACGACTCCAAAGGCACCAACGTGGGCGCCACCGTGGCCGCCCTCGAAGGCCTGCGTCGCAAGGTCGTGCTGATCGCCGGCGGCGACGGCAAGGGCCAGGACTTCTCGCCCCTCAAGGGCGCCTTCGCCCGCTACGCCCGGGCGGTGGTGCTGATCGGCCGCGACGCCGCCGCCATCGAGGCCGCGGTGGCCGGCTGCGGGGTCGAGCTGATCCACGCCGCCGACATGGACGCCGCCGTGCTGCTCGCCGATGCCCGTGCCCAGGCCGCTGACGTGGTGCTGCTGTCGCCCGCCTGCGCGAGCCTCGACATGTTCCGCAACTATGCCCATCGTGCCCAGGTCTTCATCGACGCGGTGAAGCGTCTGCCCGGAGTCAGCCCCGCATGAAATTTGCTGCCAGCCTTTCGGGTCTTTTCTCCCGGGCGTCTTCGGATAGCGCTGCGCCGGTGACGAGCCGGGCGGTCAACCGCCTGCTACAGCCCCTCGGTCAGCCGCGGGAGCTCGACCCCTGGCTGATCTGGTCTGCCGCAGCGCTGCTGCTGCTGGGCCTGATCATGGTCTTCTCGGCTTCCATCGCCACCGCCGAAGGCAGCCGCATGTTCGGCCACCAGCCGGCCTATTTTCTGATCCGCCATGCGGTCTTCCTGGCCATCGGCGTCATTGCCGGCGTGGTGGTGTTCCAGATCCCCATGCGCGCGTGGCAGGAGATGGCGCCGTGGCTGTTCATCGCCGGGGTCGTGCTGTTGCTGGTGGTGCTGATCCCCGGCATCGGCCGCGACGTCAATGGTGCCCGCCGCTGGCTGCCGCTGGGGGTCGTCAACCTGCAGCCGTCCGAGCTGATGAAGCTCTTCGCCGCGCTCTACGCCGCCGACTACACCACCCGCAAGCTGCCGTTGATGGGCAGTTTCAAGCAGGGCTTCGCGCCGATGGCGGCGGTGATCCTGTTCGTCGGCTTCCTGCTCCTCAAGGAGCCCGATTTCGGCGCCTTCGTGGTGATCACCGCGATCGCCTTCGGCGTGCTCTTCCTGGGCGGCATCAGCGTGCGCCTGTTCGTGCTTCTGGCCGTCGTCGCGACCATCGGCTTCGTGCTGCTGATCACCTTCTCCGAATACCGGCGCCAGCGCATCCTGGGCTTCATGGATCCCTGGCAGGACGCCTACGGCAAGGGCTACCAGCTGTCCCACGCGCTCATCGCCTTCGGCCGCGGCGAGTGGTTCGGCGTGGGGCTGGGCGGCAGCATCGAGAAGCTCTTCTACCTGCCCGAGGCCCACACCGACTTCCTGCTGGCGGTGATCGCCGAGGAACTCGGTTTCACGGGGGTGTTCCTGGTCGTGCTGCTCTTCGCGATCCTTATCCAGCGCGCCTTCGCCATCGGCAAGCAGGCGGTGACCCTCGAGCGTACCTACGCGGCGCTGGTGGCCCAGGGCATCGGTATCTGGATCGGCGTGCAGTCCTTCATCAACATGGGCGTGAACATGGGGCTGCTGCCCACCAAGGGCCTGACTCTGCCGCTGATGAGCTTCGGCGGTTCGGGCATCCTGGCCAACTGCGTGGCGCTGGCGATCCTGCTGCGCATCGACTGGGAGAATCGCCAGATCATGCGGGGGGGCAACGCCTGATGCCCACGCTGATGGTCATGGCTGGCGGTACCGGTGGCCACATCTACCCCGGCCTCGCAGTGGCCGACGCCCTGCGCGAGCGCGGCTGGAAGGTCGTCTGGATGGGACATCCGGATGGCATGGAGGCGCGCATCGTGCCTGCCAGCGGCTACGACGTGGCCTGGGTACGCTTCACCGCGCTGCGTGGCAAGGGCTTGCTGCGCAAGCTGCTGCTGCCTTTCAACCTGCTGCGCGGCTTCGCCCAGGCCATGGCGCAGATCCGCCGCGTGCGCCCCGACGTGGTGCTCGGCATGGGTGGCTACGTCACCTTCCCGGGCGGCATGATGGCGGCCCTGCTGGGGCGGCCGGTGGTCGTTCACGAGCAGAATTCCGTCGCCGGCCTTGCCAACCGGGTGCTGGCCGGGGTGGCCGACAAGGTCGTCACCGGCTTTCCCGATGTGCTCAAGAAGGGCGAGTGGCTGGGCAACCCGGTGCGTGCCGACATCACCGCGGTGGCACCGCCGGCCGCGCGTTTCGCCGGCCGCAGTGGCCCGCTGAAGGTGCTGGTGGTCGGTGGCAGCCTGGGCGCCGCGGCGCTCAACGAGGCGATGCCGAAGGCACTTGCGCTGCTGGCGCCGGACGCTCGCCCGCTGGTCACCCACCAGGCAGGAGCCAAGCAGATCGAGGCGCTGCGGGCCGGCTACCAGGCCGCCGGCGTGAGCGGCGAGCTGCTGCCCTTCATCGACGACATGGCCGCGCGTTACGCCGGCGCCGATCTGGTGATCTGCCGCGCCGGCGCCCTCACGGTGGCCGAGCTCGCCGCGGTGGGCGTCGCCAGCGTGCTGGTGCCTTTCCCCCACGCCGTCGATGACCACCAGACCGGCAACGCCCGCTTTCTCGCCGAATCGGGCGCCGCCGTGCTGTTGCCGCAGACCGAACTGACGCCTCAGCGTCTCGCCGCGCTGCTGCGGGAAATGGACCGCGGGCGCCTGCT
>JAEUNU010000020.1 GCA_016789125.1 Zoogloea sp. | reverse complement strand
GTTGTGGGCGTCATCGCCGATTTCACCCGGTGCCAAGCCCATGTATTGGAGGGCACCACCCAGATCCATCGGCTGAATCATGCCGGCCAGGAAGCGGTCGACGATGGACAGGTGGCCGGCGTAACGCTCGGGCTCCTGCTGGAAGACCCAGCGGTCGACCTCGGAACCGAAGTGGTAGAGGCGGCCGTTGTGTTCCAGCGGGTAGTCCCTGACGTTCCAGCCCTTGCCCGGCGTGCCGAGGATCGGCAGCTGGCACATGTTGCAGATGTAGGGCAGGGTTTCCGGGTAGGCCTTGTCCATCTTGCCGTCGACGACGTTGTCGATGAACACGTCCCAGCACTGGCCCCAGGTGTCGTTCCAGCCGGGATACTTGGCTTCCAGCCAGGCGCGCTCGTCCGGCGTCACGCCGGCGGCCGGGTTCCACCACAGCGTCGGGCGCCAGAAGTAGGAGCCGAGGTGCATGCCGTGATGGGTCTGGGCGATGTCCTTGAGGAAAATGTCCCAGTACCAGGGCAGGTCGAGGCCCATGTCGGTCAGCGCGCGCTCGAACTGGGCGACGATCCATTCCTCCATGAATTCCTTGAACGACTGCTTGCGGTGCTCGAGCGGCGTGTAGTAGTCCATGATCGGGCCGGTCAGCACCGAGAACAGCTTCCAGGCGCCCCACACGGCGATGTCCACGCGCTTCTGCGCTTCCGCCTTGTGGCCGTTCTCGATCAGTACCTTGAGCGCCGGGCCGCCGATCTGCGCGTGGCGCGATTCGTCGGTCTGGATGCTGGAGATCAGGTTGGCGAAGGTGTGGTCGCCGGCTTCGGCGGCGTCGGCGGCGAGGCCGAGGAACTGCATGTTGGTGAAGCCGGTCTCGAAGCTGAAGGTAAGCATGATGGAGACGCTGATGGCGTCTCGGGTCATCATGATGTCGTCGAAGAAGTGCCGGGCGGCGATCATCGCCCAGTCGTTGGTGTCGTAGGCCTTGAAGGCCCAGTCCATCTGGCGGTCCTTGGCGACGTGCTCGTGGGGGAAGTAGAGCTGCATCTGGCCGTGGCGGATCTCGTCGAGGCAGCCCAGGGTGGACATGTTGCGCATGCCCGGGGCCTTGGAGAAGCGCATCATGCGCGCCTCGGCGCTGGCGGCGGCGTATTCGCCGCGGGCGATGGCACCGTAGTGGGCCTTCATCACCGACTTCCAGCCCGGGTCGGCGTTCTCGAAGATGCGACTGCGTTCGAGGGCGGCCTTCACCGAGTAGGCGCCGGCGTCCTTGTCCCGCTGCACCTTCACGTATTCGGGGTAGGTCTGCTTGTAGGGCTCGTCGTATTTTTCCCAGGCGTCCTGGGGCAGGCCGAAGGCACCGGCGAGGGGGGGCGGAAAGAGCTCGTCTTCCGTCACGTAGCTGGGGGTCCAGTTGGTGGTTCTGGCCAGGTCGTACCAGTCCATCCGATTGAGTACAGCCATTCATGTCTCCTTTATGGCGGGATGCGGGAATCAATCCGCGCCCCTTTCGGCAGGGCGATCTGTGTCGCCCCGGATCACACGGCGGGCCGATGCACATCGACAGGACCGTATGGCCGAAAGTTATAAGGAAAGCCTGTGGCGGGGTATTAGACGAAGGTTTAGCTGCACTGCGGGAGAGCCCCCCGCGGAGGGGTTCAGGCCGCCGCCGGAGCGGGCGCCACCCGGGCTTCGCGGATCGGCAGATTGACGAGGGCCGCCATGGCGGCCAGCGCCATGTCGGCGTACCACATCCAGCTGTAGTTGCCGGACTCGACCACCGCCAGCCCGCCCAGCCAGGCGCCCAGAAAGCCGCCGATCTGGTGGGACAGCAGGGTGAGGCCGAACAAAGTGCCCAGATGGCGCAGCCCGAACAGCTTGCCGACGAGGCTGGCGGTGGGCGGCACGGTGGCGAGCCAGGTGAAGCCGAGACCGGCGGCAAACACGTAGAAGCCGAGGGCCGAAGCCGGCAGCAGCAGATAGCCGCCGATCAGCACCGCGCGGGAGGCATACATCACCGCCAGCACGTGCTTGCTGCGGTAGCGCGACACCCAGGCCCCGGCGCACAGGCTGCCGAAGATGTTGGCCAGGCCGATGATGGCCAGAGACCAGCTGGCGACCTCGGGCGGCAGCCCGCACAGGTCGACCTCGCCCGGCAGATGAGTGACGAGAAAGGCGATGTGGAAGCCGCAGGTGAAGAAACCGAGGTGCAGCAGCAGATAACTGCGGTCGGCCAGCGCGCTGCGGAGGGTGCGCAGCAGGCCGACATCGGCTTCCGCGTGGGGCGCGGGCGGCGCGGCGACGGGCCGGGTCAGGCGCGCCACCAGGGGCAGTGCGGCGAGGGCCATCACGGCCAGCGCCCCCATCGCGCTGGCCCAGCCTAGGCTCTGGATGAGCTTCTGCACGATGGGCGCAAACAGGAACTGGCCAAACGAGCCGCCGGCGTTGATGACCCCCGACGCGCTGCCCCGCGCCTCGGCGGGCAGGCGCCGGGCGGCGGCGCCGATGAGCACCGAGAAGCTGGCGCCCCCGGCGCCGAGCTGGGTCAGCAGGCCGATGGCGACGACGAGGCCGAAGCCGGACTCCATGAAGGGCGTGACGGCGCAGCCCAGCGACAGCAGCACCACCGCGGCGAGCAGCACCGGGCGCGCACCGTAGCGGTCGGCGACGGCACCCGCCACCGGCTGGATGGCGCCCCAGCTGAACTGGCCGATGGCCATCGCGAAGCTGATGGTGGCGATGCCCAGCCCGGTCGCGCTGTTGAGCGGGCTGACGAAGAGACCGAGGGACTGGCGCGTGCCCATCGTGATCGCCAGGATGCCGGCGGCCAGCAGGGTGGTGAGCAGGACACCGGGGCTGCGAAGGGTGCGGAACATGCGTCGGCCCTCGGATGGACGGCAAGGGGTGTGTGGCGGGCTTACTTCTCGCCCTTGCCGTGCATGACCATGATCGTCTGCTGCATCAGCGCGCACAGGGTTTCCTTGCCGTCCTTGACGGCGAAGACTTCGGCCTGGGTCACGATCAGGCTGCGGCCGGCGCGCACCACCTCGCCGCGGGCGATGAGCTTCTCGCCGTCGGCGGGGGCCATCAGGTTCATCTTGTATTCGACGGTAAGCACCGAGGCGTTGGCCGGCACCGTTGTCATCGCGGCATAGCCGGCGGCCGAGTCGGCGATCATGCCGACCACGCCGCCATGCACGAAGCCGTGCTGCTGCTCGACGCCCTGCCAGTGGGGCAGGTGGATCTCGGTGCGGCCCTGCGCCACGACGGGCAGGGTGGCCTGGATGAGGTGCATCGCGTGCTGCCGCGCGAAGCTGTCGCGGACGCGGCCGGCGAAATGGGGGTCGGTGGCGTGGGCCATGTTCTGTGTCTCCGGGGCGAGGTGGGTGACTGCATTAGAATTCATGGATCAGCCCGGTTCAACCGAGTTTTCGGGCGCTTCACATGAGCGTTGAGAATGTCAGTTCCGCTTGCCAGGATTCCTTCGATCGAGCTTCTGCGCGGCTTCGTCGCCGTGGGGCGGCGCATGAGCATCACCCTCGCCGCGCAGGATCTGTTCCTCACCCAGTCGGCGGTAAGCCGGCAGATCCACGGGCTGGAGTCGGCCCTGGGCATGAAGCTGTTCGAGCGCGGCCACCGCGCGATCCACTTCACCCCCGAGGGCGAGCGCCTGTTCGTGGTGGCCGACAACGCGATGCAGCAGCTGCAGGAGACCCTCGGCGCGCTCCAGGCCAGCCAGGCCGGCCCCCGCCCCGTCACCCTGACGGCAACCATTTCTTTCGTCGGCCTGTGGCTGCTGCCGCGCCTGCCGAGCTTTCAGCAGCAACACCCCGAGGTCGAGGTGCGCCTGTCGGCGAACAACGACATCGTCGCCCTGCGCCAGGAGGGGCTCGACGTGGCGATCCGCTATTGCGCCGCCGACGCCATGCCCGCCGGTGCCCGGCGACTGTTCGGCGAGACGATCTTCCCGGTGGCCCACCCGAGCCTCGGCATCGCCCGGCTCGATGCGCCGGAGATGGTCGCCCGCTCGGTGCTGCTGGAGTTCGAGGGCGACCCGTCGCCCTGGTGGAAGTGGGAGTCCTGGCTGGAGATGCAGGGCTGGGCCGGCGTCAAGCCGAAGGGCGTGATCCGCTTCAACCTCTTCGACCAGATGATCCACGCCGCGATGGCCGGCCAGGGCATCGCCCTCGGGCGGAGCCAGTTCATCCACCCGATGCTGAGCGACGGACGGCTGCTGAGGCTGGCGACGCCGCAGCCGGGGCCGCGCTCGAACAAGCTGTTCTGCCTGCTCCAGCGCGAGCCGGCGCCGCCTGCCGAGACCCAGGCGCTGATCGACTGGATCGTCGCCGAGGCGCAGCTGACGGATGTGCAGCAGGACGCGTGACGCCGCGCAGCCGGCGTGCAATCGCGAGGGTCTTGACGTGAACGTCAACCCAATGTCGAATGTCGGCGGATCTCATTCGACCGGTTGAAGGCCCGCTTCCCCCGGCAAGCCCACCATTCCCCTGCACGCATGAACACAAAAAATCAGAATCCGGCGGTTGAAGACACCTGGATCGAAGGCCACGGCGGCCGTCTGTTTGCCCGCGTCTGGTCGCCCGAGACAGCGACCGGTCGGGCGCCCATCATCCTGCTGCACGATTCGCTTGGCAGCGTTGAATTGTGGCGGGGTTTCCCGGCGGCGCTGTGCGCGGCCACCGGCCGGCAGGTGGTGGCCTACGACCGCCTCGGCTTCGGCAAGTCGGCACCGCACCCGGGCAAGCTGGCCCTGGGCTTCGTCGCCAGCGAGGCGGAACACGACTTTGCCGCCGTCCGCCAGCAGCTGGGCATCGGGCGCTTCGTGGTGTTCGGCCACAGCGTGGGCGGCGGCATGGCCGTCAATTGCGCAGCCCACTGCGGCGACGCCTGCGTGGCGCTGATCACCGAATCGGCCCAGGCCTTCGTCGAGGACAGGACGGTGCAGGGCATCGAGGAAGCCCGGGAGCTCTTCAAGGACGCGGGCCAGGTCGAGCGTCTGAAGCGATACCACGGTGACAGGACCCACTGGGTGCTCGACGCCTGGATCGGCTCGTGGCTGCATCCGGACTTCGCCGGGTGGTCCCTCGCGCCCGCCCTGCCCCGCGTGCAGTGCCCCACCCTGGTGATCCACGGCATCGACGACGAATACGGCTCGCCAAAGCACCCGCGGCAGATCGCCGAAGGCGTCGGCGGTGGCGCCCGCCTCGAGATCATGCCCGCCACCCGCCACGTCCCCCACCGGGAGAAGGAGGCGGAGGTGGTTCAGCTCGTCCGCGATTTTGTGGCGCCGCTGGGCTGACGCTAATCAAAAGGATCGGGCCACCCGCAGGTGGCCCGGTGCGCCAGCGGCAGGCGGCTGCCGGATCAGACCAGCATGTCGGCCCAGATGTTCTTCGCCCAGGCCAGGGCGAACTTGCCTTCGAGCTCGTTGGCCGCCATCGACACGCCGCCCGCCCCCGGCACCGGCAGCACGACCTTCTTGGCCGCATCGTACTGGTGCACCGAGGCCACGTGGATGACGTTCTTCGAGTCGACGAAGCTGTAGCAGGTGTTCATCACCACCGGCGTCGGGTTGGGCGCCTCGCCGGCCAGCAGGCGCAAAATCGCCGCGGCGGCCACCTTGGCGTGCTGGTTGGCCATGTGGCCCGACTTGGGCATGGTCGGCGCCGGGAAGATCGCGTCGCCCAGCACATGCACGCCCGGGGTGTTCACCGACTCGTAGCTGAGCCAGTCGATGTCCACCCAGCGGTTGTTGATGAGCTTGAGGCCCGACCTGGCGGCGATGTCGCCGGCGCGCTGGGGCGGCACCACGTTGAGCACGTCAGCCTTGACCTTGTCGAACTCCAGGATCGCCGTGCGGCCGGCGGCGTCGACCTCACGCAGCTCGCTGTTGGAGCGGTATTCGAGGATGCCGGCGTACTTCTCGAAGGCCTTGGTGAACAGCGCCTTCTTGGAGGTGATCTCCTCGTTGGCGTCGAGCACCAGCACCTTGGACTTCGGCTTGGCTTTCTTGAAGTAGTTGGCCACCAGGCAGGCCCGCTCGTAGGGCCCCGGCGGGCAGCGGTAGGGCGCCTTGGGGATGGCCAGCGCATACACGCCGCCGTCCTTCATGTCTTCGAGCTGCTTGCGCAGCGCCACCGTCTGCTCGCCGGCCTTCCAGGCGTGGAGCACCGTGCGGCGGGCGTCCTCGGTCTCGAGGCCAGGGGTCTGGTCGAACATGAACTCGATGCCCGGCGACAGCACCAGCCGGTCATAGCCCAGCACGCCGCCCGAGGCCAGGGTGAGCTTGCGCGCGCCGGCATCGAGGCCGACCACCGTGTCCTGCAGCAGCTTCACGCCCCAGGTGTTGCGCAGGCCGTCGTAGCCCATGGTGATGTCGGCCATGGTCTTGTCGCCGCCGATCACCAGGTTGGAGATGGGGCAGGAGATGAACTGCGGGTTGCGTTCGACGAGGGTCACGTCGACGCCCATGTCGCTCCACATCCGCAGATATTTGGCCACCGTGGCGCCGCCGTAGCCGCCACCCACCACCACCACGTGGCCGCGGGGGCGCGAGCCCATGGCGCAGCCCGTGAGGCCGGGCAGCGCCAGGGTGCCGGCAGCCAGGCCGGCGGTCTTGAGGAAGTCGCGTCGATTCAGCATGGTGTCTCCTCCGCTCACTTTTGAGCGGCGAAGTACGCCGCGACGAGTTCGAGTTGTGCCTCGGTATAGCCCTTCGAGATCTGGTGCATGATCGTCGCGGGCTTGGCGCCGGAGCGGAAATCCCTGAGCTTCTGCAGCAGCTTGTCCTTGGGGACGCCGGCGAGTTCCTCGTTGCCGGCGCCCTGCACCGCCCGCCCGTTGGTGCCGTGGCAGTTGGCGCAGGTGGCCGCCAGGTTGCGGGCGAGATCGGGGTCGGGCCGGGCTTCCGCCTGGGCCACACCAAGGGTGCCGAGCAGGCAGATGCCGGCAAACCAATGCAAGACTTTCATTCCATCTCCTCCTGAGTTCCGCCGGAGCGGTGACCAAACTGGGGCGTCTCTTTTATTGTTTTCCGGTAAAGATCGCCCGGGCAAGCCGTTTGAACATCCAAAACGCTCTTTTTTGTCAGAGCCTGTGTCCGGTGCCCATTTCGTGCACCGCAACAATATTAGCAATTGACTATATAAGTCTATGGTTATAAATTGCGCCAGATCAAGGGGGCCGACAAAGCTTTGAGGCTAAGCGCACAGACGCACCGCAAGCCCCTCCGATATCAACACCTGGAACGAGGGAGACAACCCAGATGGCTGAGCACCCGACCCACCGGGGGCGGATTCGTCCTGCGCCCGAAAACTTCCTGAGCGAAGCGGATATCGCTGCCGTCAAGGAAGGCCGGCGTGATTTCCTGCGCAAGGCACTCGCCACCGCCTCCGCCGCGGTGGCGGCACCCGGCCTTGCCCGCGCCGCCGAAGGCGACCCCAACATCCTCACCCTGCCGCCCTGGACGACCAGCCTGGGCCAAGCCGTCGCCGCCCGCCCCTACGGCCTGCCGTCGCAATACGAAAAAGGCCTGCAGCGCCGTGAGTCGCCGGGCCTCACCCGGATGCCGCAGGTTTCGGTGGCCTTCACGCCGCTGCAGGGCCTGTTCGGCATCATCACCCCGTCGGGGCTGCACTTCGAGCGCCACCACCAGGGCTGGAGCGACATCGATCCGTCGCGCCACCGCCTGATGGTGCATGGCACCGATGAAGGCTTCGTGAAGCAGCCCAAGGTTTACACCATGGACGACATCCTGCGCCTGCCGCCGGTGTCGCGGATGCACTTCATCGAATGCGGTGCCAACACCGGCATGGAATGGGGCAACGTGGCGGTGCCCACCGTGCAGTACAGCCACGGGATGCTGTCGTGCTCCGAGTTCACCGGCGTGCCGCTGCGGGTGATCCTCGAAGACTGCGGGGTCGACTGGAAAAGGGCGAAGTACGTGCTGGCCGAGGGCGCCGACGGCTCGTCGATGACCCGCAGCATCCCCATCGAGCTCGTACAGTCCGACGAGGTGCTGGTGGCCTACGGCCAGAACGGCGAGATGCTGCGCCCCGAAAACGGCTACCCGCTGCGCCTGGTGGTGCCCGGCGTGCAGGGGGTGAGCTGGGTCAAGTGGCTGCGCCGCATCGAGGTGGGCGACAAGCCCTGGGCCACCAAGGACGAGGCGATCCACTACATCGACCTGATGCCCGACGGCCGCCACCGCCAGTACACGTCTACCCAGGAGTGCAAGTCGGTGATCACCACCCCGTCGGGCGGGCAGCTGCTGCTCGACAAGGGCTTCTACAACATCTCCGGGCTGGCCTGGTCGGGGCGCGGCAAGATCAAGCGCGTCGACGTCTCCACCGACGGCGGCATCAACTGGCGCCCGGCCCGCATCGAAGGCCCGGTGCTCTCCAAGTGCCTGACCCGCTTCAACATCGACTGGGTGTGGGACGGCAAGCCGGCGATCCTGCAGTCCCGCGCGGTGGACGACACCGGCTACGTGCAGCCCGCCTACGGCCATCTGCGCGCGGTGCGCGGCACCAAGTCGATCTATCACAACAACGCCATCCAGTCGTGGAAGGTCGTCGAAAGCGGGGAGGTGAGCAATGTCCAGGTTCTCTAAGACCACTCTGGCGGCGGCCCTGGCGATCGGGCTGGCCGGCGCGGCTGCCGGCGCCCTGGCCGACGGCAAGTACAGTGGCGTCGGCCGCGCTGCCACGCCGGCCGAGATCCGCGCCTGGGACATCGACGTGCGGCCCGACTTCAAGGGCCTGCGCCCGGGCAGCGGCAGCGTCGCCCAGGGCGAGGAAGTCTGGGAGGCCAAGTGCGCCTCGTGCCACGGCAGCTTCGGCGAATCCAATGAGGTGCACACCCCGCTGATCGGCGGCACCACGAAGGACGACATCAAGACCGGCCGGGTCGCCTCGCTGGCCAAGGGCGACGCCCCCCAGCGCTCGGCGATCATGAAGGTCGCCACGGTGTCCACCCTGTTCGACTACATCAACCGGGCGATGCCGCTCACCAACCCCAAGTCGCTGACCAACGACGAGGTCTACGGGCTGGTGGCCTACCTGCTCAACCAGGCCGAAGTGCTGCCTGCCGACTTCACCCTCACCGACAAGAACATCGCCGAGGCCCAGGCCCGCATGCCCAACCGCAACGGCATGCGCACCGACCACGGCATGTGGCCCGGCGCCTCCGCGGCGAAGGGCGGGATCGGCAACGGCGGCAAGCCCGACGTGAAGAACACCGCGTGCATGAGCAACTGCAAGACCGAGGTGAAGATCGCCTCGCTCCTGCCAGTGTATGCCGAGGCCGCCCACGGCAACATCGCCGAGCAGAACCGGCCGGTCGGCCCCGTGCGCGGCAAGGACACCAGCGGCAAGGTGGCGGCCCCGGCCGCCGCGGCGCCGCTGAGCGAAAACGCCGCCGCCAGCAAGCTCGCCGCCGACAACGGCTGCATGGCCTGCCACGGCACCGCCAGCAAGATCGTAGGCCCCGGCTACAACGAGGTGGCCGCGAAGTACAAGGGCCAGGCCGACGCCGAATCGAAGCTCGTCGCCAAGCTCAAGGCTGGCGGCCAGGGCGTGTGGGGCGCCATCCCGATGCCACCGCAAACCCAGCTGAAGGACGAAGAAGCCCACCGCCTCGTCAAGTGGATCCTTTCTGGCGCCAAGGCGCAGTAAACCCACATCACTCAAGGAGAGAGACACATGAACCTGCAACGCCGTGAAGCACTCAAGGCTGGCGGAGGCCTCGGCCTCTTCGGCCTCCTGGCCGCCGCCGGCCTGATCACCCCGGGCCTGGCCCGCGCCGAGTGGAACAAGTCGGCCTTCGACGCGAAGACCATCGAGGAGACCCTCAAGGCCCTGGGCGCCGGCGCGCCGGCCAGCTCGGCCGACGTCCAGATCACCGCCCCCGACATCGCCGAGAACGGCGCCGTGGTGCCGGTGGGCGTGGTTTCGGCGCTGGCCGGTGTCGAGGCCATCGCGATCCTCATCGAGAAGAACCCCAACCCGCTGGCCGCCAGCTTCGTGCTGCCCGCCGGCACCGAGGCCTCGGTGCAGACCCGGGTCAAGATGGGCCAGACCTCCGACGTCTATGCGCTGGTCAAGGTCGACGGCAAGTTCCTGATGACCAAGAAGGAAATCAAGGTCACCCTCGGCGGCTGTGGCGGCTGAGCCCTCGCGAATCGAACAAGGAGAGAAGAGAAAATGGCAGATCCGATGAAGATTCGCGCCAGCGCGAAAGAAGGCGTCACCGAAGTGAAGATCCTGATGAGCCACGAGATGGAGACCGGCCAGCGCAAGGACGCCGCCGGCGCGCTGATCCCGGCCCACTTCATCACCGAGGTGAGCGCCGAGCACAACGGCAGGCAGGTGCTGGCGGCGCAGTTCGGCACCGCGGTGTCGAAGAACCCCTACCTGGCCTTCAAGTTCAAGGGCGGCGCCAAGGGCGACAAGCTGGCGGTGACCTGGGTGGACAACAAGGGCGACAAGCGGACCGACGAAGTCCAGATCGCCTGATGCCCGCGGCGAGGGCGCCCTGCCCTCGCCCGTGCAATCCGCTGCACCCAAGACCGCCGCCAAGGCGGCAGCAGCACCCCACAAAGGAGGAGACATACATGCATAGCATCGTGCAGGCGGCGCTGGCCGCCGCCACGGTCGGGCTGGCCGGCGCCGCGCTGGCCCAGGGCTCGACGATGGACGAGATCGCCAAGTACCGCGAGATGCTGGCCGACGGCAACCCGGCCGAGCTGCTCGAAGCCAAGGGCGAAGAGCTCTGGAAGAAAGCCCGCGGCCCGAAGAACGCCAGCCTGGAGCAATGCGACATGGGCCTCGGCCCAGGCAAGCTCGAAGGCGCCTACGCCCAGCTGCCGCGCTACTTCGCCGACACCAAAAAGGTGATGGACGCCGAATCGCGGGTGGTGCACTGCATGGTCAGCCTGCAGGGCTTCACGCAGGAAGAGGCTACCAAGAACTGGTTCTCCAAGCCCGGCCGCGACTCCGACATCGAGGCCCTGGTCACCTACATCGGCGCAAGATCCAACGGCGAGAAGATCAACGTGCCGGCCCGCCACCCCGAGGAGGCCCGGATGGCCAAGATCGGCGAGCACATTTTCTACCGCCGCAGCGGCCCGCAGGATTTCTCCTGCGCCATCTGCCACGGCCAGGAAGGCAAGCGCATCCGCCTGCAGGAGCTCGGCAACCTCACCACCCAGGCCGGCGCCGGCACCGCGATGGGCAACTGGCCGTCGTACCGCGTCTCCCAGGGCGCCGTGTGGACGATGCAGCGCCGCCTCATCGACTGCATGCGCCAGGCCCGCTGGCCCGAGCCCAAATACCTGTCCGACTCCGTCATCGCCCTCGAGGTCTTCCTCCAGAAGACCGCCAGCGGCACGGTGATGCAGACCCCCGGCATCAAACGCTGACCAAAGGACGAGCGCCATGACAAGAACCATCGCCCGCCTCGCCCTGGCCGCCGCAGGCCTCGCCCTGCTCCCCGGCCTCGCCCAGGCCCAGAAGAACGCCCCGCACAACGACATCGCCGCCCAGGCCGAACAGGTCTTCCGCAGCTCGTTCCGCGCCGACAACCCCAAATACTGGATGACCCGCCTCGACCAGGACGAGGCCATGCGCCTGTGCAGCCAGTACCGCGACAACCCGCCGCCCAAGATGCGCGCGCAGATCGAGAAGGCACAGATGGCCACCATCCGCTATCCCGTAGAGGGCAAGCTGATCGGCGACTGGAAGGAAGGTGAGAAGCTCGCCGCCGTGGGCACCGGCGGCCACATCGGCTTCATCCAGCCCGACCCGCCCGGCCGCCTGCGCGGCGGCAACTGCTACGCCTGCCACCAGCTGGCGAAAAAGGAAGTCGCCTACGGCACCATCGGCCCGAGCCTGCAGCACTTCGGCAAGCTGCGCGGTAACAGCGACGAGATCATCAAATACACCTACGACAAGATCTACAACTCCAACGCCTTCAGTGCGTGCACCAACATGCCCCGCTTCGGGCTGCACAGCTGGCTGACGCCGGAGCAGATCAGCCACATCGTCGCCTTCCTCGTCGATCCGGAATCGCCGGTCAACAAGGATTGAGATCCTGACCACGGAGACCACCGCATGTCCATGAACCGCCGGGATTTCCTCCAGGTGCTGGCCGTCGCCGCGGCCGGCGGCCTGTCGCTGCACAGCAACCCGTCCGAGGCCGCCAAAGCCGCCGGGCGCATGTACGAGCTGCCACGCTTCGGTCAGGTCAGCCTGCTGCACATGACCGACTGCCACGCCCAGCTCTTGCCGATCCACTTCCGCGAGCCGGACGTGAACCTCGGCATCGGCAGCATGGCCGGCCAGGTGCCACACCTGGTGGGCGAGAAGCTGCTGCGCCACTTCGGCATCCGCCCGGGCACGCCCGAGGCCCACGCCTTCACCTACCTCGACTTCGTGAAGGCCGCCAAGACCTATGGCAAGGTCGGCGGCTTCGCCCATCTGGCAACGCTGGTCAAGCAACTCAAGGCCAGCCGGCCCGGCGCCCTGCTGCTCGACGGCGGCGACACCTGGCAGGGCTCCGGCCTCAGCCTGTGGACGAAGGCCCAGGACATGGTCGATGCCTGCAAGGCACTCGGCGTCGACGTGATGACCCTGCACTGGGAAGCCACCTACGGCGAGGCGCGGGTCAAGGAGATCGAGGAGAAGGATTTCGCCGGCAAGGTGGACATCGTCGCCCAGAACATCAAGACCGCCGACTTCGGCGACCCGGTGTTCAAGCCCTACGTGATCCGCAACATCAACGGCGTGCCGGTGGCCATCATCGGCCAGGCCTTCCCCTACACGCCCATCGCCAACCCGCGCTGGCAGGTGCCCAACTGGAGCTACGGCATCCAGGACGACAACCTCCAAAAGGTGGTCGACGAAGCCCGCGCCGCCGGCGCCCAGGTGGTGGTGGTGCTGTCCCACAACGGCATGGACGTGGACCTGAAAATGGCCAGCCGCGTGCGCGGCGTGGACGCCATCCTCGGCGGCCACACCCACGACGGCGTGCCGGCCCCGGTGGTCGTCAGGAACGCCGGCGGCCAGACGCTGGTGACCAACACCGGCTCCAACGGCAAGTACCTCGGCGTGCTCGACCTCGACGTGAAGGGCGGCAAGGTGGCGGACTTCCGCTACAAGCTGCTGCCCGTCTTCGCCAACCTGATCCCCGCCGACCCGGCAATGGACGCGCTGATCAAGAAAATGCGCGCCCCCTTTGAAGACAAGCTGAGCGAAAAGCTGGCCGTCACCGAGGGCCTGCTGTACCGCCGCGGCAACTTCAACGGCGCCTGGGATCAGCTCCTCCTCGACGCGCTGCTGGCCGAGAAGAACGCCGAGATCGCCTTCTCCCCCGGCTTCCGCTGGGGCACCAGCCTGCTGCCCGGCGACACCATCCGCATGGAGCATCTGCTCGACCAGACCGCCATCACCTACCCATGGACCACGGTGACGATGATGACCGGCGAGCAGATCAAGACCGTGCTCGAGGACGTCTGCGACAACCTGTTCAACCCCGACCCCTACTACCAGCAGGGCGGCGACATGGTGCGGGTCGGCGGGCTTGAGTACACCTGCGAC
>JAEUNU010000014.1 GCA_016789125.1 Zoogloea sp. | reverse complement strand
TGCGCACCCGCACGATGTAGAAGGCGTTGCCCTTTTCGTCGGTGATGGTGTCTGCGCCGATGTGTTCGAGGGTGGCGTCGAGCCCGCCGTAGATGGAAAAGTCGTAGGCGGTGAACTTGACCAGCGCCTTCTGTCCAGGGCGCAGGAAGGCGATGTCCTTGGGCTGCACGCGGGCTTCCAGCAACAGGGCATCGTCGCTGGGCACGATCTCGATGATTTCCTTGCCGGGCTGCACGACGCCGCCGACCGTGTTGGCGAAGAGCTGCTTGACCGTGCCGTTCATGGGCGCGCGGATCTCGGCCTGCTTGACCCGGTCGGCCAGGCCCTCGCTGCCCGCCGAGAGGGCGGCCAGCTTGGCGTTGGTCTCAGAGAGTTCGCTCCGGGCCTGGTTGCGCAGGTTGAGCTCGACCTCCTCGATCTTGCGCTGGGCCTCCGAGATGGCGGCCTGGATGCGTGGGATCTGGGCGCCGGCGGCGTCGCGCTCTCCCCGGTAGCGGGCTACGTCGCGCTCGAGGCGCAGGAGTTCGACCTCGGAGACGGCGCCGGTCTTGGCGAGGGGGCGGGTGACCTCGAGTTCGCGGGCGGTGAGGTTGTAGCTCTGGGTGGCCTGCTCGCGCCGGGCGGTGACCTCGTTGAGCTCCTGGCGGCGCTGGGACAACTGCTGGCGGGCCACACCGACGGCGGCGTCGAGCTCCATGCGCTTCGATTCGTAGGCGCTGCGTTCCTGCTCGACCAGGGCCGGGGCGCTCTTGAGCAGTTCGGGCGGTGCCACGAAGGGTTTCTCGTTGGCCAGCGCGCTGAGGCGGGCGGCGCGGGCCAGCAAGGCTTCGTATTGGGCGCGATTCTCGCGCAGCGAGGAGACGAAGCGGGTCGGGTCGACCTTCAGCAGCAGCTGGCCGGCCTTCACCTGCTCGCCCTCGCGGACGAGGATCTCGGAGACGATGCCGCCGTCGAGGCTCTGCATCACCTGCACCTGGCGCGACGGGATGACCTTGCCCTCGCCGCGGGTGACCTCGTCGAGGGGCGCGAAGGCGGCCCACACGATGAGCACCAGCACGGCCACGCAGGTGAGCAGCACCGCGATGCGGCTGCCGCGCAGCTTTTGCTCGGCCATCGCCCATTCGGCGTCGGCGAGGTAGTCGGAGTCGTCGTGGATCTCGCGCTTCTCGACACCGTCGAGGATGCGGTCGAAGCCACGGGAGGCGCGCTGGTAAAGCGCGTCGTAGGCGGGGCGGAGGAAGGTGGGGACGAGTCTCATGGCTTACCCCGCGCGCCCGATGCGGCCATGCTGGAGGGCCTCGACCACCTGGGCCTTGGGGCCGTCGGCCACGATCTGCCCCTGATCGAGGACGATCAGCCTGTCGACCAGGTCGAGCAGCGAGGTGCGGTGGGTGACGAGGATGATCGTCTTGTGGCTGGCAAAGCCGCGCAGCCGCTGCTTGAGGCCTTCCTCGCTCTGGTGGTCCATGCTGCTGGAGGGCTCGTCGAGGAGCAGCACCGGCGGGTCGTTGAGCAGCGCGCGGGCGATCGCCACGGCCTGGCGCTGGCCGCCGGAGAGGGATTCGCCGCGCTCGCCGATGGGCATGTCGAAGCCTTCCGGGTGGGTATTGGCGAACTCCTGCACGCCAGCCAGCTCGGCCGCGGCGAGGATCGCGCTGTCGTCGGCGAAGGGGGCACCCATCGCGATGTTGTGCTTGAGGCTGCCGTAGAACAGCGTGACGTCCTGGGGCACGAAGCCGATGGCACGCCGAAGTTCGGCCGGGTCGATCTGGCGGGCGTCGATGCCGTCGATGAGGATTGCCCCCTCGGTGGGCTGGTAGAGACCCAGCACGAGCTTCTCGATGGTGGTCTTGCCCGAGCCGATGCGGCCGATGATGCCCACCTTCTCGCCGGCCTTGAGGCGGAAGCTGACCTTCTTGAGCACAGCCTGATCGCGCCCGGGATAGCTGAAGCTGACGTCCTTGAACTCGATGTCGCCCTTGAAGCCGGGGCGATGCACGAAGCTCGCGCCATCCGGGCGCTCGACGGGCAGCTCCATGTGGGTATTGACCGAGGCCAGCGAGGTGCGGGCGTTCTGGTACTGCATCATCAGCCCGGCCACCTGGCCCAGGGGCGCCATCGCGCGGCCGGACAGCATCGACGCGGCGATGATGCCGCCCATGCTCATGTTGTTGTTGGCGAGCTCATACACGCCGACGATGATCACCGCCACATTGACCAGCTGCTGCATGAACTGGGCGAAATTGACGGTGCCCGCCGACAGCAGCTTGAGCCGCCCGCCGATCTGGGCGATGAACAGCGAGGCGCGCTCCCACTGGCGCTGGATCTGGCTCTCGGCGCCGAGGGTCTTGACGGTTTCGAGGCCCACCAGGCTCTCGACCAGGGTCGCGTTGCGCTGGGCGCTGGCCCGGTAGGTCGTTTCGGTGAGCTCGTGCATCTTGTTCTGGGTGACCAGGGTCACGAACAGCACCAGCAGGATGCCCACCACCGGCGGCAGTAGAAGCCAGGGCGAGATCCACGCCATCACGGCGAGGAACAGCAGCACGAAGGGCAGGTCGATGAGGGTGGTGACGGTGGCCGAGGCGATGAAGTCGCGCACGCCCTCGAAGGCGCGCAGGTTGGCAGCGAAGGAGCCCACCGAGGCGGGGCGGGCGTCCATGCGCAGGCCGAGCACCTTCTCCATGATGCGTGCCGACAGCTGCACGTCGATGCGCTTGCCGGCGCTGTCGACGATGTAGGCCCGCAGCGTGCGCAGCACGAAGTCGAAGCCGAGCACCAGCACCGCGCCGACGGCCAGCACCCACAGGGTCTCGAGCGCGTGGTTGGGGACGACCCGGTCGTAGACCGTCATCGAGAACAGCGGGATCGCCAGCGCGAAGAGGTTGATCACCAGCGCGGCCAGCAGGGTGTCGCGGTAGAGGCGCCAGTTTTCGGCGACGGTGCCCCAGAACCAGTGGCTGGCGCGCAGCGCGCGTACCTGCGGGGCACGGGCCTCGAAGCGGAAGCGCGGGCGCACGAAACACACCAGGCCGGTGTAAAGCGCGGCCAGCTCGTCGGCGGAGAGGTCGTGGGCCGATTCGCCGGCCTCTGGAAAGCGCACCCGGGCGCCGCCGTCCGGCAGGCGTTCGAGCAGCACGCAGGCCTTGCGGTCGTGGAGCAGGAGTATCGCCGGCAGGAGCGCCGGGCCGATGTCGGCCAGCGGCTTGCGCACGATGCGCGCGGTGAGCCCGGCCCGGGCGGCGGCGCGGGGCAGCAGCGATGGCGTCAGGCGATTGTCCACGAGCGGCAGGCCGGCGGCGAGGGCTTCCGGGCTGAAGGGCCTGCCGTGGAGGTGTGTCATGGCGACCAGCGCATCCAGCAGGGGGTCTTCGTGGGTGGTGGTCTCGGCCGGCTGCCAGTGCTTGTCGTGGGCCCTCGCGCCAGCGGGACGCGGATCGGGCGGGGGCGAGGCGGGTGTTTCGGTCATCGGGTCAGATCACGCCGTTGGGGCTCAGCAGGTCGAGCCCCTCGCGCAGGCGGGCCCGGGCGCCCTTGCGGGCCAGCAGCTTGCGCTGGGCGTCGGGCGGGAGGTCGGTGAGGCGCAGGAGGCCCCGGTCGATCAGGACATCCACCACGTCTTCGATGACGCGGATCAGATCGGCGTCGAGGTGGGCGAACTCGCCGGCGCCGGAGAGGGCTGCGAGCTCGGGGTGGCCGGCGGGCAGAAACTCGTCGTGGCCAGGATCGGGCTGGGCGAAGATGGCCACGACCTGGCCGGTGGAGTCACGTTGAACGTAAGGCATGGGCAGTTCCGGGCGTTGGATGCTGCGGGTTGAAACGGCCCGGAGCGGCCGGGCTCAGGGGTTTGCCTGCAGCTCCTTGGGCAGCGGGAAGGTGACGCGTTCCGGCACGCCTTCGAGCTGGCGGACGGAGCCAGCGCCGAGTTCCTTGAGCCGGGCGATGACGGATTCGACAAGCACCTCGGGGGCCGACGCGCCGGCGGTGACGCCGATGCGCTGCCGGCCGGAGATCCAGCTCGGGTCGATTGCATCGGCATTATCGACCAGATAGGCCGGAACCTTGAGCAGCTCGGCCACTTCGCGCAGGCGGTTGGAGTTGGAGCTGTTGGTGGAGCCGACCACCAGCACCAGGTCGGACTGGGGCGCCATGAACTTGACGGCGTCCTGGCGGTTCTGGGTGGCGTAGCAGATGTCGTCTTTCTTGGGGCCGACGATGCTGGGGAAGCGTTCGCGCAGGGCGGCCACGATGGCGCCGGCGTCGTCCACCGACAGGGTGGTCTGGGTGACGTAGGCGAGCATGTCGGGGTTGGCCACCGTGAGGCCGGCCACGTCGGCGACGTTCTCGACGAGGTAGATGCCGTCCTTGACCTGGCCCATCGTGCCCTCGACTTCCGGGTGGCCCTTGTGGCCGATCATGATGAGCTCGCGGCCCTGCTCGCGCATGCGGGCGACCTCGAGGTGCACCTTGGTGACCAGCGGGCAGGTGGCGTCGAAGACGCGCAGGCCGCGGGCCTCGGCTTCGCTGCGCACCGACTGGGGCACGCCGTGGGCGCTGAAGATCACGGTATTGCCGGCGGGCACGTCGGAGAGCTCTTCGATGAAGACGGCGCCCTTGGCGCGCAGGCCATCGACGACGAAGCGGTTGTGCACGACCTCGTGGCGGACGTAGATCGGTGCGCCGTAGAGGGCGATCGCCCGCTCGACGATCTCGATGGCCCGTTCGACGCCGGCGCAGAAGCCGCGGGGAGTGGCGAGCAAGACTTCCATGGGGGCCTCGGGGCTCAGTTGATGCCGATCACTTCGACTTCGAAGCGGATCGACTTGCCGGCCAGGGGATGGTTGAAGTCGATCACCGCGTGGGTGTCGAGCACTTCGCGGATCAGGCCGGGGTAGCGGGTGCCGTCGGGGGCGGTGAATTCCATGATGACCATCGGCTCGACTTCGGCGCCGTCGGGGAAGTCTTCGAGGCGGACCTTCTCGACCAGGTCGGCCCGATGGGCGCCGAAGGCGTTCTCGGGCTCGAGCAGGAAGGTGTGGCGCTCGCCGACGGTGACGCCGGCCAGGCAGCGCTCGAGGGTCGGGGCGATGTCGCCCTTGCCGAGCTGCATGGTGGCCGGGGTCGATTCGAAGGTGCTGATGAGGGGCTGGCCGTTCTCGAGGGAGATGCGGTAGTGCAGCGTGAGCAGGCTGTCGGGCTGGACGATCTGGGTCATGAAAGTTTCTCTTGGGCTTGGAGGTGGCGATGTTCGCGGAGCTGGGCCAGGATCATCAGCGTAACCCCCACGCAGATGGCGGAATCCGCCACGTTGAAGGCCGGCCAGCCGTAGCGGCCGATGTGGAAATACAGGAAGTCGACCACCGCGCCGAACACGAAGCGGTCGATGACGTTGCCGATGGCGCCGCCGATGATCAGCGAGAAGGCCAGCGGCTGCAGGAACTCATGCTGGTGCCGCGCCAGGAGGCGCAGCAGCCAGCCGCAGATCACCGCGGCCAGCACCACGAAGAACCAGCGCTGCCAGCCGGACTGGTCGGCCAACAGGCTGAACGCGGCGCCGGGGTTGAAGGCCAGCACCAGGTCGAACCAGTCGGTGACGCGGATCACCTCGCCGTTGCGCAGGGCGCCGCGGACGAGGTGCTTGGTCCATTGGTCGATCAGCACGACGATGGCGGCGAGGCCGATCCAGTTGCCGAGGCGTAGTTTCAAGGGCATCGCTCCTGCGGGGTGGTCGGGTTCAGGCGACGCTGCGGGCTTCGCCGGCGCCGTGCAGGTTTGACGTGCAGCGGCCGCAAAGTTCCGGGTGGGCGGCGTCGTGGCCGACGTCCTCGCGGTAGTGCCAGCAGCGTTCGCACTTCTTGTGGGCCGATGGCGTGACGACGATGCCCGCGTCGGCGTCGGTGGCGACCTGGACAACGGTGGCCTTCGAGCAGATCAGCACGAAGCGGAGATCGTCGCCGAGGCTGGTGAGGAGCTCGAAGTTGTCGCCCGCGGCGCGGATCTCGACCTCGGCCTGCAGCGACGAGCCCACCTGGCCGGCGGCGCGCACGGCTTCGATCTCTTTCTGCACGTCGGCGCGGAGGGCGCGGATGGCCGTCCAGCGGGCCAGGAGGCCTTCCTCGCCCTCCTGCTCGGGCAGGGCGTGGAAGAGGTGCAGCATCACGCTGTCTTCCGGGTCCTTGCCCAGAAGCAGCCAGATCTCTTCGGCGGTGAAGGACAGGATCGGGGCCATCAGGCGCACCACCGACTGCAGGATGTGCCACAGGGCGCTCTGGGCCGAGCGGCGCGCCGGCGAGTTGGCGGCGGTGGTGTAGAGGCGGTCCTTGAGCACGTCGAGGTACACCGCGCCAAGGTCTTCGGAGGCGAAGTTCTGCAGCGCCTGGACGACGCGGTGGAACTCGAAGCGGGCGTAATCGGACTCGGCCTGGCCCTGCAGCTTGCGCGTGAGGGCCAGCGCGTAGCGGTCGATCTCGAGCCACTCGGCGACCGGCAGCATGTCGGTGGCCGGGTTGAAGTCGGCGGTGTTGGCGAGCAGGAAGCGCAGGGTGTTGCGCAGGCGGCGGTAGACCTCGACGACGCGGTCGAGGATCTCTTTCGAGATCGAGAGCTCGCCGGAGTAGTCGGTGGAGGCGACCCACAGGCGCAGGATCTCGGCGCCCAGCTTGCCGGTGACCTCTTGAGGCACGACCACGTTGCCGAGCGACTTGCTCATCTTGCGGCCGGAACCATCCACGGCGAAGCCGTGGGTCAGCAGGCCGCGGTAGGGCGGATGGCCGTCGATGGCGCAGCCGGTGAGCAGTGAGGAATGGAACCAGCCGCGGTGCTGGTCGGAGCCTTCCAGATACAGGTCGGCGCGCGGGCCGCTGGCGTGGCCATCGTCGTGGGAGCCGCGCAGCACGTGCCAGTGGGTGGTGCCCGAGTCGAACCACACGTCGAGGGTGTCGCTGATCTTTTCGTAGTTGGCGGCTTCGGCGCCCAGCAGCTCGGCCGGGTCGAGCTTGAACCAGGCTTCGATGCCTTCGAGCTCAATGCGCTTGGCGACTTCTTCCATCAGCTCCACGGTGCGCGGGTGGAGTTCGCCGGTCTCGCGGTGCAGGAAGAAGGGGATCGGCACGCCCCAGTTGCGCTGGCGCGAGATGCACCAGTCGGGCCGGTTGGCGATCATGGCGTGCAGGCGTGCCTGGCCCCAGGCCGGGAAGAAGCGGGTGGACTCGACGCCCTGCAGCGCGAGTTCGCGCAGGCTGGGGCCGCCGTTGGGCTTGAGGTCCATGCCGACGAACCACTGGGCGGTGGCGCGGTAGATCAGCGGCGTCTTGTGGCGCCAGCAGTGCATGTAGCTGTGGGTGAGCTTCTCGTGGGAGAACAGCGCGCCGACTTCCTGCAGCTTTTCGACGATGACCGGGTTGGCCTTCCAGATGTGCAGGCCGCCGAAGAAGGGCAGGGACTCGGCATACACGCCGTTGCTTTGCACGGGGCTGAGGATGTCGTCGTTGGTGAAGCCGTTGGCCTTGCAGCTGTTGAAGTCGTCCACGCCGTAGGCCGGGGCCGAGTGGACGATGCCGGTGCCGGCGTCGAGGCCCACGTAGTCGGCCACGAAGACGGGCGACTGGCGGTCGTAGAAGGGGTGCTGGAAGCGGATCTTGTCGAGCCTGGCACCGCTGGTTCGGGCGACGATGCTGCCCTCGAGGCCGAAGCGCTTGAGGCTGGCTTCGGTGAGTTCGACCATCAGCACCAGCAGGCCGCGGGGGGTGTCGACCAGCGCGTATTCGTGCTCGGGGTGGACGTTGAGGGCCTGGTTGGCGGGGATCGTCCAGGGCGTGGTGGTCCAGATGACGGCGAAGGCGTCCTTGCCGGCGGGGAGCTGATTGAGGCCGAAGGCGGCGGCGAGCTTGTCGGTGTCGATGCACTTGAAGCCGACGTCGATGGCCGGGCTCTGCTTGTCCTGGTATTCGACTTCAGCTTCGGCGAGGGCCGAGCCGCAGTCGAAGCACCAGTTGACGGGCTTCAAGCCCTTGAAGACCCAACCACGCTTGACCATCTCGGCCAGCGCGCGCACTTCGCCGGCTTCGTTGCCGAAGTCGAGGGTGCGGTACGGGTTGTCCCAGTCACCCAGCACGCCGAGGCGGATGAAGTCTTTCTTCTGCTCGGCGATCTGCTCGTGGGCGTAGGCGCGGCACAGCTCGCGCACCTTGTCGGCGGGCAGGCCCTTGCCGTGGGTGACCTCGACCTTGTGCTCGATGGGCAGGCCGTGGCAGTCCCAGCCCGGCACGTAGGGGGCGTCGAAGCCGGCCATGGTGCGGGAGCGGACGATGATGTCCTTGAGGATCTTGTTGAGCGCGTGGCCGATGTGGATGCTGCCGTTGGCGTAGGGCGGGCCGTCGTGCAGCACGAACTTGGGGCGGCCCTTGGAGGCCTGGCGGATCTTTTCGTAGAGCTTCTTCTGCTGCCACTCGGCGATCCAGTTGGGCTCGCGCTTGGCGAGGTCGCCGCGCATCGGGAAGGGCGTGTCGGGCAGGTTCAGGGTCTTGCGGGTGTCGGACATGGTCTGTGCTGCCTGTGAATTCAGAGGGGATTCTGGGCGAAGTAGGCGCGGGCCTGATCGGCGTCGCGGGCGATCTGGGCGGTGAGGTCGGCCAGGTTGTCGTAGCGCTCCTCGTCGCGCTGCTTGACGAGGAAGTTCACCCGCAGGTGGGCGTCGTAGCAGTCGGCGTTCCAGTCGAAGAGGTGCACCTCCAGGGTCGGGCGGCCGGCGTCGTTGATGGTGGGGCGCACGCCGACGCTGGCCACGCCGGGCCACGGGCGGTCGGCGAGACCTTCGACGCTCACGGTGTAGATACCCAGCAGCGGCGGGCTGCGGTGCTTGAGCTGGATGTTGGCGGTGGGGAAGCCGATGGTGCGGCCGATCTTGTCGCCGTGCATCACGCGCCCGCTGATGCTGTAGGGGCGGCCCAACAGACGCGCGGCGTGGGGCATGTCGCCCTCCAGGAGGGCGGCGCGCACCGCCGAGCTGGACACCCGCTCGCCCTCATGGACCAGGGTGTGCATGGATTCGACTGTGAAGCCGGCTTGCTGCCCGACCGCCTGGAGCATGGCGAAGTCGCCCTTGCGCGCCTTGCCGAAGCAGAAATCGTCGCCGATCAGGAGGTGGCGCACGCCGAGGCCGTGGATCAGCACGTCCTCGATGAACTGCTCGGCGGTGAGCTCGGCGAAGCGTGTGTTGAAGCGGGCTATGTAGAGGCGGTCGACGCCCCGGCCGGCGAGCAGCTGAATCTTCTCGCGCAGCGAGGTGAGCCGCCGCGGCCGGTTATCGTGGGCGAAGAATTCCCTCGGATGGGGCTCGAAGGTGAGGACCGCGGAGGGCAGGCCGGTGGCCCGGGCCTTGTCGGTGAGCTTCGCCAGCAAGGCTTGATGGCCGCGATGCACGCCATCGAAGTTGCCGATGGTGAGCACGCAGCCGTGTTCGGCGCGCTCGGGAATGCCTCGGAAAACCTGCATGGGGCGAAATCGGGGAAAAGCGCGGATTATAGCGTGGGGTGGGTGGGGAGTTGGAAATGGGAAGCAGTGAGTGGGCAGCGAGCCCTTGCCAGAGATCCGGGCGATCCCGATCGTCAGCGCAAATGGGCCAATGCCGGCCCACTTCCCACTTCCTATTGCCCATTCCCTTTCGAGCCGCCAGCCCTTTCCCGGTGGAAGCGCGCGACGTAATCGGTGAGCGTGCCGCTGGCGATGGCGTCGCGCAGTTCGCGCATCAGCTGCTGGTAGTAGTGCAGGTTGTGGATGGTGGCAAGGCGGGCGCCGAGGATCTCGTTGAGGCGGTTGAGGTGGTGCAGGTAGCCCCGCGAGAAGTTGCGGCAGGTGTAGCAGTCGCAGGATTCGTCGATCGGGCGGGTGTCCTTCTTGTGCACGGCGTTGCGGATCTTGACGTCGCCGTGGCGGGTGAACAGCCAGCCGTTGCGGGCGTTGCGGGTGGGCATCACGCAGTCGAACATGTCGATGCCGGCCTGCACCGAGAAGACCAGGTCTTCGGGGGTGCCGACGCCCATCAGGTAGCGGGGTTTGTCCACCGGCAGGCGCGGCGCGGTGTGGTGGAGGATGCGCTGCATGTCTTCCTTGGGCTCGCCCACCGAGAGGCCGCCGATGGCGTAGCCGTGGAAGCCGATGTCGGTGAGGCCGGCGAGGGATTCGTCGCGCAGGTTTTCATACATGCCGCCCTGGACGATGCCGAACAGGGCGTTGTCGTTTTCGAGGCGGTCGAACTCGTCGCGGGAGCGCCGGGCCCAGCGCAGCGACAGGCGCATGGAGTCGGCGGCTTCGGGCACGCTTGCGGGGTAGGGCGTGCATTCGTCGAAGATCATCACCACGTCGGAGTTGAGCACCTTCTGGATGCGCATGGATTCCTCAGGGGTGAGGAAGAGCTTGTCGCCATTGACCGGCGAGGAAAAGCGCACGCCTTCCTCGGTGATCTTGCGCAGCGCGCCCAGCGAGAACACCTGGAAGCCGCCGGAGTCGGTGAGGATGGGGCCGTCCCAGGCCATGAACTGGTGCAGGCCGCCGAAGGCCTCGATCACCTCCAGCCCCGGGCGCAGCCACAGGTGAAAGGTGTTGCCCAGGCAGATCTGGGCGCCGATATCGCGCAGATCCTGCGGCGAGATGCCCTTGACCGTGCCGTAGGTGCCCACCGGCATGAAGGCGGGGGTGTCGACGGTGCCGTGGTTGAGGGTCAGGCGGCCGCGGCGGGCGGCGCCGTCGGTGGCGAGGAGTTCGTATTTCATGCGGAATCCCGGGTCAGGAACATGGCGTCGCCGTAGCTGAAGAAGCGGTACTGGGCGGCGACGGCGTGGGCGTAGGCGCGGCGGATGACGTCGACGCCGGCCAGGGCGGAGACGAGCATCAGCAGGGTGGATTTGGGCAGGTGGAAGTTGGTGACAAGGGCGTCGGCCACCTGGAACTGATAGCCGGGCAGGATGAAGAGGTCGCTCTCCGCCTCGCCCGCCACGAGATGGCCGCTGCGGGCGGCGGATTCGAGGGCGCGCATGCTGGTGGTGCCGACACATACCACCCGCTTGCCGGCGGCCTTGGTGGCGGCGATGGCGTCGACGGTGGCCTGGGGCACGAAGTAGGCTTCAGTGTGCATCTTGTGCTCGGAGAGGTCGTGCACCCGCACCGGCTGGAAGGTGCCAGCGCCCACGTTGAGCGTCACGTAGGCAGTGTTCACGCCGTGTTCGGCCAGCCGGGCGAGCAGGGGCTCGTCGAAGTGCAGGCCGGCGGTGGGCGCGGCGACCGAGCCGGGGTTACGGGCATAGACCGTCTGGTAGCGGGATTCGTCAGTGTCGCCGGCGGCGCGCTCGATGTAGGGCGGCAGCGGCAGGCGGCCGTGGCGCTCCAGCAGCGCGATGAGCTCGTCGCCCTCGGGAAAGCGCAGGTGGAAGAACTCGCCGGCGCGGCCGAGCACCTCGACGTCGAGGGCGTCCTCGAGGCGCAGCCGGGTGCCGGGCTTGGGCGACTTGCTGGCGCGGATCTGGGCCAGCGCCTCGTGGGGGCCGAGGGGGCGCTCGATCATCACCTCGACCTGCCCTCCGGTGTCCTTGGTGCCGAACAGGCGAGCGTGGATCACGCGGGTGTCGTTGAAGACCAGCAGGTCGCCCGGCGCCAGAAGGCTGGGCAGGTCGGAAAAATGCAGATCGGCAAGCGTTGGCGCCACCTGCAGCAGTCGGCTGTCGGTTCGGCGAGCGAGCGGCGCCTGGGCGATCAGTTCTTGCGGGAGCAGGTAGTCGAAATCGTCGAGAGTCCAGGCCATGAGTTGATGCGCTGAGGGGATTCGTAGATAATGCGTGGCTTCCCGTGCCGGGATGGCGGAATCGGTAGACGCAGCGGATTCAAAATCCGCCGCCGCAAGGTGTAAGGGTTCGAGTCCCTTTCCCGGCACCACAAAAAAACAAGCACTTAGCGCATTTTTGCCTAGGTGCTTTTTTTTGCCCGTCGCCCGCTGGGACACTAGCGGGACACAGAGCCAAAGCAACAGGGAGCAAATTGTACATTTGCCGCCAGCTTTCGGCACCCCTGGCCCTGGCTGTTCCTTCTTGTGCGCCTTCGGGTATTGCTGCCCGACCGTCCCGCCAATGTCCCGCCGGTGTCCCGCCGCCTGTGGATAACCCTGATTTTCGGCCCGAGGTGTCCCGCTGGTGTCCCTTGTGAGCGGTGGTTTATGAATAGTCCTTTGATATTCAGTGGCTTGAGAGATTAACTCACGGGACAATATATCCGTTGTTGTAAATTTCTCGCCTTTGCTCTAGGATGTTTCCATTACTTCCAAGGGGCGAATCATGGCGACCATCGAAAAGCGTGTGACTGACGCAGGCACATCCTACCGGGTGAAGGTTCGCCTGAAGGGCTACCCGCCCGAGACGGCGACCTTCGAGCGCCTGACCGATGCGAAGGCATGGGCGGCGAAGACTGAGGCCGACATGAAGGCCGGCCGGCACTTCGGCGAGGTGAAGCGCCACACCTTCCAGGAACTGGCGGACGAATACGCACCCCACGCCAAGGACGCCAAGCGATTGGCCTACTGGCGCGAGGCTTTCGGCTCCGACCGCCTCGACACCATCACGCCGGCCCGCGTCGCCAAGGAGCGGGACAAGCTGCTAGCTGGCACAACCAACAAGAAGGACGCCGCAACCGGCGAGCTGCTGAAGCGCACAGGGGCGACGGTGAATCGCTACCTCGCCGCGCTGTCTTCCTGCCTGTCCTATGGCGTGAAGGAGCTTCAATGGCTCGAGCGCAACCCGATGGAGCGCATCCGCCGGCCGGCCGAGAACAAAGGCCGGGTGCGCTTCCTGTCCGACGATGAGCGGGTCCGCCTGCTGGATGCCTGCCGCCACCATGCCGACCTTTACCTGGCCGTGGTGCTGTCCCTGACCACCGGAGCGCGGCAGGGCGAAATCATGGGGCTGCGCTTCGCACAAATCGACTTCGCCCGCCAAGTCATCACCCTGCACGACACCAAGAACGGCGACCGCCGGGCGCTCCCGCTGGTGGGGGAAGCCTTCGCCCTGCTGCAAGAGCGCGCCAAGGTGCGGCAACTGAAGGACGACCGGGTATTCCCCCCCGTGAAGGAGACGGCCCAGCAACGCAGCCTGCGGGAGGCATGGGAGAACGCCTTGGAGGCCGCCAACATCGAGAACTTCCACTGGCACGACCTACGCCATACCGCCGCCAGCTACTTGGCAATGTCGGGCGTGTCGCTGGTTGAGATTGCCAAGGTGCTGGGGCATCGCACCCTGGCAATGGTGGCCCGCTACGCGCATCTGTCCGAGGGGCACATCGTGAGCACCGGCCAGAAGCTGGCGGAACGTCTGGGCGTGCAGTAATCGACCGACTGACCGAGCACCACCGCCGCGCCTAGGCCCGCGAACCGAAAAGCGGGAAGCCTTCACCCGCCTGGCGCGGCGCCCAACTTGAAGGGCGCACGAAGGAGCGCTGCATGAGTGTTGTTGTGAGCATTGAGGGGCGCGATGCTATTCCGGTTCGCGCCATCCCGTTTGTGACGGGCTGGAAGTTATCTCCAGATGTCTTGGCAACATGCCTCGCTCAGTCAAGCGACTGGCCGAGCCATCCGCAGAACATGGTCGGACACCACATTATGCAGGACGGAAGAATTGCTGAAATGCTGCCGAAAGAGTGGGACGGCATCGTGTCTGAACTTCAATCTCTGTCCGATGCGCTCCACGCGGAAGAGGTTGTCGAGCAGGCTAGTTACCGAGAGTGGCGGAAGCAGTCCATTTCCGTTTTGCCATCCCACTGCTTTGTTTGGCTCGACACACTTGAATCCGCTTGCCGTTTGGCATGGAGCCGCCTAACCATCATGAACGAACGGCCGGGCGATAAGGATCTCAACCTCACTCCGTATATTCCACCAAAACTGGTGGGCGTGGTGTTTGAAGGGCTTCCTGCGCCCGACGTGACCCTACAGAGCACACAGGTTGTTCGCGTGCGGCCCGCCGGGATCGAGCCGGAGCAGGCGCAGCACCAGGCCGAGCCGGTAGCAGAGCCGCACGGCACCACCGGCAGGCAAAGCCAGATCGACGACCAGCGAGAAGAGAACGTCTCTTCATGGAAAGCTCAGGTACGAAGCCTTGCGGACGAAGAGCATCGCAAAGCCAAGGCAGCAGGCTACGAACTGACGAAACAACAGATTGCCGACAGGGTGGCGGCTGTCGCGGAAAAAATGGGCATCCGGGGAGCGTACGCAAAACTCACACCTGGGAACATCCTACGTGAAGCCTTGCAGGGAGATAGGTGGAAACGGCCCATAGACTGACCGGGAAAGCCGGGAAATCCGGGAATCCCGGCACGGAGAGAAAACTAAAACAAGCTGAAGCATAGAAAAGCGTTTGGCGGCAATGGGTTACGGTCCTTGCCGCTTTTTTGTTGGCCGCGCATTCCCCGGTTTTCCCGGCTGAAATATGTGAATCCTCAACACACCGAGGATTCACACCATGCAACAAGCCGCAGCCCACCAAACCGCAGAAATCGGCCGCCCCCTGGCCGCCGCCCTCGACGAACCGCCGCCGCGCCGCCTCTTCACGTTGAAGGCGTTTGCCGAGCGTCACGCATCGTTCCTGACGCTCGCCGCGGTGACCAATCAAGTCTTCAAGGCCAAGCCCCGCCGGAGCACCAAGGGCGAGGTTCCCGGCAACGGCCTTGAGGAAGCCGGCGCCATCGTTCGCCTTGCTGGTCGCGTCCTCATCGACGAAGACGGCTATTTTCGCTGGATCGACTCCCTCCAGAAGGGTGGCCGCCAATGAAAAGCGCCCACACCCCGAAGAGTGCGAGCGCCGTGGAACCGCGTCGCCATTCTACCGCAGCCGCCCCGCTGGTCGAACTGGATCACGGCGAGGTCTGGACAACTTCCTTGCTGGTGGCCGACAAGTTCGGCAAGCGCCATGCCGACGTGCTCCGCGCCGTCGAAAAGCTGGAGTGCTCGCCGGAGTTTTCTGAGCGCAATTTTGCGCTGACATCCGCCGAGGTCGCCCAGCCCAATGGCGGCTTCCGTGCTGTGCCGATGTACCGCATCACCCGCGACGGCTTCAGCTTCCTGGCGATGGGCTTCACCGGCCGCGCTGCCGCAGCGTGGAAAGAGAAGTTCATCGGCGCCTTCGGTCGCATGGAGCGCGAGCTGCGCCGCCTCGCCGTGCAGAAGTCGCTCCCGGACTGGCAAGAGGCCCGCCAGCTTGGCAAGGCCGACCGCCGCGATCTGACGGACGCCGTGCAGGCGCTGTGCCTACGTGCGCACGAGCGCGGGGATAGCTCCACGCCGCTGGGATTGTGGGAGACCGCAGCAACGCGCGTTGTGACTGCCGCCCTGTTCGAGACCGGCGGCGAGCGCATCACGGCCATTCGCGCCCGACTGACCGCCCGGCAACTGCGCCGCCTCGCGTTGGCCGAAGAGTGCTACGCCCGCGCCCTCGATTCGCTGATTGATTCCCCGGCCCATCACCGCGCCGTCAACGAACAGGGAAAGGGTGCCGTCCTGGCCTTCGCGGACGCGACCGGCGGCCGCGAGGTTCCGGGTGTTGATCCTCTGCGGCGGCGCCTGGGGCGTCAGTCCGGTGCAGCCGCCCCGGCCCTGTTGTGGTGGGTGCTGGCGTGGCTGATCGTTGCCGTCGTGCTGCTTTTGCCGGCGGGGGGTGCGTGATGGTCGCCCCCAAGATCACGCCGCCCAAGAGCCTGCTGATCGACATTCAGGCGTGGCAGGCCGAGGTTATGGCGCTCCCGGCCCCCGCGATTGCCTGCGGTGCGTTGCTGCTGCTGAAGGCGCATTGCTGGCGCATCGGCCCCATCCCTGACGACGATGTTGCACTGGCCCGCATCACCGCCACGTCACCGGCCGAGTGGAAGAAGGTCCGCAAGGCCATTGAGCCGCTGTTCGTCGTGAAGCATGGCGAATGGATGCGTCAAGACTGGGTTGATGAGCTTGAAGCGTCCTATCAGGCGGTCAGCAAGGCCCGTCAGAAGTCTATGAAAGGCCATGCGGCACGATGGGGCGGCCGTGCTTCAGGCGATGCCTCGGGCAATGCTTCAGGCAGTGCCTCGGGCATGCCCGCAGGCATGCTTAATATAAAGGCACCGCTCGACCAGCAACCCCAGCCCAAAACCAAAGGCCCCAAGCCAAGGGCGAATGATGTTCAGCCGGAGTTTTTGGGGGACGTGGAGCTTGCCGAGCGCGCTCTCGGTATCGGGGGTGCAGCATGAGCACCCAAGCCCAAGCATCCGCCGCCCTGGCCGGGGCCGGGGCTATCAGCCTGCGGGACTATCAGGCCGGTCTGGTGAAGGAGGTCCGCGACTCGCTCAAGGCCGGGCGCCGCCGCGTCCTGGCCTACTTGCCGACCGGCGGGGGCAAGACCCGCGTTGCGACGGCCATCACGCAAATGACCCTGAGCAAGTCCAAGGGCCGCGTTGTCGTGCTGGCGAACCGCAAGCAGCTGGTGCACCAGTTCGCCGCCGCGCTCCGGGCCGCCGGGCTGGATGTGGGCATCCTCCAGGGCGAGAACACGCACGGCCTGCATCACCGCGTGATCGTCGCCAGCGTCGATACCGTCCATGCCCGCGGCTGCATCTTCGATGACGTGGCCCTGTTCATCATCGACGAGGCGCACGCCTGCGCCGGGAGCGAGAAGTACCGCGCCTTGCTGTTCCGCTACAGCCGCGTGCCCTGCATTGGCCTGAGCGCAACGCCCTTTGCCCGAGGGCTGGGCAAGCCGTACCCCGAGCTGGCGGATCGGCCACTGTTCGAGGATCTGATTGTCGGCGCGACGGTGCAATCGTTGGTGGATGCGGGGCATCTGACGGACCTCGAGATCTACGCACCGAGCAGCCCGGACATGACCGGCGCGAAAACCTCTCGCACCGCCGAGGGCGAGCAGGACTATCGGCAGGCCGACATCGAAGAGGCCGCCGACCGGCCGGAGCTGGTGGGCGACATCCTGCGGCACTGGTTCAAGCTTGCCGGAGGTGTCAAAACCATCTGCTTTGCATCGTCCATCGCGCACTCCCAGCACATCGTCGAGCAGTTCCGCGCCGCTGGCGTGAGTGCCGAGCACCTCGACTGCTACATGGACGACGAGACCCGCGCCGACATCCTGGGGCGCTTCGAGCGTGGCGACTTCACGCTCCTGTCGAACGTTTCCCTGCTGTCCGAAGGCTTCGACGTGCCTGACACTAGCTGCATGATTTTGGCGAGGCCCACGAAGAGCCTCACCCGGTTTCTGCAGATGGTCGGCCGTGTCCTTCGCCCGGCGCCGGGCAAGACCCGCGCCTTGCTGCTGGATCACTCCGGCAGCGTGGAGCGCATCGGGCACCCCTTCGACGACCTGCCGCTCGAGCTGGACGACGGCAACGCCAACAAGGCCGGCAGCCGGAAGGAAGAGCGCAAGAAGTCCGAGCCGAAGCCCTGCCCGAAGTGCAAATTCGTCCGTGACGCGGGCGTGCATGAGTGCCCCAAGTGCGGATTCAAGCCGCAGCGCCAGTCGGATGTTGAGGTGGTCGACGGCGAGCTGGTGAAGATCGACCGCAAGAGCAAGAAGCCGGCATCGAAGGACACGAAACAGCACATCTACAGCCAACTGCTGCATGTGGCCCGGCATCGTGGCTACAAGCCCGGTTGGGCTGCGAACCAGTACCGCGCCCGCTTCGGGGTGTGGCCGCGTGGCCTGCGTGACGTGGAGGCCGCGCCTACCGACGAGCTGCTGGGCTGGCTGAAGTCGCAGGCAATCCGCTTCGCCAAGGCCCGCGAGAAGGCGCAGGAGGGCCGCAGTCATGGGTGATCGCCTCGACGTTCGCACGGCAGCACAAGGCCGCTGGCGGTCCATCCTCCTGAGCCTGGGCGTGGATGAGCGAGCCCTCAGCGGCAAGCATGGCCCCTGCCCGCTGTGTGGTGGGCGGGATCGTTTCCGCTTCGACGACAAGGACGGGCGAGGAACGTACTTTTGCAGCGGCTGCGGGGCGGGTGACGGCGTGCGGCTGGCGATGGGCATCACCGGCCTGTCGTTCAAGGACGCCGCCCGGGAAATCGAACGGCTGGCGGGTGTGGTGCAGCCCGTGACCGGCAAGCCCGACCGCACCGACGATGACAAGCTCGCCGCCCTGCGCCGGGTGTGGTCGGAGTCGAGACCGATTCAGCGGGGCGACGAAGCCTATGCCTACCTGGCCGGGCGAGGGCTGCGCCTGTACGACCTGCCGGAAGCCGTCCGGCTGCATCCCGGCCTGCGGTATCAGGACGGCGAGCACCAGGGCGTCTATCCCGCGATGCTGGCGACCGTGACCGCGCCGGATGGCCGCGCCGTGTCACTGCACCGGACATATCTCCAGGACGGACGCAAAGCGCCCGTGTCGGCCCCGAAGAAGCTCATGCAGGGGTTGCCCCTATCCGGCGCAGCAATTCGCCTGACGGCCGTTTCTGAGGTGCTGGGCATCGCCGAGGGCATCGAGACTGCACTCGCGGCATCTGAGCTGTTCGAGGTTCCGGTGTGGAGCTGCGTGTCGGCCCAAGGCATCGAGTCGTTCGAGCCGCCCGGAGGTGTGCGCGAGGTGATCGTGTTCGCCGACAACGACACCAACTTCGCCGGGCAGGCCGCCGCCTACCGGGCCGCCCACCGCCTCAAGCTCAAGGGCTTCGAGGTGGAGGTGTGCATTCCGCAGGAGCCGGGCGACTGGCTGGACTTTCACAGCAAAAATTTTGAACCACGGAGGTAGGCATGGCCATCAACCGCACCACCCTTCAGCAGATCCTCGACACCGTGCAGGATCTTCACAACCTCGAACAGATCGTCACGCGTGAAGCTGTGCGCGAGGCGACCGGCCTGTCCCTGACGACCGTTGATGACCGGCTCGCCGTGCTGGTGGACCGCGGCGACATTACCCGCATCGGCCGCGGGGTGTTCGTGCCGGCCGTGCGCCACCCGCCGGCCCGGCCGATCTCGAAAACCGTGCTCCCTGACGGCTCCGTGAAGATCGAGATTGGTGACGTGCTGCTTGATCTGACGCCGAGGGAAGACCGGCACCTTGCGGCGATGATGGCGGGGTCCGGGCAGCAGCTGGCGTCAATCGAGCTGGGCCACGAAAGCGCCACGCAGATTGCGGCGCTGCGTATGCGAGTGGGGCGGCTGGAGGCGGAGCTGCGGGGCCGCAACGGGGAGCACCAGGGGGCAGATTGAGGGCGAGGGCGCCGGCCGCAGAGGGGGAGTGCAACGCCGCCGGAAACCTTCGCCAAGCCATATGGGGCACGGGTTTCCGGCTTTTTGCAGGGTTTCCACCTGCGCAAACTGCCTGATGATTTCGGCTAAATATTCGGAGGTGAACATGGGCGGCATGGGGTCCGGGCGGCGCTACCAGGGCGGGCGCAGCACGACGGAGGACTATCGACCCTTGGACGTGCGCAAGCTGCACAAGGCCGGGCTACTGGCCGCCGGGCATGTGGCGTTGTGGAGCTGGTACAGCCGCGGCGAGCGGCGAGCCTCGATTCAGGTTCAGGCCGAAGCCGGACGGCTGATCTTGAGCTACACGACCACCATTGACGGCGAACGGCAGGATTGCCGCTACCCGGTGATGCTGAACTGGACGCCCTGCCAGTACGGGGGGGAACGTCCGTGGTTCCTGTGCCCAGCTTGCCGGCGGCGCGTGGCGATCCTGTACCGCGGCGCGGTCTTTGCCTGCCGGCACTGCTACCGGCTGGCCTACGAAAGCCAGCGGGCAAGGGATTACGACCGGCTGGCCGGGCGCGCGGACAAGATCCGGCGGCGGCTGGGCTGGCCTGTGGGCATCCTCAACGCGGCACCCTGGACGAAACCCAGGGGGATGCACTGGCGCACCTTCTGGCGACTGACCGCCGAACATAACCGGCTAGTGGGCGCATCGCTGGATGGCATGTCGGAGCACATGAACGCCGTGACACGCGGGCTTGGCCGGCACGCAGGCGGGCTGAGGTAACAGCGAAACGCGCCACAACGCAGCACACGACGCCTGAGCCCGCTTTAGGGTTTGAGGGTCTGGGGCGATCTCCCGGAGACTTGCGACATCGCAAACCGAGGGACCGACCCATGCACGCACTCACGCACGATCAGCGGAAAGAACGGCCGCACCTTCTTCAGTGGGAGGCGGGCCGATGAGCTGCACGTACCGATTCAAAGGCGCGGGTGGCGAGGACATCACCATCACCGGCAAGGCGGCCATGATGGCGGCGCTTGCGGATGGGCGACTTGACCATCTGCTGCCGGCGGGGGCGCTGCCCGCGATGCAGGCCGCTCCGGTCGAGACCGAGACCGAGACCGAGACCGAGACCGAGACCGAGACCGAGACCGAGACCGAGACCGAGACCGAGACCGAGACGAACGACGCCCCACCCGACACCCTCACCGCCGGCAATGCAGGCACCGCCAGCGGGGAAAGCCCCGACACCGGTAGCACCGCGCCTGGCATCACCGCCGACACCCTGCAATCCACCTTTGCCCAGCGCTTCCCGTCTCTGGCCGGCGCCGTCAACACGATGCTCGACCGCGGCGCCCGGGGCATGCGCGGGGGCCTGGTGGTTCTCGACACCAACGACAGCGCCGAGATTGCCCGCGAATACGCCGACCGCACCGGCTGGGAGGTGGCCGAGGTGCAAAAGCTCTTCGAGTCGGTGAGCGGCGCCGGGGTCAATGGTCTGTTCGACCCGAAATCGGGCCTGACCTTCGCCATCGGTCCGAACCTTTCGCCGGAGACCCTGCCGGGTGTGGTGCTGCATGAGGCCCTGCACGGCCAGCAGCGCAAGGACATCGACGCCAAGGCGCTGGCGCTGATCGACGGCCGCGCGAAGGAGGCGCCGGCCCTGCGCGCCTTCCTCGACCGGGTGGCGGAGCGCATGGAACAGGTGGGCGAGGCCGGCAACGCGACCGAGGCGGCGTCCTACATTGTGGAGATGGTCGTCACCGAAGGGCGCAGCGTGGGCTTCTCGGCGGCGGATGGCCCGATCCTGGCCTGGATCGAGAAGAACATCGGCCGGAAGGTGGCCGACATGGTGCGCGGCTTCGTGGCGACCCTGCGCGCCTGGGCGCTGGCGCATGGCGTGCCGCTGAAGTCGGTCGCCGTTGATGATCTGGTGGCCTACGCGATGGCCGGTGTGGGCAAGGCCGCCCGCGGCAAGGTGCTGACGCTGGACGAGGCCGGGGCGTGGGCGTCGAAAAGCGGGGCGCCGGGCCGGGCCGGCAAACACGCCCGCCCCGCTGCGACGATCGCCGCCGCCTGGGAAGCGCCGGAGCCCTCCAAGCTCTTCGGCGGACGGATCGACAAGGACGCGATCATCTACGCCCTACAGAACAAGCAGATCGACACGAAGCGGGTGATCGACGCCATCGAGGCGAGGGCCGGCACGATTGCCGATGAGTGGAACCCCTACCTGCAGGAAGAGCTCTTCCACGGCCGCAGCGCGAAGGGCGTCAAAGATTTCCTCTCGAAGGAGATGCGCCCGCTTATCACGCGCATGCGCATGAACCGCGTGACCCTGGCGGAGTTTGAGCGCTTTCTGCACGCCCGCCACGCCCCGGAGGCAAACGCCCACATCGCCCGGGCCAACCCGGACAATCCCGGCTTGCAGGATGGCGGCTCGGGCATGACCAACCAGGAGGCCGCCGCCTTCATGGCCGCGCTGGCGCCGGAGCGCCGCAAGGTGTTCGACTCGCTGGCCGCGCAGGTGGATGCGATCAACGCCAGCACTCGCCGGCTGCTGGTGGAATCCGGGCTCGAGACCGTGGAGACGGTGAAGACCTGGGAGGCCGCGTATCAGCACTATGTCCCGCTGCATCGCGAGGATGCGGAGCAAGGCGGGCTTGGAACGGGCCAAGGCTTCAGCGTCCGGGGGACGGCTGCCAAGCGCCGCACCGGCAGCACCCGGGCGGTGGTGGACATCCTGGCAAACGTCGCCCTGCAGCGCGAGCGCACCATCGTGCGGGCCGAGAAAAACCGCGTCGCCCAAGCGCTTTACGCCCTCGCCCTCAAGTCGCCCAACCCTGACTTCTGGCTGCCGATCAACCCTGACGAGGCCAAGGCCATGAAGCCGGCAGAGCGCCAGAAGATCGCCGACGAGCTGGCTTCCCTGGGGCTCGACCCGGCCGATGCGCAGAGCTTCGCGCGGGAGCCGGTGGAGCGCTACATCAACCCGGCCACCGGCCTGGTTGCGGAGCGGATCAATCCGACCTTGCGTGGCCGCGACAATGTGCTTTCCGTGCGGGTCAATGGGCGGGATCGCTTCGTGTTCTTCAACCACCGGGACGAGCGGGCGCAGCGGATGGCGGGGGCGCTGAAGAACCTGGACGCCGACCAGTTGGGCCGGCTGCTTCAGGTGTCCTCGAAGATCACCCGATGGTTTGCCGCGGTGAATACCCAGTACAACCCGATCTTCGGCATCGTCAATGCCCTGCGCGACGGGCAAGCGGCCTTGCTGCAGCTCTCGACCACGCCCATTCGTGGCGACGAGAAGAAGGTGTTGGCCGGGGCGCTGCCGGCGATGCGCGGCATCTATGCCGCCCTGCGTGCCGAGCGCGCGGGGGAGACCGCCCCGACCGATGAATGGGCGCGCCTCTTCGAGGACTTCCAGAAGGCCGGCGGGCAGACGGGATTCCGCGACCAGTTCGCGAACAGCCAAGCCCGGGCCGAGGCCCTGCGGCGGGAGCTTGACCCGGCGGCCTGGATGGATGGCCCGCTCGGGAAGATCTTCACCGCCAAGGGGGCACTGAAGGTGCCGGCCGAGGTGGCGCAGAAGAAGGCCGATGGCCTCTTCGGGTGGCTGTCCGACTACAACGACATGATGGAGAACGGGTTTCGACTGGCCGCCTACAAGGCCGCGCTTGATCGTGGCCTATCGCAGCAGAAGGCCGCCAGCCTCGCCAAGAACCTGACGGTGAATTTCAACCGCAAGGGGCAGGTCGCGACTCAGGCCGGCGCCCTGTATGCCTTCTTCAACGCCTCGATGCAGGGCTCCGCCCGCATGCTGCAGACCCTGAACGGCCCCATCGGCCGGAAGATCATCGGCGGCGGGCTGGCGCTGGGCGTGCTGCAGGCGCTGGTGTTGGCCGGCGCCGGCTTCGATGACGACGACCCGCCCGAGTTTGTGCGCGAGCGCTCCATCGTCATCCCCCTGGCGGATGGCAAATACCTTTCGGTTCCGCTGCCTCTCGGTTACCACGTCATCCCGGGCATGAGCCGGATTGCAACGGAGTGGGCCATCGGGGGATTCAAGGACACCCCCAAGCGAATCGCCGACATCCTGGGCATGCTGGCCGACACCTTCAACCCGATCGGCAACGCCGGTCTTTCGATGCAGACCCTGGCGCCGACGGCGCTCGACCCGCTGGCGGCCCTGGCCGAGAACCGGGACTGGACCGGCAAGCCCATCGCCCGCGAGGACATGAGCGGCCTTCACCCGACCCCGGGCCACACCCGGGCGAGGGACACCGCCAGCGCACTGAGCAAGGCCGTTGCCTATTGGGCAAACCTGGCGAGCGGCGGCACCGCCTACAAGCCGGGCTTCTTCTCGCCGACCCCGAATCAGATCGATTACCTCATTGGGCAGGTAACTGGGGGCGTTGGCCGCGAGGCGCTGAAGGCGGAGCAGACCGTCACGAGCATGATGACCGGCGAGGAACTGCCGGCGCACAAGGTGCCCTTGCTGGGCCGCTTCTACGGCGACACCACCGGGCAGGCCAGCGAGGGCGCGCGCTTCTACGAGAACTTGAAGGCCCTCAACCTGCACCGGGCCGAGATCCAGGGCCGGCGCAAGGACGGCGGCGACGTGGCAGGCTACCTTGCCGAGCACCCGGTGGCCCGGCTTGGCCTGGGCGGCCCGCTGAGGGCCGAGAGCGAGATCCGCAAGCTCCGCGAGATGAAGAGCGAAGCCGTGAAGGGCGGGCAAACGGCACGGGTGAAGATGATCGATGCGCGCATCACGTCCGTGATGAAGCGGTTCAATGAGCGGGTGGCCGCGATGGAAGGAGGGGCTTGAATGACGACGCTTGATCTACGGGGCGCCGCGGCGCTGATGAAGGTGAATCCTCGAACCGTTGAGGCGATGGCGCGAGACGGGCGCCTGCCGGCCGCCAAGATCGGCCGGGCCTACGTGCTGATGGAGCGGGATGTTCTGGCCTTCATCGAGCAGCAGATTTCCGCCCAGACAGTCGCACGGGGCGAGGGCAAGCCCACTGGGAGCGCCCGCCGGGGTGGGGCCGAGTACCGGGCCGAAGCCTATCCGCTCAGGTAGCGGGCGCAGCTTGAAAGGAAAACGGGGTGATCGTGAGCAAAGAGCAGATCGAACAGGGCCGGGCGGCACTCGCCAAGCTGACGCCGGCAGAGCGGCAGAAGCTGGTGAAGTCGCTGGCGGTGCTGCACCGGCGGAAGGTGACGCGGGCGGAGCGGGAAGCCGAGGGCACCCGAAATAATCAGCAAGGGGCTTGACGACTGCATGATGCCCGGCTGATACTTCAAGCACTCCTGAGACAACAGGGGTCGGGCGTAGGAACCCGGAGAGCCAAGGCCGATGAGGCCGCGCACGACGCGGCTTTTTCACGTCGGCAGCATGGTTGCGCCTGTTCAATGGCGGGCCGTGCGGGGCAGCCGCGAGGCTGGCCGGACCTTGGCCCGGTATTCCTACCCCCGCACGGTTCCGCCGCCCCCGTAGGAAGGGGCTGCGGAGAACATCACCGCAAGCCAAGGAGCACACCATGCCCCAGACCGACACCGGCACCACCGCAACCACCCAGCGCGCCCCCAGCTCTCCCATCTACTTCGCCCCGCCGACTTTCTGCCTGCGGGCAACCGAGCGCATCGAAACCCCGCGCCGCGTCATCCTGCCCGGCGAACTGCTTCACATCGACCCGACGATTCCGCCCGCCGAGGGCCGCATGGTGGTGGTGGGTGATCGCCTGGAGCTGTGGGCGGATCAAGACGATGTGCGGGGCGTGCTGGTGGCCGTCATGACCTTCGAGGACGACGAAACCGAAGGGGGTGCAGCATGACCACCAACAACACCGCCGCGCCCGCCAAGCGCAAGCCGCGCAAATCCAAACGCGACTCGCGTCTGACCTTCGTCACGGGGTTTGAGGCAACCAAGCCACCCATCATTTCAAACGGTCGGGGAGTTTGGCTCCACCTGGCCGCGACCGATGGCGCGATCCTTGATGAAGGGCTGGCCAAGGCGTCGGAGCTGCCTAGCCATCTGTTCCGTTCGAAAAGGCAGGTGCGGGAAGATCTTCGCCTCGCCCGGCGCCTGGACGGCAGATGCAACGTCACGACCTTCGGTATCGAATCCGCAAGGCTGGACGCGGGCTTTCAGGACTTCATGCACGGCCTTCTGGCCGATGACCAGCTCTCCCTGGTTGCCAATGAGAGGGGGCGTTCCGAATGAGCACCCCGGCCCGCCTGACCCTCTACCGCACCCTGCGCCGCCTCGCCGGCCCCGTGCTGGCCTATCGGCTGGCCTTCGCTGGGAGGGCTGCAGCATGAGCGACACAAAAGCATGGATCAGAGAGCAAGCCAAGCAACACCTGCTTCGGCGGATTGCCCATTACCTCGACCTCGACCACACAAGGGCGCTCGCTATCGAAGACGCTCTTTCCGCCAATGGCATTGAGCTTGACGACAAAGCGACCTTCGAGGATGCCAAAGAGGCCGAATGGCTGGCCCGCTGCGTGGCCTACGGAAAGCCGGCCTGTTTTGACTGCTGGAATCGCAAGCCCTGCACCGATGCTCAAGGCGATGAACGGAAGCGCCGCAAGGCGGAAGGGGGGCAATCATGACCGCCCCCACCTTCACCCCTGGCCCCTGGCGTCGTGTCGGCCATCGCACCATTGCCGCCGGCACCGGCCCGGACATGCGGACCATCTGCGAGCTGTATTCATGGGGCGACTGCACCGAGGCGGACGGCAACGAAGCCCTGATTGCCGCCGCCCCCGAGCTGCACGCCGCCGCGGCGGAGGTCTTCGCCTGGATCGATTGCGGTTTCCTCACGGTGGGCGTGCTCGCCGATGACAGCCCGGCCCGCGCTGCCGCCTGCGGCCGGGCCATCGATGCGCTTGCCGCGGCCCTGGGCAAGGCTTCGGGGAGGGCCGCATCATGAGAACCCTATCTGACGCCCTGGAGAAGCTGTATCAGCACGCCGAGCCGCACATGGCGCCCGAAGACCTCGACGCGGTAGCTCGCCGGCTGCTGGAAGAGGCGAAAGACATAGCCCGCAACGCATCCGATGTGATGGGCGGGCTTGCTGCGCTCGTGGCCCACGACGGCGAGAGCGAACACGCCGCCGGCAACTTCCAGAATGCCGAAGAGCTGTTCCCGCTGCTGTGGCTGGTAAGCCAGCAATTCCAGACGGTGGCCGCGCTGGTGCAGGTCGGCAACGACGCACGGCTCGAGGCCCGGCCCGAGCGACGGAAGCCTGCCACCACACAGGCGCAACCCAAGAAAGTTAGGCCCGCACCATGACCACCCCTCTTCAACCGTCTGCTGCCTCCCTGGCGGCGGAGCTGAGCGTCGTGATTGCTCCCGCCGTAGCCGAAGCTCTTCATAAAGAGGTTGTGGCCATCGCCGCCGCCGCTGTGCGGCTCTACGCCGAGTCGCATCCGCGGCCGTCCCACGTCACCATGACCCAGGCCGCTGAAATGCTGGGCATCTCGCATCCCACCCTGAAAAAGCTCATCGAGGCCGGAACGATAACCATGAACCCCGTTGGCCGAATCCCGATCAGCCAGATAGACGCGGCCCTCGTCGCAAGGAGCTAATCCGGCGGCGACCTCGCCCGACCCGCCCGCGTGGCGGGTTTTTCGTTGGTGCGTCCATCGTGGGACACTGGCGGGACACTGCGGGGCACAAAAGGGGAGAAAGCAAGAACAAGGCAGAGAATCTAAGCGGCTGATTTTATTGCGCTTAGTTGTTGCGGCTTGCGCTAATTTTCTTGAAACTTGGGATTCAAAATCCGCCGCCGCAAGGTGTGTGGGTTCGAGTCCCACTCCCGGCACCAGAAAACCCGCGATTATATCCAAAACCGGGCCTCTCCCGCAGTGGCTTTGCGCCCTCTGTTTCAGGGATCGCCGGTGTCCATGAAGCGACGCTAAGCCTTGACGGCTTGGCGCACGGCCTGTTTATTCCCCGATCTTCTGCTTTGTCGTGAGCCCTGCCGCCGTCATTGGGCGCTGCTTGGTTGCGTGCGCCCAGCTGCTGCAGGCGCTGCGCGGAGGAGGCTGGGTGCCTCCCCGGATTTTCGGCCTCAGTCGAAACTAGGCAGGCTCGGCCTGGCAACCGGTTTGCCGGCGCCAGCCCAGCTATCGAAACCGCCGGCAATGGATTTCACGTGCAGATAGCCCATGTCGTGCAGCGTGCAGGCGGCGAGGGCCGCGCGGCCTCCGGTCTTGCAATAGACGACGACCTTGAGGTCGCGGGGGCTCAGGCCCGGGTCGCTGCTGAGCTTGAATTCGAGCAGGCCGCGGGCAATATGGACGGCGCCCGGAAGGTGGCCGGCGGCGAACTCGTCGGCCTCGCGTACGTCGATCAGGACGTCCGCGTCGCGGATGGCTTCGTCGGCATCGTCGAGGGAGACTTCCTGGGTGCGGGCCTTGGCGGCCATGACCAGATCGTGGGCAGTTTTCATCGGGGTCTTACCTTTTGTGGGTTTGATGGTCCATCGGCCGGAGGTGGCGGTTGCGCGTCCGGCCGAGGTGCTTCGGTGTGCATATTAGCAAAGACTGATTTTGTTTTGGGTTTGCCGGACGGGCACGCGGGCGGGATGGCGGCTTGGAGTGGTTTACAATGCTGCAATGCGGCAAACCAATTGCTGCCTGCCTGATTCATTGTTCTCCGGATACTCGCCATGGCCCTCGATCCTCAAGCCCAAGCCCTGCTCGATATGGTGTATCGCATTAGTGCGCCGCGTTTTCATGAGCTCGACGTACATCAGGCCCGCCACTCCTTCGAGAAACTACAGTTTGCGTTGAGGCCGCTTGCGCCGGCGGTGGCGTCGGTGACCGATGTGCCCATCCCGGGCGTTCAAGGTGGTGCAGTGCTGATGGCGCGGCTCTACCGCCCGATCTCCGCGGGCCCCGACGACGTGCTGCCGATCGCCTTTTACTTTCACGGTGGGGGCTGGTGTGTCGGGAACATCCCCAGCTACGATGTGCTATGCCGCGAGTTGGCGAACCAGTCGGGGGCGGCGGTGCTGTCGGTCGATTATCGGCTGGCGCCCGAACACCCTTTCCCCGCGGCGGTGATCGATGCCCGTCATGCGGTCGACTGGGCCCTCGACAATGCCGGCCTGCTCGGCATCGACCCGACCCTCTTTGCGCTTGTCGGCGATAGCGCGGGCGGCACCCTGAGTGCGGTGACGGCGCTCCAGCTGCGCGACGAGAACGGGCCCAAGGCGCGGCTCCAGCTGCTGATCTATCCTTGCACCGAGATCCTCAGTCGCCGCCCCTCGCGCCTGGCCTACTGCGACGGCTATTTCCTCGACAACGAGACGCTGGACTGGTTTTGCGAGAAGTATCTGCCGGAGCCCGCGGACAGGCTGGACTGGCGTGCTTCGCCGCTGCTGGCCGGGCGTTTCGACGATCTGCCGCCGGCGGTCTTCATCACGGCGGGTTGTGATCCGCTGACCGACGATTGCAAGGCCTATGCTGCAGCACTCGAGTCGGCCGGCGTGCCCGCAACAGTGCACGAGTTCGAGGGCATGGTTCATGGCTTTCTCACGCTCGGAAAGTTCTTCCGGCAGTCGGGGGAGGCGGTCGAACTGGCGGGCCGGGCGATCGGCGCCGCGCTGGCCGGCTGAGTGGGCAGGGGCTGTGGCCGGCCGCTCAGATACAGACGAAATTGACGATCTGGGGGCTGTTGGCGCAGCTGCGGCCAAGGGCAAACTGGCCGCGGCCGCGCAGCACGACCTCTTCGCGGGACAGCAGAAACTCCCGTTCGCCCTCGATCTGGACGAAAGTGCCGTTGCTGCTGCGGTCGATGAGCACGAACTTGTCGCCACGCAGCTCGATCTCGGCATGCCGGCGGGACGACTGCGTGTCGCCGACGACGAGGTCTGCGAGCGGATCCCGCCCGATGCGGGCACTGGGGCGCGTGGAGTTGAGTACCACCGACTTCGAGTCCATGTAGAGCCGGAGCTCTGGCTCGGTCTCGAGGAGGAAGTGGTCGTTCTGGACCACGGTGAGCTCGCCGACCGCCTCGCACATCACCTCGCACAGGTCGGCCGGCTTGGACAGGCCGCGGATCACCCGCGGCGGCAGGGCGTGGATCACCGAGCGCCATTCGGGGCCCAGGCGACGGGCGGTTTCGGCGGAGGTGATGGCCTTGCCGGGAGAGGCGAGTTCGGCGAGGCGCGCGGCGAAATTGACCGTTTCGCCGAAGACGTCGGTGCCGCTGGCGACCACGCCACCGAAGTGGAAGCCTATCCGCACCGCGAGCTTCTGGTCGGGGCCGGAGGGGAGCTCCTTGACCGTCTGGTGGATCGCGAGGGTGGCGTCGGCAGCGCTGTCGGCGTCGCGGAAGACGGCCATCAGCCCGTCACCGGTGTGCTTGACGACGCGCCCGTTCTTGGTCTCGACGGCGATCCGCATGGTGCGGATGCACCGATCGACGAGCTCGAATGCAGATGTGTCGCCCACGCGCTGATAGAGCTGCGTGCTGCCGACCAGGTCGGCAAACAGTACAGCGCATTCATTTGTGGGCTTCGTTGGATCCGACATCTGGTTTCGGGCTGCTTCGGAGGCGTGATTCTAGCGGAGTTTGTGACATCTTCCGCAGCTGGGAAGGTAACAAATTTTCGATTCTCCCGCGGTGCCGCTTGTCGGTTGGGCGCCCTGGATGGGCGGCCCGAGGCGGGATTTTGAATTTCCTTGACTAAATTGAGTCAAGCGATGCGGCGCAGTGAGATAATAATAAATTAAAGCCACCCATAAGCCGATAATAGCTAAGTGGCGCCCCATGTTCGTCTGGAAGGAGTTTCATGAAACGAGTTGATGATTTCCGTCTGCGCTTTGGCAAGCAAGAGCTGGTGCCGATCGTGATTGGTGGCATGGGGGTCGATATCTCCACTGCAGATCTGGCTCTCGAGGCGGCGCGCCTGGGCGGAATTGGTCATATCTCGGATGCAATGGTGAAGACGGTCGCGGATCGCCGCTTCAACACCAAGTTCGTCAAGGAGAAGCTGAAACTCTACAAGTACAACGTGGAGAACCCCGACAAGTCGGCTGTTCAGTTCGACCTGGGGCAGCTGGCGGAGGCCACGCGCCTGCATGTGGGCAAGACCATGGAGGCCAAGCGCGGCCCCGGCATGATCTTCGTGAACTGCATGGAAAAGCTGACCATGAACGCGCCGCGGGAAACCCTGCGCGTGCGCCTGGCAACGGCGCTCGACGCGGGGGTCGATGGCATCACCCTGGCGGCGGGCCTGCATCTGGGTTCCTTTGCCCTGATCGAGGACCATCCGCGCTTCCGTGACGCCAAGCTCGGCATCATCGTGTCCTCGCTGCGGGCGCTGCAGTTGTTCCTGCGCAAGAGCGCCCGCACCAACCGGCTGCCCGACTACGTCGTCGTCGAAGGCCCGCTGGCGGGTGGGCACCTGGGCTTCGGCATGGACTGGGCCCAGTACGACCTGGCCACCATCGTCGCGGAGATCCATGCCTGGCTGGTGGCCGAGAAGCTCGACATCCCGCTGATTCCCGCCGGCGGGATCTTCACCGGCAGCGACGCCGTGTCCTTCCTCGAGAAGGGCGCCGCAGCGGTGCAGGTGGCGACCCGCTTCACTGTGGCACGCGAGTGCGGTCTGCCCGAGAAGGTCCAGCAGGAATACTTCCGGGCGAGCGAGGAGGAGATCGTCGTCAACCAGATCTCGCCCACCGGCTACCCGATGCGAATGCTGACCAGCAGCCCGGCCATCGGTTCGGGCATCCGCCCGAATTGTGAAGCCTATGGTTACCTGCTCGATGCCAACGGCAGTTGCGCCTACATCCAGGCCTACAACCGGGAGGTGGCGGCCCATCCGGGCGCGCGCCGCGTGGCTGTGATGGACAAGACCTGCCTGTGCACCCACATGCGCAACTTCGACTGCTGGACCTGCGGCCACTACACGTATCGGCTCAAGGACACATCCCGCAAGCTCGAGGATGGCAACTACGAGATCCTGTCGGCGGAGCACGTCTTCAAGGATTACCAGTTCAGCACTGACAACAAGATCGCACTGCCGGACTGAGTTCTGCCAGGCACGATGAAAAAACCGGCTGTGAGGCCGGTTTTTTGTTTTATGGCTGGAAGAAGTGCGTGGCTGCCTCGGCCGTAAGCTGCATCCCCGTCGCCCGGGCGCGCTTCAGGAGCTCCCAGTAATAGCGATAGGATGCCCGGTCATGGAGTTTTCCGGCGTGCTGGATCGGGCCCCAGTGCTTGTCCTGGGCGGCGATGAGGATGTCTGCGGCTTCCTGGACCTCGGTGAAGTCGGGACGCATGGCCTCGACGATCGGTACGATCTGGTTGGGGTGGATGCTCCACATCCGCAGATAGCCGAACTCCTTCCGGGCGCGCTCGGCGTCGCGGCGGATGTAGGCGATGTCCTTGAGTTCGGTCGTGACGTTGTGGGACGGCACCACGCCGTTGGCCAGGGCCGCGGCAGCAATGTCGCACTTGGCCCGGGTCACCAGCGGGTGCTCGAACTGGCCCGGGCTTCGCATCGCTGAGCCGGGGATCGCGCCGTGGTGGCCGCTGACGAAATCCATCAGCCCGAAATCGAGGGACTCGACCCGGTCGAGGGCGGCGATCTCCCAGGCCTCGCGGAGCGCGCCGTGGGTCTCGATGAGCACATGCACCGGGATCTCCCGCTCGACGCCGTGGCGCTCCTCGGCGCTCCGGATGCACTCGATCTGCCGCGCCGCATCGGCGGCACTGCGCACCTTCGGGATTGTCAGGAAGGCCAGCCGGCTGCCGGCGAGGCCGACCAGGATGTCCACGTCCTGCTCCCAGTGAGGGTGGGTGATGTCGTGGATGCGGGCGCCGACCCGGCCGAAGCGGTTGTCATCCGACATCACGATGCCGGCGGCCATGCGGGCGTGTTCGGCTTCGGCGCCGGCGTGTGCGCCGTCCTCGCAGTCGCAGGTGATGTCGAAAACCGCGCCGAGCTCGTGCTGGACCGTGAGCGCCTTCTTCATCAGTTTTTCGCTGCCGGCGTAGTGGTCGACGGCGGGTAGGATGGGGAAGGGCTTTTCGCCCTGGAACAGCACGTGATCGGGGTGGGCTTGCGCGGCCATGGTGGATGCTCTCGTTTTATCGGCTGGCGGAGATTAGCAAAAATGTGCGCTCCGAAAAACAAAACGCGAGGGCTTTGAGGCCCCCGCGTTTCGGGTGGTGCGCGGAGTGCGGAGCGATCAGCCCAGCAGATCCTTCACGCCGTCACGCTCTTCGAGCAGTTCGTTGAGCGTGTGGGTCATGCGCTCGCGGGAGAACTCGTCGATCTCGAGACCCTGAACGATCTTGTACTCGCCGCCTTCGGTGGTGACCGGGAAGCCGTCGATGATGCCTTCCGGGATGCCGTAGGAGCCGTCGGACGGGATGCCCATGGTGACCCATTCGCCGTTGGAGCCGAGCACCCAGTCACGGATGTGGTCGATGGCGGCGTTGGCGGCAGAGGCGGCGGAGGACAGGCCGCGGGCTTCGATGATCGCAGCGCCACGCTTGCCGACGGTCGGCAGGAACACGTCGCGGTTCCAGACTTCGTCGTTGATCAGGGCCTTGACGTTGTCGCCGTTGGAGGTGACGGCGCGGTAGTCGGCGTACATCGTGGGGGAGTGGTTGCCCCAGACGACCAGGTTCTTCAGGCTGGACACGTCACGGCCGGTCTTGCCAGCGAGCTGGGAGAGGGCGCGGTTGTGATCCAGGCGCAGCATGCCGGTGAAGTTCTTGGCATTGACGCGGCCATACTTGACGGCGATTTCCTTGGCGATGTAGGCGTTGGTGTTGCAGGGGTTGCCGACCACCAGCACCTTGACGTCCGGATCGGCGTACTGGCCGATGGCCGCGCCCTGGACGGTGAAGATCTTGGCGTTTTCGGTCAGCAGGTCCTTGCGCTCCATGCCGGGGCCGCGGGGGCGGGCGCCGACCAGCAGGCAGACTTGCGCGTCCTTGAAGGCGACGTTCGGGTCGTCGGTGGCGATCATGCCGGCGAGCAGCGGGAACGCGCAGTCCTCGAGTTCCATCATGACGCCCTTCACGGCCTTCTGGGCCTGCGGCAGGTCGAGCAGCTGGAGGATGACGGGCTGGTCCTTGCCCAGCATTTCGCCGCTGGCGATGCGGAACAGGAGGCTATAACCGATCTGGCCGGCGGCGCCGGTGACTGCTACACGAACGGGGGCTTTTGCCATTGTTGAAACTCCCTCTACTAAGAAGTGTTAACGACTTGGTGGTTCCGACTCGCGCCGGTTTAACTTGGAAGGCGCCGCGGGCCTGAATCGGTGCGGACACGATCCTGATGCTTGAACGGTCAACATTTGAATCGTAGGAGCATTTTGTGGGGCTGTCAATTCCATGTCTTATGTCTTATATAAGACATCGTTTCATGAATAGACTGTCAACCAAAAGTGTGCTTCAATACACAAATGCGACCGGATTCGCCCACCTTCAGTCCACTCTACCGTCAGATCAAGAATCTGATGCTCAATGCTTTGGAGTCGGGCGAGTGGCGTCCGGGTCAGGCTATTCCGAGCGAACAGGAACTTGCGCTCCGTTTCAGCGTAAGTCAAGGGACTGTGCGCAAGGCCATCGACGAGATGGCTGCGGACAATCTCCTTGTCCGCAAGCAGGGCAAGGGTACTTACGTGGCTTCCCATAACGATCCCCGCGCGCTCTTCCGTTTCTTGCGTCTGGTGCCGATCGATGGAGATCTCGCCCATCCACAGAGTGTTCCTCTCGACTGCTGGAAAGCCAAGGCTGGCAACGAGGCTGCGCGCATGCTCGGTATCGAACTCGGAGCGCCGGTCACGATCCTGCGTCGGCTGCTGCGATTCTCCGGCAAGCCCGTCGTCGTGGATGAGATCTATTTGCCCGGAGAAATATTTCAGGGGTTGACGATGGAGGTCCTGCAGGGCGCCCATGGTTCCCTTTACAGCCTTTTCGAATCCCGATTTGGTGTGCGCATGATTCGTGCCGAAGAGCGGATCCGGGCCGTCGCTGCCGATCGCATGACCAGCGAGACTCTGGGTGTTGCCGAGGGCGTGCCGCTGCTGTCGGTCGAAAGGGTTACATACACTTACGGCGATCGGCCGGTTGAATGGCGTCGTGGCCTGTATTCGACCGCCGAGCATTATTATCTGAACGAGTTGAATTGAGTGGTGTCTTGATTGGCGGGTAGCCCGGCCCGTCAGTTGTTGGTAAGGGTATATACTTACAATTTTGTTTGTGTGGGAAACAAGCGGCTTTCGAGGTCGCTATTGCTTTGAGGGAAAATCTATGACAGAGGTGATTTTGAAGAAACAGCGCCCGAAGCATCTGGCGCTGAACCAGATCAGGCTCCCCTTGCCGGGGATCGTCTCGATTCTGCATCGTGTAAGCGGCGCTGGATTGTTCCTGATGCTGCCGGTGCTTCTTTCCCTGTTTGGCAACAGCGTCGGTTCGCCCGAATCCTACGCGGCCTACAAGGCCGTCGTTGGCAACATTCTTGTCAAGCTTCTGCTTCTGGGCCTCTTGTGGGCTTATCTCCATCACTTCTGTGCCGGCATCCGCTTTCTGCTGCTCGACATGCATGTCGGCATCGAGAAGGAAGCTGCCCGTAGCAGCAGCCGCATCGTCCTGATCGTCAGCCTGATTCTCACCGTCACCATTGGAGCCAAGCTATGGTAAAGCCCATCATCGTTGGAGCCCATTACGGTTTTAGGGATTGGCTCGCGCAGCGTGTCACCGCGGTCGTGATGGCGCTCTATACCGTCATCTTTGCGATCTCCGCCCTGATGTTGCCCGATGCGTCCTTCGAAAACTGGCGTGGCCTGTTCTCGGCTGGGTTCATGAAGTTCGCGACCTTCCTGTTCTTCATGTCCTTGTTCTACCACGCCTGGATCGGCGTGCGTGACATCTTCATGGACTACATCAAGCCGACCGGCGTGCGCCTGGTTCTGCATTCCGTCGTCGTTCTCCTGCTCGTCGGCTACGCCGGCTGGGTTGGTCAGATTCTCTGGAGGCTGTAAGTGAAAGTCGCAAAGCGTACCTTTGATGCAGTTATTGTTGGTGCCGGTGGCGCTGGCCTGCGGGCAGCCCTGCAGCTTTCCGAGGCGGGTCTCAAGACCGCCGTTCTGACCAAGGTCTTCCCGACCCGCTCGCACACCGTTGCGGCGCAGGGCGGTGTGGCGGCCTCGCTGGGTAACTCGACCGAGGACAACTGGCACTGGCACATGTACGACACCGTCAAGGGGTCGGACTGGCTGGGCGACCAGGACGCGATCGAGTTCATGGTCAAGAAGGCCAATGAGGTCGTCGTCGAGCTCGAACACTATGGCATGCCCTTCGACCGTACCGACAACGGCAAGATCTACCAGCGTCCGTTCGGCGGCCACTCGCAAAACTACGGCCAGACCCCGGTGTCGCGCTCCTGCGCGGCGGCCGACCGTACCGGCCACGCGATGCTGCACGCTCTCTATCAGCGCAACGTGCGCGCCAACACCCAGTTCTTCGTCGAGTGGATGGCGATGGACCTCATCCGCAACGCCGACGGCGATGTGCTGGGTGTGACCGCGATGGAAATGGAAACCGGCGAGGTTTCGATCTTCCACGCCAAGGCCACCATCTTTGCCACTGGCGGTGCCGGTCGCATCTATTACAGCTCCACCAACCCCGTCATCAACACCGGCGACGGTGTCGGCATGGCGGCCCGTGCCGGCAGTCCGCTCGAAGACATGGAGTTCTGGCAGTTCCACCCGACCGGCGTGGCCGGTGCCGGCGTGCTGATCACCGAGGGTGTGCGTGGCGAGGGCGGTATCCTCCGCAACGCCGCGGGCGAGCGTTTCATGGAACGCTACGCACCGAACCTCAAGGATCTCGCCTCC
>JAEUNU010000008.1 GCA_016789125.1 Zoogloea sp. | reverse complement strand
GGCGCACCCGCGGACAGCGGCATGGCCTTTGTCATCGTCCAGCACCTCGACCCGGAGCACCCCAGCAACCTTCCCGAACTCCTGCAGCGGGACACCCCCATGCCGGTGGTCGAGGCCGGCGACGGCATGCTGGTCAGGCCCGACTGCGTGTATGTGATCCCGCCCAACAAGGATCTGTCGCTGCTCCACGGTGCGCTGCATCTCCTCGACCCCACCGAGAAGCGCGGCCTGCGCCTGCCCATCGACTTCTTCCTGCGCACCCTGGCCGATGACCGCCAGGAAAAGGCCATCGGCGTGATCCTGTCGGGCATGGGCTCCGACGGCCTGCTCGGCCTCGGCGCAATCAAGGAAAAGGGCGGCCTGACCCTCGCCCAGGAGCCGTCCGAGGCCCGCGCCGACAGCATGCCCGCCGGTGCCGTCAAGGCCGGCGTGGTCGACATCGTCGCGCCGACCGGCGAACTGGTGGAGCGCATCATCGCCTACGTCCGGCATTCGGCAACCCACCTGCTGGACGACATCCAGCCCGAGACCGGCGTCCAGAGCGCCCTCGACCGCATCATCGTGCTGCTCCGCAACCGCAGCGGCAACGACCTCTCGCTGTACAAGCCGAGCACCCTGCACCGGCGCATCGAGCGGCGCATCGCGCTGCTCCAGCTCGACGGCCTGGCCGATTACGTCGACTACCTGCGCACCAACCTGCAGGAGATCGACATTCTCTTCAAGGAGATGCTGATCGGCGTGACGAGCTTCTTCCGCGACCCGGCGGTGTGGGAGTTCCTGCGCGACACCGCCCTCCCCCTGCTGCTCGCCAGCAACCCGGATGGCCACATGCTGCGCGCCTGGGTGCCGGCCTGCTCGACCGGCGAAGAGGCCTACTCGCTGGCCATCGTGTTCCGGGAAGCCCTGGAGCGCATCAAGCCGGCGGGCCACTTCTCGCTGCAGATCTACGCCACCGACCTCGACGTGGATGCCGTCGACAAGGCCCGCAAGGCCTGCTACCCCACCAACATCGCGGCCGACCTCACGCCGGAGCGGCTGGCCCGCTATTTCGTCGTCGATGAAGGCGGCTACCGGGTCAACCGGGACATCCGCGAGATGGTGATCTTCGCGCCGCAGAACATCATCTCAGACCCGCCCTTCACCCGGCTCGACATCCTGTGCTGCCGCAACCTGCTGATCTACTTCGGGCAGGCGCTGCAGAAGAAGGTGCTGCCCCTGTTCCACTACGCCCTCAACCGCGACGGCATCCTGGTGCTCGGCAGCGCCGAAACCACGGGTGGCTTCTCCGACCTGTTCGCCCCCATGGACAAGAAGACCCACGTCTTCAAACGCATCAACCACGACGCGCGCTCGCCGTGGCTGAGCTTTCCGACGCGGCCGGTCGTCAGCGCCCCGGCATTGGCTCCCGGCGGCCGGCCCGACCACCGGGAAAGCCTCGAGTACCTCACCGACCAGCTGATCCAGCAGCGCTTCTCCCCGGCGGCCGTGCTGGTCAATGGCGACGGCGACATCCTCTACATCAGCGGCCGCACCGGCAAATACCTCGAGCCCGCCGCCGGCAAGGTCAACATGAACATCCACGCGATGGCCCGGGAAGGCCTGCGCGACGCCCTCTGCGGCTCGATCCGCAAGGCGCTCCACGACCCGGCCCCCATCCATCTGGACGGCCTGCAGCTGGACAACGACGGGCGCCCCCACACCGTCAACATCACCGTGCAGGGCCTCGAGAAACCCGACGCCCTGCGGGGCCGCGTGCTGGTGGTATTCAACGACGTGAAGCCGCCCCCCGGGGGCCGCAGGCACCGCCCCAGCCCCCCCTCGGACAGGGAAAGCGCCCTGCTCCTCGAGCTCAACCAGCTGCGCGAGACGCTCCGGATCAACCAGGAAGAAATGCAGGCCTCGATGGAGGAAGCCCGCTCGGCCAACGAGGAGCTGCAGGTCACCAACGAGGAGCTCACCACCTCCAAGGAAGAGCTGCAGTCGATGAACGAGGAGCTGCAGACCATCAACGCCGAGCTCCAGTCAAAGGTCGACGACCTCACCTGGGCGCGAAACGACATGACGAACCTGCTCAACAGCACGGAGATCGCCACGGTCTTCCTCGACAACGAGATGAAGCTGCGGCGCTTCACCACCCACGCCACTCACCTGTTCAAGTTCATCCCCAAGGACGTGGGTCGCCCGCTCTCCGACATCGTCACCGAACTCGACTACCCTAACCTGCAGACCGACGCGCTGGCCGTGCTGCGGACCCTGATCTTCAACGAGAAGCAGGTCGCCACCCGGGACGGCCGCTGGTACCGGGTGCGCATCATGCCCTACCGCACCCAGGACAACGTGATCGACGGTGTGGTGGTCACCTTCATCGACATCACCACCATCAAGAAGCTCGAAACCGAACTGCGCAGCCAGGAGGCATCCCGTGGCCACTGACGAGCCCGGCGACGAGAACAGGAACGACCCCGAACTGCGCCGACGCGCGGAAGCCCGGCTGCGGGAAACGCCCCAGCAGCCCCTCACCTGCCCGGATGAGATCGACGTGATGCGCCTCCTGCACGAACTGCAGGTCCATCAGATCGAGCTGGCGATGCAGAACGAAGAGCTGCGCAGTGCCTGCGCGCGGGCCGACGCCGCCCTCGCCAAACTCGGCGAGCTCAACGCCCACCTCGAAGAGCGGGTGGCCGAGCGCACCGCCGAGCTACGCGTGGCCCTCGACGCCGCGGCCCGCGCCAACCAGGCCAAGAGCAGCTTCCTGGCCAACATGAGCCACGAGATCAGGACGCCGATGAACGGCATCCTCGGCATGGTGCACCTGCTGCGCCGCAGCACCCTGAGCCCGAAGCAGGAAGACCACCTCGACAAGATCGAGCTCTCCAGCCGCCACCTGCTCGGCATCATCAACGACATCCTCGACTTTTCGAAGATCGAAGCCGGCAAGCTGGAACTCGAACACGCCGACTTCACCCTGACCGAGCTGATCCGGGGCACGGTCGGGATGGTCGCCGACAGCGCCACCGGCAAGGGCCTGGAGTTGTCCCTCCAGGTGCCCGGCCTGCCCGGCCGGCTCCGGGGAGACCGGCGGCGCCTGTCCCAGGCCCTCCTCAACTACCTGGGCAACGCGGTCAAATTCACCCCCAAGGGCTCGATCACCCTCACCGGCAGCGTGCTCGACGAGACCGCGCACGGCTACCTGCTGCGGTTCGACGTGATCGACACCGGCATCGGCATCACACCAGAGCAAGCCGCCACGCTCTTCGAACCCTTCACCCAGGCCGACAATTCGTCCACCCGCAAATTCGGTGGCACCGGGCTGGGGCTCGCCATCACCCGCAGCATCGCGCGCCAGATGGGGGGCAACGCAGGCGTCATAAGCACGCCGGGCGAAGGCAGCTGCTTCTGGCTGACCGCACGCCTGGACAAACCCGCGGGCACCGACGAGAAGCCCTCCGAGACCGCGGCCACGGCGGAAAGTGCCAGACAGCGCCTGCGGCGTAATCACGCCGGCACGCGGGTGCTGGTAGTCGACGACGACCCCATCAACCTGGAGATCATGCAAGCCATGCTGAACGACGCTGGCCTACAGGCCGAGATGGCATCGAGCGGCAGCGAGGGCGTGCGCAAGGTGCAAACCGGCGATTACGCGCTGGTGCTGCTGGATCTTCAGATGCCGGGAATGGGCGGCATCGACGCCGTCAAGGCCATCCGGCAGCTGGAGGGCTGCGGCAGGCTCCCGGTCATCGCCATGTCGGCGAGCGTGCTGGCGGCCGAACGCCGGGCGTGCCTGAACTCCGGCATGAATGACTTCATCGCCAAACCGGTGGACGTCGACGAGGCCTACGACACCCTGCTCTACTGGTTGTCCAGAGCCGGCGCCGCGGCCTGAGCGTATCAGGCGAAGGCCGGCCGGATCTCGATCCCGTCGCCGACCCCCGCTACTCCAACGAGCCGGCGCATCGCGCTGACCACCGCCTCGCGCTGCCAGTCCCAGTCGACGGTGCCACGCATGCTGATCCAGCCCTGGGTGATCCGGATGTCAACGTAGTCCGCCGGAACCTGGGTCAGCTGCTGCAAAGCGTCGTTGGCGGCGCTCAAGAGCTCGCCGTCGGTACGCCGACAGAATGGCACCAAGGGAACGAAGAACCGGCCCGCCAGAATCGGCTCCGCGTCCTGGTGCCGCACCGAAGCGGTAGAACATCCGGCGCCTGGGCGAGCGCGGAAGGAGGCAAAGCTCGACGCGTCGTGAACTTCCCGCTGAAGCAGCTCGTGGCGTTTCATTGTGCTTGAATCCCCGCAAATGGTATTAACCTAATTTGCAGGAAACGGTGCTGAAACTCTGTGCGCCACCCCACATAAGGCGACGTCAGGCTTGCAGCGGCGCGGCGGCGCCCCGGCTAGGCCCGGCCCGCCTCGGCGAGGTTCATCACCACCATGCGGCACTCCTTGCCACGCTCATCCACACTGGCCTCGATCCTGACCCGGAGCGGCGGGCGCTGGTGGGTCGCCATCAGGGTGATGTCGCAGCTCTGGCAGGGCTTGCCGCTCAGCACCGCCTCGAAAAATGCCGTGAAACCGGGCAGCGAGGTCGGCTCGACCGACGCAGCGAAACGGCAGCGCGCCATCTGCGAACGCCGGATCCCGAGCAGGATCGCCCCCGCCAGGTTGACCTGCAGGATGACCCCCTGGGGGTCCAGCGTAAAGTAAGCGACCGGCGCAAAATCGTAGATATCGGCATATCTCTCGCGCAGGGAATCCGCCTCTTCGTAGGCGTACTGGAGTTCTTCGTTGTGCATCTCGAGCTCGACCTGATGCACCTGGAGTTCGTGCAGCAGACGCGCGGGGTCCATGGAGACGCCGAGGGTGAGGCTTTGCGCCTGCTTGAGGCGAGCCTCGGCGCGCTGACGCAGGGTCGCCGGGTTGGGCCGCGCCCTGTGCCGCGCCAGGGTCGCCCCCGTCAGCGCAAAGAGCCGCTGGTGCTCAGCCCTGACCACCCGATAGCACTCACAAGACTGCGCTTCCAGCCCGGCCCGGTCGTCCACCGTGACATGGCCCCGCCGATAGTGGATCAGCCCCGCCGCCTGGAGCCGCCCGGCGGCCTCGGTGATGCCTTCCCGACGCACCCCCAGCAGGTTGGCGATGGCCTCCTGGGTGATGTCGAACTCATTGCCGGTGCGCATGTCGAGGCTGAAAAGCAGCCAGCGGCACAGCTGCTGATCGACCGAATGGAGCCGGTTGCACAGCACGTTCTGGGCGATCTGGGCGAGCAGCGCCTGGGTGTAGGTGAGGGCCAGCCGGCGCAGGCTGCCGCCCTGGTCGAGCTCCCAGCACAGCACCTCGGCCCGAACCCGGTAGGCCTCGCCCGCGCACTGCACGACGATCCGGTAGTGGGTCGTCTCGCCGCCCAGCACCAGGGCGATGCCGACCATGCCGTTGTGTCCGGTCATCGCCACCTCGATGGTGGAACCGTCCTCCGCGGCCGCGATCAGCGAAAAGATGCAGGTGGTCGGAAAATACGCGAAGGCCAGGCTTTCGCCCGACGTATAGAGGGTAGCCCCTACCGGGAAACTGACCAGCTCCAGGTCGTCCGCCAGCCGCGAAAACTCGTCGGCCGGCAGCGCCGCGAGAACCCGGTTGCGTTGCGGCTCTGTGCCAGCTTCGATGGACATCGGAATCCTTCTGTGTGTGAACAACCACCAGATAAAAAGGTGATTTTTTAACTAACAGCGGACAGAATAAGCGAAAAACATCAATGAAAACTGATATATCGGACGACGCTGCCAGGCGCCACGCCGCAATCAGTCCGCCGTCCCCGGGGCAGGCTTGTGGCGGGCATACCATTTCATCACCGGCTGCACCGAAATCCCGTGGATCAGGATCGAGGCTGCCACGGTGAGCAGGGTCAGCGTCACCAGTTGCCCGGCCAGCGCGCCGTGCACGCCGTGATCCAGGGCAAACAGAAGATAGAACACCGAGCCGATCCCACGAATGCCGAACCAGCCGATCAGCGCCTGCTGGTGGCCGGGCAAGCCCTGGCCCAGGGTGCCCGCCAGCACCGCCAGCGGCCGGAGGACCAGCAACAGCAGGGCAATGAAGCCCACGTGGAGCATGGACGGCAGCGCGTAGGGCAGCATCGCACCGATGATCAGGACGATGGCCAGTTCGGCCAGCTTCTCGAGTTGCTCGTTGAAGGCCTCGACCGCCCCGCTCATCGCGGCGCTGGCATGGTGCGAATGGGTGGCCCGTGCCTCCTGGGCGCGCCCGCCGGAAGCCAGGTCGAGGGACGCGCTGCCGAGCAGCGGATGCTCCCGAACCCGGTGCAGGGCCAGCCCCGCGGCAAACACCGCGAGAAAGCCCGATGCCAGGCAGAGCTGCGCGGTGCCGTAGGAAATCGCCATCAGACCGAGGCACAGAAACTCGTTGAGCCCCACCGCGCTGTGGTGACGCGTACGCAGATAAACCACCAGCCTGCCAATCAGCGCCCCGAGCATCGCGCCGATCATCAGGCCCCCGAGCATGGACCACAGCAGATCCACCACCCACCAGCGCCAGGCGTGCGCCCCGAGCTCATGCAGACCCATCAGCCCCAGGCCGAGCAGTACGAAGGGGAAGGCCGACCCGTCGTTGAGCGCGCCTTCACCGGCTAGGCTGAAGCGCACCCGGTCGGGCCGGGTACCCGGTTCCGACTGGACCCCGGAGGCCAGCACCGGATCGGTCGGCGCGAGAATGCCCCCCAGCAGCACCGCGGCCCCGAGCGGCAGATCCAGCCCCCAGACCCCGACCAGCGCAATCAGCCCCACGGTCACGGCCATCGACGGAAACGCCAGACGCAGCGGGAGCAGCCAGCGGCGGTCGCGCATCGGCACCCCCAGCCGGAGCCCGACAGCAAACAGTGAGATCAGCACCGCCACCTCGCTCATCAGCTGGAGACTGCCGGCATGCTGGAGCGGATCGGGATTGATCAGGCCCATGCCACCGGGGCCGAGCAGATAGCCGAAGGCAAGATAGATCATCGCGCTGCTGACGGGCAGCCGGGTAAGCAGCGTCCCCGCGAGCACCATGGTGATCAGCAGAAAGCCGGCAAAAAGCGACCAGTGGGCGATGGACATTTTGGAGGCCGCGGATGACCGGCTAGACGCCGGGCGGCTCGCACGTGGTGGCTGCGCCCCCGCTGTCGCCCGAGGGATGGACGACGCCAGGCCCAGCGGGGTGAGTCGCGGGCGAACCGGATGGATAATGGATCACGGCAGCCTCCGCTTAAAGAAACGCAGGGAGAAGAATGAGATGGCGCAACCCCGCACGGAGCGGCTTCGGCCATCTACTAAGATGGTATAGGCATCGCCCGTCGGGTGGTAATATTAATCGGGCGGCGCACAACGCAGCATTGATCTCAGCGATCGGGTACCAATGCCATGAGCCCTTTACGCATAGAACACGACGCCTTTGGGGACATCGACGTCCCGGCCGACCGGCTGTGGGGCGCCCAGACGCAGCGCTCGCTGGCGCATTTTGCGATCTCCACCGAGCGGATGTCCGAAGAGCTCATCCTCGCCCTCGCCGCCGTCAAGTCGGCCTGCGCCGGGGTGAACCGGGACCTCGGCCTGCTACGCGGCGACAAGGCCGAGGCCATCATCGCCGCGGCCGAAGAGGTCTGCCAGGGCCGCCACGGCGGAGAATTCCCGCTCTCCGTGTGGCAGACGGGCTCTGGCACACAGAGCAACATGAACGTCAATGAAGTGCTGGCCAATCGCGCCTCGGAGCTGCTGGGCGGCGAGCGTGGCCTCGCCCGCCTCGTGCATCCCAACGACGAGGTCAATCTCGGCCAGTCATCGAACGACGTCTTCCCCACCGCCATGCACCTGGCCGCGGCCCGGGGCCTGGCGCACCGGCTGCTGCCGGCCCTGGGGCGACTGCGCGCGACGCTGGAGGCCAGATCGATCGCCTTTGCCGACATCGTCAAGATCGGCCGCACCCACCTGCAGGACGCCACCCCCCTGACCCTGGGCCAGGAGTTCTCGGGCTACGTCGCCCAGCTCGACGCGGCCGCCATGCTCATCGAAGCGGTCATGCCCGCGCTCCACCCCCTCGCCATCGGCGGCACGGCGGTCGGCACCGGGCTCAACACCCACCCGGAGTTCGGCCCGCGGGTGGCGGCGGAGCTCGCGCGGCAGACCGGGCTGCCCTTTGTGAGCGCCGCCAACAAGTTCGCCGCCCTGGCCGCCCACGACGGCCTGGTGGCCTGCCACGGCGCCCTGAAGACCCTGGCCGTCGCGCTCACCAAGATCGCCAACGACGTCCGCTGGCTGGCCTCGGGGCCGCGCTGCGGGCTGGGCGAGCTGGCGATCCCCGAGAACGAACCCGGCAGCTCGATCATGCCGGGCAAGGTCAACCCGACCCAGTGCGAGGCGCTCACCATGCTGTGCTGCCAGGTGATGGCCAACGACGTCGCCATCACACTGGGCGGCGCGGCGGGGAACTTCGAACTCAATGTCTATAAACCGCTAATCGCGCACGCCTTTCTGCAAAGCGTGCGCCTGCTCGCCGACGGGATGAGCAGCTTCGAGACGCACTGCGCCCGCGGCATCGAGGCGCGCCAGGCGCGGATCGCCGAGCTGCTGGAGCACTCGCTGATGCTGGTGACGGCCCTCACCCCGCACATCGGCTACGACCGCGCCGCCGAGATCGCCAAGAAGGCGCACCGGGACGGCAGCACGCTGCGGGACGCCGCCCTGGCCACGGGCCATGTGCTGGCGGAGGATTTCGATCGCTGGGTGCGCCCGTCGGAGATGCTGGGCCGGCCGAGCGACCAGGCCACAGCCTAGCGGCCCGGCGGCAGGGTTGCGGAGGCCCCGCGTCAGGCTGGGGGTCGCCCCACATCCCTGCACCGGCCCGCCTGAGCAGCGGCGCTCGGCTGACGTCTCAGTTGATGTATTTCCACTTGCCGCCACCCACCTCGACAAGCACTGCCGCGCCCGGCTCCGCGACGCTGCAGTGCGTGCAGACGCACCCCGCAAGGGAGTGTCGCCCGCAGCGCCCGAGCGGGCTCAGGCGTGGAGCTGGTTGAGTTGCCGGGCGATGATGTCGTGGTTCAGCCACAGCACCGGGCCCGTCGGCGCCGACGATTCGCGCAGGATCAGCGGGCCGGTGGCCTCAAGCACCAGGGTGCTGAGCAGATCGGTGATCAGGGCCTTGCGATCCTTGTGCATCTGGGCGATGTCGTCGGAGGTGCCGATGGTCAGCTCGGCCTGGGCCGGGCTGTTGGGCATAGGCCAGGCAGCGAAGTCGCGGAAGCCCTGCATCACTTCGCTGGCGTGGAAATCGGCGACCTTCTGCAGCACCTCTTCGAGGGTGTGGCCGTCGGCCAGCAGGTCGCGACAGGCCTGCCACTGGGCATCGGCCCATGCGCCGCCGCCTTCATGTTTCAGGGCGTGGAGCAGCGAGATCAGCGGCAGCTCGACACCAGCAAACACGTCGGTGGAGTTGGTACGGATCTCCGGGCAGTTGTACACCGTGGCCTTGATGCCCTGGGCCCAGGCGTCCCGGGCGATGCGCTCGAGGCGCATCTTGGCGTAGCCCTGGGTGTAGTTGGTGTAGGTCTGCCACTGGTAGCCGCCGCCCTGCAGGATCTCGGTGCCGTGGTAGCCGTAGGCCGAATAGCGCACCTGGCCGCCAGCGGCCTCGATGCGGGCGCGGATCGCCGCGCTGCCTTCGATGAGGTACTGGAAGCTGTTAGCCGACACTTCGTCGAAGTTCTGCAGGATGAGCTTGCCCAGATCGCTGTCGAGCAGGGTCTGGGACGACATGAAGCGGTCGCCGCGGCCCTTGTAGATGCGGTTGGCGATCACCATGAAGACCTTGGCCTTGGGGATGCCACCGGCCATGGTGTGGGCAAAGAACACGTTGCGCCCTGTGCCGATCAGGCCGTCGAGTTCGGCCATCACCTGGGCCACGCCGTCCTTGAAACGCTGGATGCCGACTTCGCGGCACTTTTCGATGTGGGCCCAGTCGAGCGTGTCGGTTTCCCAGGTCTTCAGGGTGAGCTTGCCCAGCAGATCGGTGGGCGTGGGCTCGCCGGCCGGGGCGTCGAGATCGAAGCCGGCCATCAGCGGCACGTTGATGATCTTTCCGCCCAGGTTGGCTTCGGCGGCGGCCAGTTCTTCGGCGTTCAGGGGGCGCAGCGCGTTGTTTTCGTCGCGTCGGCCGACGGTGATGCCGACGATCTCCATGCCGGCCTTCCGCGCCTCGCCGACAAGGCCGCTGGCGTAGCCGCGCCCGAAGAGCTCGCCGAACAGCACGAACACGTCGCCCTTGCGAAAGATGTTGGATTGCGGAAGTTGTTTCAGGGAGGTGATGGTCATGAGCTTCTTTGGCCTGGGTTGAACGGTAAATTAGCCGCGATTCTATCCAGTTCGGCCCGCCGCGCCCAAATCGTGGCGGGATCGGGCATCCGGATGGGGCGCGCGGCGGCGCCCTGCCGGTTGATCCGAAGGCTTATTCGAGCACCTCGACCGGCATCCCCACCGCCAGCTCTGCAGCACCTTCGGCGATCACGTTCTGCCCGAAGAGCACGCCCTCCGGCGCCTTGCGGAACTTGGCCAGGGTGCGCAACGGCTCCTGGTCGAGGGCCTTGTGGCCGCTGTCGGGGTCGACGGTGGTGAACACGCAACGCTCGCAGGGCTTGGCGATGCGGAAGACCACGCCGCCGATGCGGATGCGCTTCCAGCCGTCCTCGGCAAAGGCCTCGGCGCCGGAAACGACCAGATTGGGCCGGAAGCGGGCCATCGAGAGCGGCCGGCCGACGCGGGCCGAGAGATCGTCGAGCGAGGCCTGGCCGATCAGCAGCAGCGGAAAGCCATCGGCAAAGCTGAGGGGGACCTCGGTGTCGGTCTTGACCCGGCGGGCGGTGTCGGCGCCGATCCACATGAAGCGCAGACGGCTGCCCAGGTAGGCCGAGATCCACGCATCGGCCGCCATGGCGCCCCGCCAGGCCGGGAACTCGCTGCCCCAGACGATCGTGGGCCAGGCCTCGGTGAAAGCCGCGTTGGGTACGAACAGATCGTCACGCCCAGGCGCGCTGAGGGTGACCCCGGCCGGCCCGGGCCGGGCGGACACCCGCACCAGCTCGGGATGAGTGCGCCCGGTCACGAAACGGCCACCTTCGTCGGCCACCATCCAGCTGCGGTCATGGGGCAAGCCCTGCGGCCCCACCGGGCTGGCGTCGAGGGACTCGCCGCGCATGGACTTGACCGGATAGCGATAGAGCGCGGAAAGGACGGGAGCGACAGACATGAAGGCCTCGCGGGTTTAACTGGGCAGGATGACAGGGTGCGAAAGGGATTATCCTTCCACAATTGAACACAGGGCAAACTCCCTTGCCCGCCCAACATGGACCGACGATGAATTACGAACAGCACCTGGACGAAGTCACCACCCTCATTTTCGAACGCTTCGGCCTGAGCGAAGACGCCTCGGTGAAGCTGGTGATGCGTGCCCAGGCCGACGGCTACTTCAGCGAGCACGACGACGACCCCTCGATCTGCACCCAGCTGCGCGCCGAGCAGGACGCCAAGCGTGTCTTCAAGCTCTACGCCAAGCCGGCCCCCGCCCCGGCCGCCAAGCCCGCCCGCCGCGGCCCGCCGCGCTGACAGAGAGCCCGGGAGGCCCGCCGTGAAAGCCATCGGCCGCCTCTTGTTGCTCGCCGCCTGCCTGGGCGGCGCCCAGGCCTGTGCCACCCCGCCCACAGCCACAGCCCCACAAGTCATCATCAGCTTTACCCAGCCCGTCGATGGCGCCGCACCGATCACCCTCGCCCGGCTTGCCTCGGCCAGTGGCGCCGAGTTCACCTTTGTATCGTCCCTTTCGCCCCGCAGCCACGCCTACCGGCTGCGCTGCCCGGCGAGCGACCCAGCCTGCGCGCACGCCCTGGCCGCGCTCAAGATGCAGGCTTTCATCGAATACCTCAGCCCCGACACCCGGAAGGACCCGCGATGACCACCCGCCATAGCCTTTGCGCAGCCCTGCTCGGCCTGGGCACCCTGCTTTCCTCCGCTGCCCCCGCTGCCGACCTGGAAGCCCGGGTGATCGTCAAGCTCAAGGCGGCCTCGCCCCTCAAGCAGGCCCAGGCGGCCGGCCGGGTGCAGAGCCTCGGCGCGCGCCTGGGCGTAAGCGCCAGACTGCTCGGCCAGCCCGCCCCCGACCTGCAGGTGATGCAGGCCAGCGGGATCAGCTCCGAAGCCCTCGCCGCTCGCCTCACCCAGCAGGCCGACGTGGAATACGCGGTGCCCGACCGCATCAAGACCATCCGCGCCCTGCCCAACGACCCGCTGCTGGGCAACCAGTGGTACCTGCAGGCGCCCGGCATCACCCAGCCGGCAGCCATCGACGCCGTCGGGGCCTGGAACCTCACCGGCGGCAGCAGCAGCGTGGTGGTCGCCGTCGTCGACACCGGCGTGCGCTTCGACCACGAAGACCTCGCCACGCCCCTCCTCGCCGGCTACGACTTCGTCGCCGACGACCTCAACTCCGGCGACGGCCAGAGCGGGCGCGACGCCGACGCCTCCGACCCCGGCGACTACCTCTCGAGCGCCGACCTCGCCAACGCCACCCTGCGCAACATGTGCGGCACCTCGGACACCCACGCCAGCTCCTGGCACGGCACCCAGGTGGCCGGCATCGTCGCGGCCCAGGCCGGCAATGGCCTCGGCATCGCCGGGGTCGGCGGCGCCACCCGCGTGCTGCCGGTGCGCGTGCTCGGCAAATGCGGCGGTTTCGACTCCGACATCATCGCCGGCATGCGCTGGGCCGCCGGGCTCGCGGTGCCCGGCGTGCCCGCCAACCCCAACCCGGCCCGGGTCATCAACCTGAGCCTGGCCGGCGGCAGCGGCTGCAGCAGCGCCTACGCCAGCGCCATTGCCGAGATCCGCCAGGCTGGGGCCCTGATCGTGGCCGCCGCCGGCAACGAGACCAGCCCCGTCGAAGAGCCCGCCAGCTGCCCTGGCGTGCTGGCCGTCGCCGGCATCCGTCACGCGGGCACCAAGGTGGGCTATTCGAGCTACGGGCCGGAAGTCGGCATCAGCGCGCCGGCGGGCAACTGCGTGAATATCCTGAGCGGCCAGCCCTGCCTGTTCCCCTTCGTCAACACCATCAATTTCGGCTCGACCACACCAGCCGGCAACGGCTACACCGGCATCTACGACGTCACCATCGGCACCAGCTTTGCAGTGCCCCTGGTGGCCGGCACGGCGGCGCTGATGATCGCAGCCAACCCCGCGCTGGGCGAAGCGGACGTGATGGCCCGCATCAAGGCCAGCGCGACGGCGTTTCCGGCAGACCCGGCGCTGCCGACCTGCCCCACCGTCACCAGCGACGGCCAGTGCAACTGCACCACCACGACCTGCGGCGCCGGCATGCTCAACGCCGCGGCCGCCGTCAGCCTGGCGCTGGGGCCGCTGGTGGACATCGGCGTGTCCGGCTCGACGGTGTCGGGCAGCACTATCACCCTGACTGCCGACAGCAGCGCCACGCTTGTCAGCTGGCAATGGGCCCAGATCAGCGGCCCGGCCAGCGGCAGCTTCGGCTCGGCCAACAGCGCCACCACCACCTTCACGCCCCCCGTCGCCGGCAGCTACGAGATCCGGCTTACGGTGACCGACAGCAACGGGCGCAGCATCTCGACGGACACCTCCCTGTCCGTCACGGCTCCGCCCAGCAGTGGCGGTGGCGGCGGCGCAACCGACCTGATCAGCCTCGCCGCCCTCCTCGCCCTGGCCCTGCTGGCAGCCTGCCGCCGCCTGCGGCATTGATGGGTTTGCGGGGGCCCCGTGCCCCCGTCGCACCAGGCGTGCTCGGCATGTCGGGCTTGATCTTGAGACTGTTCATTTATACAGTCAACCCATGCCCCATGCCGAATCTCCGCCTGCCCCGCCGCCCTTTGCCGAGCTCTACTGCCGCTCCTGCTTCAGCTTCCTCACCGGCGCCTCCCACCCGGACGAGTTGCTCACCCGGGCGGCCAGCCTCGGCTACACCGCGCTGGCCATCACCGACGAATGCTCGATGGCCGGCATGGTGCGAGCCTACGCGGCCTGGCAACAGCAGCAGGGTGCGATCCAGCTGATCGTCGGCACCCGCCTGCAACTGGCCGACGGCCCCGGGCTGGTGCTGCTGGCCACCGACCGCGCCTCTTACGGCCGCCTCTCCAGCCTCATCACCCGCGGCCGCCGGGCCGCCGACAAGGGCCGCTACCACCTCACTCGGGCCGACCTAAACGCCGGCCTGCCCGGCTGCCTGGCCCTGCTGCTGCCCCACGAGGGCACGGCCTGCGATCCGCAGCAACTGGCCCATGACGCCAGCTGGCTGGCCCGGCGCTTCCCCGGCGATGCCTGGCTGGCCGCCCCGCACCTCCTCGGCCCCAACGACGACGCCCGCCGCCGGCACATCGCCGCGGCCGCCGCCGGCGCCGGCATCCCGGTGGTCGCCACCGGCGCGCCGCTGATGCACGACGCCTCCCGCCGCCGCCTGGCTGACGTGCTCACCGCCCTGCGCCACCGGGTCAGCCTCGACGAAGCCGGCACCCTGCTCGCCGCCAATGCCGAGCAGCGGCTCCAGCCACGCAGCGTGCTGGCCCGCCGCCATCCGCCCGAATGGCTGGCCGAAAGCCTGGCGATCGCCGCCCGCTGCCACTTCTCGCCGGGCGAGCTGCGCTACGAATACCCCGAAGAGATCGTCCCGCCCGGCCTCACCCCCAGCGCCCACCTGCGCGCCCTGGTCGGCCAGGGCCTGCGCCGGCGCTATCCGCCGGGCCCTGACGGCCGCGGGCGGATTCCCCCCGCCGTCCGCGAGCAGGCGCTCAAAGAGCTCGCGCTGATCGCCGAGCTGCGCTACGAGGCCTTCTTCCTCACCGTCGAAGACATCGTCCGCTTCGCCCGCAGCCGCAACATCCTGTGCCAGGGCCGCGGCTCGGCGGCCAACTCGGTGGTGTGCTACGCGCTGGGGATCACCGAGGTCGACCCCGGTCAGGCCAGCCTGCTCTTCGAGCGCTTCATCTCCCGGGAGCGCAATGAGCCCCCCGACATCGACGTGGACTTCGAGCACGACCGGCGCGAGGAAGTCATCCAGTACATCTACGCCAAGTACGGCCGAGACCGGGCCGCCCTGGCCGCCACCGTGATCCGCTACCGCCCCAGGAGCGCGCTGCGCGACGTGGGCCGGGCGCTGGGCTTCGACCCCGGCCAGCTCGACCAGCTCTCGCGCCGGCTGGCCTGGTGGGACGGGCTCCAGGTGGCTGCCGAGCGGGTGCGCGAGGCCGGCCTCGACCCGGCCAGCCCACGGGTGCGCATGCTCCTCGAGCTCGCCAACCAGCTGGTCGGCTTTCCCCGCCACCTGTCCCAGCACGTAGGCGGCTTCATCATCTCCCGCGGGCCGCTGGCCGAACTCGTGCCCGTCGAGAACGCCGCGATGGCCGAGCGCACCGTCATCCAGTGGGACAAGGACGACCTCGAAACCCTCGGCCTGCTCAAGGTGGACGTGCTGGCCCTGGGCATGCTGTCGGCGATCCGCCGCAGCCTGGCCCTGGTGGGCCAGCGGCGCGGACGGCCCTTTGCCATGGCCGACATCCCCCGCGAACATCCCAAGGTCTACGACATGCTGTGCCAGGCCGACGCCATGGGCGTGTTTCAGGTCGAATCCCGCGCCCAGATGAGCATGCTGCCCAGGCTCAAGCCCCGCTGCTACTACGACCTGGTGGTGGAAGTGGCCATCGTGCGGCCCGGGCCGATCCAGGGCGGCATGGTCCATCCCTACCTGCAGGCGCGCGACATGCTCGCCCGCGGCGAGCCCATCCATTACCCCCGCCCCGAAATCGAACCCGTGCTACGGCGCACCCACGGGGTGCCGATCTTCCAGGAGCAGGTGATGCAGCTGGCCGTGGTCGCCGCCGGCTTCACCCCCGGCGAGGCCGACCAGCTGCGCCGCAGCATGGGCGCCTGGAGCCGCAAGGGCGACCTGCAGCGCTACCAGGAGCAGCTGATGGCCGGCATGCTGGCCCGCGGCTACGCCCGGGAGTTCGCCGAAGCCCTGTGCCACCAGATCCAGGGCTTTGGCAGCTACGGCTTTCCGGAATCCCACGCCGCCAGCTTCGCGCTGCTGGTGTATGTGTCGGCCTGGCTCAAGTGCTTCGAGCCGGCAGCCTTCTTGTGTGGCCTCCTCAACAGCCAGCCGATGGGCTTTTACGGCCCGTCCCAGTTGATCCAGGACGCCCGCCGCCATGATGTGGAAGTCCTGCCCGCCGACGCCGCCGCCAGCGACTGGGAATGCACCCTCGAAGCCCGCCCCGGCGAGGCCCCCGCCGCCGCCCGCCTCGGCCTGCGCCTCGTCAAGGGCTTCAATGCGGCCGCGGCCAGGCGCATCAGCCAGGCCCGCCAGCACGGCCCCTTCGGCTCGGTGGACGATCTCGCCCGCCGCGCGGCCCTCTCCACCGCCGAGTTGCGCACCCTCGCCTCGGCCGGCGCGCTGGCCAGCCTGGCCGGCCACCGGCGCCAGGCCTGGTGGGCCGCCGCCGGCAGCCAGGCGCCCCCGGGCATGCTCCGCGACGCACCGGTCACTGACCCGCCACCGCCCCTGCCCGCCCCCGGCGAAGCCCAGAACCTCATCGCCGATTACGCCCGCCTGGGGTTCAGCCTCGGGCGCCATCCGCTGGTCTTCCTGCGCGCCCAGCTGGGCGCCGAGCGCTTCTTGAGTGCCGCCGACATCGCCACCGCCGACGACCGCAAGCTGGCTCGCGCCGCCGGCATCGTCACCTGTCGACAGCGCCCCGGCACCGCCAGGGGTACGATGTTCGTCACTCTCGAGGACGAAACCGGCTGGGTGAACGTGGTGGTCCGCCCGGAGCTCCTTGAGGCCGAGCGGCGCATCCTGCTCGGCGCCCGGCTGCTGGGCGTATATGGGCAGGTCACCCGCCAGGGCAGCGTGGTGCATCTGCACGCCAAGCGGGTCGTCGACCGCAGCGCCCTGCTCGGCCAGCTGGCCACCCACAGCCGGGATTTCCACTGACGGCGGGAATCCCGGGCCAGCCGGCTGGTCTGAACGAACATGCCGTCCCCGCCAAGGAGCGCCCCATGCCAAACCGCCTGATCCTTACGCTGCTCGCGGCCGTTTTCCTGCTTGCCGGCTGCGGTGGCATGTCGACCATCAAGAGCAGCTGGCGCGACGGCGCAGATGCTGCCGGCACCCCACGCAAGCTGGCCGTCTTCGTCGTGGTGAAGGACGACAACCTGCGCCGAATGGCCGAGAACCGGGTGGTCCAGAGCCTGCAGCCAGACATCGCAGCCGAGGCAGCCCATCAGCTGGGCCTGAGCCCTGAGATCGAGAACCCCGACGTGCGCAAGCGGCTCTCCCAGGCTGGCTTCGACGCCGCCCTGCTCGCCCGCCTGGTGTCGGTGGACAAAACCCAGGTGCTGGTGCCGGCCCAGCCGCCCTTCCTGCCCGAACCCTTCCTGTGGCGCCGGGGGCCCTACCCCTTCTACCCGTTCCAGCCCTTTTATCCGTATGCCTACACGACATCGCCCCAGGTGATCGAAAACACCCGGGTCATCGTGGAAACCCTGCTCTACCGCCTGCCCGAAGGCAAGCCGGTCTGGACGGCCGTGACGGAATCCTTCAACCCCGCCTCATCCAGCGAAGTGATCGAAGACCTGATCCCGCTCATCGGCAGGCGCCTGCGCGACGAAGGCCTGCTACCCGCCCGCTGACACAGGGGCTGGGCAACAGGCCTTCGAGAATGCAAGGCCCGCCGGGCGCCGATGGCACTCAGACGCCGTCACCCCCCGCCTGTTCCCGGCGCCGGTAGTGCATCACCGCCGGCGCCACGACCAAGGCGCCGAGCAAACCCAGGAGGATGAGCGGCCACAGGATGGGTCGGTTCCATTCGGCCCGCAGCCGCTCCCGGGCGGCCACGTCGAGGCGCTGGTACTTGAGGGTGTTGCGCACGATCTTGCCCGGCTTGCGGTTGTACAACCAGCCGTGCTGGAGCGTGTAGGCCTTCTCGTAGAAGCCCCACACCCACGGCGCGTCGTGCTGCAGGATGGCCAGCATGCGCTCGGTGATGGCCTGCCGCTCGGGGCCGTCGGGCATCGCCTTCATGCGCTCGAAGAGCCGGTCGTATTCGGCGTTCTCGTAGTTGGCGGCGTTCTCGCCCTGGCTCTTCACCTTGCCCTGGGCGCCGTAAAGCAGGAACAGAAAGTTCTCCGGGTCGGGGTAGTCGGCGTTCCAGCCCCAGTAGAAGAGCTGGGCGTTGCCCTTCCTGATCTTGTCCTGGAAGCGGTTGTAGTCGGTGGCACGCACCACCAGTTGCACATCGAGCTTGCGGAACTGCTTGGCGAGCCAGTCGACGGTGGATTTGTCGCCCATGCCCGAGCCGGTGGTGTCGAGGTACACCACCAGCGGCTCGCCACTCTTCGCGTCGCGCCCGCCGGGGTAGCCCGCCTCGGCGAGCAGGCGGCGGGCTTCGTCCACCGGCTTGCGCTGGGGCTTGCCATCGGCCCAGTCGTACACGAAGGGGTTGATCCCCGCCTCGCCGGCCCGGTAGCCGGCGATGCCCGGCGGGATCGGGTGCATGGCCGGTACGCCGCGGCCGTTCTGGAAAACCGAGATGAACTCTTCCTGGTCGATGGCGATCGAGATCGCCAGTCGCAGCTTGCGGGCCCGCTCGGTGCTGCCGCCAACCACCGGGTCGAGCATGTTGAAGCCCATATACATCACCGTCGGCGCCACCGAGGTGTTGAGGCGGATGCCCTTGTCGGCCATCTCGTCGCTGAGGCTCACGTCACCCTGCCCGCCCATCTGGACGGCCTGGTCGAAGTTGTCGGACGACACGCCGGAGGCGTCGTAGTAGCCCTGCAGAAACTTGTTCCAGGCCGGGATGCTCTCCTTCTCGCGGCTGAACACCACCTTGTCGATGAAGGGGATGGGCTTGCCGCAGTCGGCCAGCAGGCCCGCCGCCTGGTCGTCGGGCTCGCCCTCGCAGGGGTAGCTTTCGCCGCGGAAATTGGGGTTGCGGGCCAGCACCATGCGAGCGTTGGGGTTGTTCTCGACGAGCATGTAGGGGCCGGTGCCGATGGGCCACCAGTCGAGGCTCAGGTTGCGCTCGGCCATGCCCGGCTGGGCAAAGAAGCGCTCGGCCTCGAAGGGCATCGGGGCAAAGAAAGGCATCGCCAGCCAGTAGGGAAACTGGGGGTAGGTGCCCTTGATGTGCACCCGGTAGGTATAGCGATCGACCAGCTCGACCCCCGCCATCGGGTAGCTGCGCAGGTCTATCCAGCTGCCGCCCTGGCCGTCTGCGCTGCGCGCCTTCTCGTCGGCCACCAGCCGGGCGTGCAGGTCTTTGAGGCCGACAATATAGTCGCCCATCAGCTCGAGCACCGGCGAGTGCAGGCGCGGGTGGGCCAGGCGCTTGATCTGGTAGATGTAATCCTCCGCGGTGAGCTCCCGCGTGCCCGTCTGGGGGAAGTCGGCCAGGCTGCGCTTGCTTGCAACTACCTCGGCGGGAAGGTCGAGGTAAACCGGCTTGCCTGCGGCATCAAGCGCGAAGGCCGGGTGCGGCTGGTAGCGAATGCCCGGCTGGATGCGGATCTCGTATTCACTGCGGGCGATCTTGGCCGGGTCGGCCCCGGCGGGCAACAGATTACCAGCGGCGTCGAACTGGCGCAGGGTGGGCATCCGGGCCGCGGCGGCCACCTGGAGCTGAAAGGGCCGCTTCAGGTAGTGGTACTGCAGTGGCGGCTCGTAGATCTGGTACAGGAAGGTCGCCTCGTCCTCGCTGTAGGACTGCACCGGGTCGAGGTGCTTAGGGCGCTGGCTGAAGGCGGTGTACAGGATGTTGCCGCCCCGTTCGGCCGCCGGATACGGGTCGTTCCAGACCGGTCCACAGCCGCTGAGCGAGGCCGCTACCAGGAGGGCGGCCAGCCGCCGGATCGTCGGAGAAGTGATTGCACGCATGGCGCCCAGTCTACCGGATAGCTCCACCGCTGAAGGCGTTTCGGGCGCACTCCCGCCGTGCAGACGCGGGGCCCGGCCTCAGGCGTTCTGCTTGCGGCGGGCCGCCAGCTCGGCCTGCATCTCGGCCACCAGCGCTTCGGCGCGCTGGGCACGGACGGTTTCGGCGAGGCGCAGCTCTTCGATGGCCCGGGCGCGGGCCTCGGCGGCGGCCACTGCGGACTCCTTGCCGTGGGCTGCATCGCTGGCGATCTTGAGCTGGGCCTGCAGGCGTTCGATGCGGCCCTCGGCGGCGGCCAGCGAGGTTTCGATCTGGCGCGTCTTCGAGACCGCCTCGCGCAGCGCGGCGCGGGCTTCCTCGGTCTGCTCGCGCTGGCGGGCCTCGCGCTCCTCGCGGTTGGAGACCTGCTGGCGCAGGGCGAGCATTTCGGCCACCTTGTCCTGGCGGGCCTGCTCGATCTGCTTGAGCAGCGCCTCCCGCTCGCCGGCGCTGCGCTCCTGCTCTTCCTTGAGGGCGGCGGTGTAGCGATCGCGGTCGTTCTGCAGCAGCCGGGTGAGGCGTTCGGACTCGGCCACGAACTTCTGCTCGCGCCCCTCGGCCGCGTCTTCGAGCAACTTCACGCGGCTCTCGAGGGCGTCGCGCTGGCGCTGGGTTTCCTGGACCTGGCCGCGCAGCTCGGCGATGGTGCTGTCGCGGCTCTGCACGGCCTGCTCGAGGCCTGCGATGGTTTGAAGCGCATCTGAGGAGGCGGCTTCGAGCTGCTGGATACGGTCGTGGGCCGCCTGCAGGCGCACGTGCACGGCCTCGCGCTCGGCTTCGAGCTCCTGGCGCTGGCTGGCCAGCACCCGGTCGGCCTGCTGCAGCGACAGCGACCAGACGTTGGCCATGAAGGTGTCGGCGGCCGATACGAGCTCGTCGGGCATGCCCGGAATGCTGCGCTGGCGAAAGAACGCCGCCCCCGTCTCGCGGCGCCATTGGTCGATGTAACGCTGGACGACTTCGCTCGAACCCTTGTTGCCCAGCTCGGCATAGACAAGGTTGAAGGAGGGGTTTTCGCCCTGGGAGAGCAGCTGAAAACAGATCTGCTCGACCGACTCGAAATTGACACTGCTGCTACGCGCCATGGACATCTCCCCGCCTCACCAAGAATGCAAAAAACTGCTACACGGGACACCATAGCATACGTATAAAGCCGGATAACGTAATATTTATGACGAAACACCAATTCAACACACTTTGACGCCGCCGCACCGGCCCGCGGCCTCGAAACCCGGTCAGCCCCCCGTTCTGGGCCCCGCCCAGGGGAGGCGCTGCTTCTGCGCCTCGTCGTGCCAGCGCTCTTCTTCTTCGTGGATGTAGCGCTGGGTGGTGCGCGCGTCGGTGTGCCGGGCGTCCTTCTGCACGAAGCGCTCGTCGATGCCGCTGTCGAGCTTGGCGGTGATGCCGGTGTGACGGCCCCAGTGGGCCGAGGCGGCCCGCAGCTTCTCCTTCTTGTGCTCGGCCTCGGGCGGCAGCAGATCGGCCGCGGCCGCGAAGATCTTCTTGAGGATCTGGTTGAGCCGCCGGGCGGTGATCGGGCTGCCATCCTTGACCGAAACCAGCAGCGGCGTCGTGTCGTCCCGCCGGGGCACGGCGGAGAGGCCCAGGTGCTTGCGGTAGCGGATCAGCGCCTGCAGCATGTCGTCGGCCACCGGCACCTTGGCCTTCTTGCCCCCCTTGCCCACCACGTGCCACCACCACAGCCCGCGCTCCTCGCGGAAGCTGTTCATGCGGTGGCTCTCGAGCTCGCCGGCCCGGGGGGCCAGCAGGTAAAGGGTTGCCGCAATGAAGCGGGCCCGCTCGTATGCGTCGCGGCCCCGCTCGGCGTCGCGGGGCATCGCCTCGATGGCCGCCGTGACGGCCTGCCACATCTGCTCGTCGAGGAAACGCTCGATCTTGTCGACCTCCTCGGTGCTGGCCACCGCCCGCAGCGGGCCGCCTGCTTCGGCCGCCATCTTGCGGCGGCGCTGCCGGATCAGACCCAGCGGGTTGCCCAGCAGATAGCCGGCATCCACCAGATAGCGCATCAGCGAATTGATCGCCGCCATCGCGGTGAGCACCGCGCTCTCGCTCAAAGGGCCGACGAAGGGCCGCCACTTTTCGGACGCCCGCTCGGCCTTCGGGCCGCACCACAGGGCAGCGGGCTGCGGGTCGACGAGAAAGTTCAGGTAGCCCTCGAAATCCTGCCGGTTGAGGCTGGAAAGCGGCTTGCCGCACTCCACCAGCGACCACAGCAGCAGGCGCTCGCACTCCCGCTGGTAGATGCGCAGCGTGCCCGGCGAGCGGTCGTATTCGACCAGGAAGCAGCGTATCGCGTCGGCGTCGCGGGTGGCATTGATCTGCAGGCGGGCCGGATCGGCGCGGTTGTCCCCCGTGCTGCCGTCGAGCTCGGGGGGAATCTGGAGCACATCGAGGGGGCGCAGGGGAATGGAGCCGGGCAAGGAGGAATCGGCCACGAGCGGGGCAGTGAGTTTTTCGTCCATGGGCATGAGTTTACCCCGGCGGAACGACACGCAAGGACAGCAGGCCCCGGGCTGGGCTTGCAATACCCCGATAGCTGTATATAATTACAGCTATCGAGAGAAGAAAAACACGGGGCGAAAAAAACATCGCTCCGTAATGCCTGGACCCTACCAGGCCTCAATCCACGTTTAAAAGGAGTCGATGATGGAAACCCTGATTTGCCGGATCTTGATGTTGAGCGGCCTCATGGCTGGCGTCCTGCTGGCCGGCGGAAGCAGCAGCGCCCTGGTGCCGGCGATCCTGGCCATCGTCTGTGCCGGGCTCCTGCGCCGCATCGCCCCAGCGCTGCCTTGGCGTTTCAACCGTAGCCGCTACCGCAGCGCCCACGCCCCCATTGCCGGCTGGCGCTGAGCTTATCGCGGCCTGAGCCTCCATGTCCGGCAGCCAGGCCGGCCACAAAGACAAATCGCCGACAACTCGGGCGAAGCCAAGTGCCGGCGAAATCTTCAGTGCTTCATGCACACTGTGTCGTGAGCCAAGCCGGTTTCCATCCGGAGCTTGCCAGACAAGCCGGCAACCCTCGAATGCGGCCCCAGGTTTTACCTGCCGCGGGCCGCGCGGGCCTTGCGTTCCGCCGCAATCAGTTCGGCGATGTCGGTGTTGCGATATTTCATCGCCCAGCTCTCGGCCGTCTCGCCCTGGTCGTTCTTCAGGTCGAGGTTCGCGCCGGCCTTGAGCAGGCGGGCAACGACTTCTTCATGGCCGTTGCGGGCGGCGAACATCAAAGCCGAGCTGCGGTTGGGCGCCTGCACATCGGGGCTCGCGCCCTTGGCCAGCAGCAGATCAACGATGGCGGTGCGCCCCTCGAAGGCGGCGTAGAGCATGGGGTTCCAGCCCGCGTGCTCGAAGGGCGCGCCAGCCTTGAGCAATTGCTCGGCGATGCCCGTATAGCCACGCAGCGCAGCCAGCATCAGCGCGCTGTCTCCCGCGGCGTTGCGGGCGTCGAGCCTGACGCCGCGCTGCTTGATGAGTTCGGCCACCACGGCAGGCTGCTCTTCGCGGGCCGCCAGGATCAGCAGGGTGTTGCCGCTCTGGTCGGAGGAGTTCGGATCCATGCCCTTGGCCACGAGCTCGGCCACCTCGCGGGCGTCGCCCAGCTTGGCGGCATTGAGCAGGTCGTCAAGCGACGCAGCCGACGCCGGCAGCGCGAGCTGCATGCACAAGAGCAGCGCGGCAAGCCCGGCCGGCCGGGGAGAAAAGATGCGGAAACGGGGTTTCGTCACGGTCTGGCGTCCTTGAAGAGTCGGAAGAAGTTTCGCGTGGTGACCTCGGCCACGGCCTTGAGGGTTTCCCCCCGGGCGGCTGCCACCGCCTCAGCCACGTGGCGGACATAGGCCGGCTGGTTGGTCTTGCCCCGGAAAGGCACTGGCGCGAGGTAAGGAGCATCTGTTTCGACGAGCAAGCGGTCGGCCGGCACATAGCGCGCCACCTCCCGCAGGGATTCGGCGTTCTTGAAACTGACGATGCCCGAAAACGAGATGTAGAACCCGAGATCAAGAGCGCCCTTGGCCACCTCGAGGGTCTCGGTGAAGCAATGCATCACGCCGCCCGCCTCCCCGGCGCCCTCCTCCTGCATCAGCCGGAGCGTGTCGGCGGCCGAGTCGCGGGTGTGGATGATCAGCGGCTTGGCGCAGCGGCGGGCAGCGCGGATGTGGGTGCGAAAGCGCGCCCGTTGCCATTCGGGCGCATCCTTGTGCCAGTAGTAATCGAGGCCGGTCTCGCCGATCGCCACCACCTTGGGATGGGCCGCAAGATCCAGCAGGCGGGCTTCGTCGGGCTCCTCGCAATCGGCGTTGTCGGGGTGCACGCCCACCGAGGCGAAAACGTTGGGGTGGCGCTCCGCCGCGCCGATGACGCCCGCCAGGGTTTCCAGCTTGACTGCCACGCACAGGGCGTGGGTGACGCCGTTGTCGGCCATGCGGGCCAGCATGTCGGCTTCGTTTTGGATGAGGTCGGGGAAATCCAGATGGCAGTGGGAATCAACGAGCATCGGTAGGCTTGAGGGGGTCAGATCGTGTGAGTCGGGCGGGACGAGCCCAGGTGGCCGGCGAGGATCTGCTCGATGCGGTTGCGCAGGATTTGCCCGGCTTCGTCACCGGCAAACTTGACTCCGATCCCCTGGGTTTTGTTCCCCTGGGCGCCCGCCGGCGTCACCCAGGCGATGTTGCCCGCCACCGGGTGCTTGGTCGGGTCGTCCATCAGCTGCAGCAACATGAAGATTTCGTCACCCAGCTTGTAATCGCGGGTGGAGGGTACGAAGATCCCGCCGTTCTTGATGAAAGGCATGTAGGCCGCGTAGAGCGCCGACTTGGACGTGATGTTGAGCGACAGGACACTCGGCCGCGATTGGGCCGGACGCTTGAGGGAATCGTTCATTTGCGCACCACGGGGGCAGCCGCCCGGCCAAAGCCACGGGCGTACCGCAAAAGCATATCTTCCAGAAAGAGCCGGGCGTTGAGGGGATGCTGCGCCACCCGCCGGGTCTGATTGATTTCATTGTAGCAGCCCAGCGCGCTGTCAATCGTCATGCGACCGGCCAGCCCGTGAAGGATATCGTGCTCGGCCGGAAAGAATCGCGCCGGACCGCCCAGGCGCAGGCTGGCGAGGTCGGCCACCCAACGCTGCATCCACGCTACCAGGGTGTTCATGTCGAAACCCGCCGCGAGGGAATCCTTGCTCTTCAGCCAGCTCTCCCACTCGCCGGCGAGGCGAAGCGGCGCCTTGCCCGGGATACTCGCGATGTCGCTCACGAAGCGCTTGCGGCCGGCAGCACCGCCACCTTCGGCGAGCGCCGCGGCGGCCAGGGGCATTCCGCCGGAGAAGGCCAGCAGCGGGACGGCGTCGGGGGTTTTGCGCTCGAGCAGCCAGCGGGCCGCCAGATCCCCCGCCGGGCGCGGGAAGGCCCAGGTCTGGCAGCGGCTGCGGATGGTCGGCAAGAGCCGCTTAGGCGACGACGAAACCAGGATGAACTGCACGTTGGTGGTCGGCTCTTCGAGGAGCTTGAGCAGCGCATTGGCGGTGTAGAGGTTCATCGCCTCGGCGGGGTCGACGATCGCCACCCGCTGGCTGCCCCGGTGCCCGCCGGTGGTGAGCGCCTGCTGCAGGTCGCGGATCTGCTCGATGACGATCTGGCGGCTGGCGGCCTTGCCGCCTTCGGGTTTCTCAGGGGTGTCATCCCGCGGCTCGCGGTCGGCCTCGGGGATCACCCGGAGCAGGTCGGGATGGTTGCCGGCGATGCGCCACAAGCAGTCCTCGCATGTACCACAGGCGTGCCCATCAGGGCCGGGACGGGCGCACAGCACGCGGGCAGCCAGGGCTTCGGCGAAATGCCGCTTGCCGCCACCCGCCGGGCCTGCGAAGAGCAGCGCGTGGGGCATCCGGCCGGCGCTGTCGAGCACCCGCTGCCAGAGGCCGGCCTGCCATTCGAAGATCATTGGAAGCACGCCCCGGTGATGATCGCCTCGACCTCGGCGCGGATCTCGTCGGGCCTGCGGCTGGCGTCGATCAGGCGGACGCGCTCGGGCGCCGCCGCAGCCCGGCGCAGGTAAGCCGCCCGGACGCGCTGGAAGAAATCGGCCTTCTCCCGCTCGAAACGGTCGGGCGCCTGGCCGGTGCCGGCGAGGCGGCGGGCAGCGACCTCCGGGTCGAGATCGAAGATCAGGGTCAGGTCGGGCTGAAAGTCGGGATGGACCCACTGCTCGAGGGCCGCGAAGCGGGCTTCGTCGAGCCCGCGCCCGCCCACCTGGTAGGCATAGGTGGCGTCGGTGAAGCGGTCGGAGACGACCCATTTACCCGCCGCCAAGCCCGGCTCGATGAGAGCCACCAGGTGCTCGCGGCGGGCGGCGAACATCAGCATGGCCTCAGTTTCGAGGTGCATGGGCTCGTAGAGGAGGATTTCCCGCAGCTTTTCGCCCAGGGGTGTGCCGCCCGGCTCGCGCGTCTGCACGACCTGGATGCCACGGGATTCGATGAGGGCCACGGCCGCGGCGATCTGGCTGCTCTTGCCAGCGCCATCGATGCCTTCGAAGGTGATGAAGCGGGATTTCACGGGTTACGTTTCCGGATGTACTGGGCAACCGCCCGGTTGTGTTCTTCGAGGGTGCGCGAAAACTCGCTGGAGCCGTCGCCCCGGGCGACGAAATAGAGGTAGTCGGTGGCCGGCGGGTTGAGGGCCGCGCGCAGGGCCGCGACGCCGGGCATGGCGATCGGAGTGGGCGGCAGGCCGGGGCGGGTGTAGGTGTTGTAGGCGGTGTCGGCCTGGAGGTCGCGCTTCCGGAGGTTGCCGTCGAAGGCTTCGCCGAGGCCGTAGATCACCGTCGGGTCGGTCTGCAGCAGCATGCCGCTGTTGAGCCGGTTGACGAAGACCGAGGCCACCATCGGGCGGTCGGCGGCCTGGCCGGTTTCCTTTTCGACGATGGAGGCCATCGTCAGCGCCTGGTAGGGGGTTTTGTAGGGCAGCCCGCCGGCGCGCTGGGCCCACTCCCGGTCGAGCACCTGCAGCATGTGGCGGTGGGCGCGGCGCAGCACGTCGAGGTCGCTGCTGCGGCGGGAGAACAGATAGGTGTCGGGGAAGAACAGGCCCTCGGGGTGGCTCGCCGTGCTGCCGATGCGGGCCAGCAGCTCGGCGTCGCTGAGGCCGGCGCTGTCGTGGCGCAGATCCGGATGGCGGTCGAGGGCGGCGCGCAGCTGGCGGAAGCTCCAGCCCTCGATGATCGCCAGCTCCGCCTGGCTGACGTCGCCCCGGGTAAGCTTGGCGAGCAGGGTAAGCGGCGTGAGCCCCGCCTCCACCTCGTAGCTGCCGGCCTTGATGGCATTCGCCCGGCGGGTGACCCGGGCCAGCACCTCCAGGGCCACGGGCTGCACGTCGATGCCGGCATCCACCAGCTGGCGCGCCACCTGGCGCATCGACGAACCGGGCTCGATGGTGAAATCCAGCGGGCTCGCCGCCAGCGCCACGGGGCGATGGGCGAACCACGCCAGCGCCCCGGCGAGGCAGGCGGCCAGGGCCAGCACGGCGGCCAGCAATCGGAACAACACAGACTTCATCAGGGAACCAGGCGCGTCGAAAACGAACGAAGGGAGTGAGAGCGGGCAAAGACGGCACAGCCCTGGATATACGCTGCGGCCGGCCGCATATAATAACGCAAAGCTCTTTCTGGCTCCCTCCGGGGGCATGGAGCCATCCGACGACTCGTATTGCGACAGGACACCTACAACTGATGAATGCAAGCTGGCAAACCCATCTCGCCACCCAAGGCGCAAGCTTTCCGGACGAATTCTCGGTCCGTTTTGGCGAGGACGAACGGCAGGGCGCGAGCCTCGCCGCCCAGGGCACCGTTGTCGTGCCCCTCGAACACCTGCGGGTGATCCGCGCCACCGGCGAGGACGCCGGCGGCTTCCTGCACAACCTGTTCTCCAACGACGTGAAGAAGCTGGGCGCCAACGAGGCGCAGCTCAACAGCTTCAACAGCCCCAAGGGCCGCATGCTGGCCAGCCTGCTGGTGTGGCGCCAGGGCGGCGACTACCTGCTGGCGATGTCCGCCGACATCCATGCCGCGATGCTCAAGAAGCTGTCGATGTATGTGCGGCGTTCCAAGGTGCGCCTGCTCGACGACAGCTCCGACAGCGTGCTGATCGGCCTGGCGGGTGCCCAGGCAGGGGCCGCCCTCGAAGCGGCCGGCCTCGGCATCCCCGGTGCGCCCCGGGCCACCGCCTCCGGCATCGCCAGCGTGGTGCGCCTCGACGGAGCCCGCTTCGTGGTGTCGGCCCCCATCTCCGAGGCCGCGGCACTTTGGAACAAGTTCGTCGAAGCCCGTGCCGTGCCGGCCGGTACCCAGGCCTGGCAATGGCTGGACATCCGCGAGGGCCTGCCCACCGTCACCCTCCCGGTGCAGGAAGAATTCGTCGCTCAGATGCTCAATTTCGACCTCATCGGCGGCGTGAGCTTCAACAAGGGCTGCTACCCCGGACAGGAGATCGTTGCCCGCACCCATTACCTCGGCAAGCTCAAGAAGCGCATGTACCGGGTGCATGCCGCGATTGACACCCAGCCCGCGGTGGGCACAGACATCTACGCCCCCGATTTCGGCGAGCAATCCGCCGGCAAGGTGGTGAGCACCGCGCCAGCCCCCGAAGGCGGCTACGACGCCCTCGTGGTGCTGCAGACCTCCAGCGCCGAGGCCGGCCAGGCCCACCTGGGCGCCCCAGACGGCCCGGCCCTCGCCTTCCTGCCCCTGCCCTACCCCCTGGCCTGAGGTTACGGCTTGAACCCTTCCCACTACTACATCTACTACCCGGTCCGGATCGGCCTCGAAGGCGACCTGGCCCGGGTGCTCTACAACGCCCAGGCCGACCTGCAGGCCAGGACCGGCATCTCCGGGCGCGTCCTGCGCAAGGCCGACGACCCCTGGACCTGGATGGAGATCTACGAGAACGTCACCGACGTGGTCGCCTTCGACGCCGCCCTCGAAGACGTCGTCGAACGTCACGGGCTGCTGCGCTTCGTCGATGAGGGCGCCTGCCGCCGCACCGAACGCTTCGTCCCATGTGCCTGATCCTCGTCGCCTGGCAGGCCCATCCCGACTACCCGCTGGTCGTGGCCGCCAACCGGGACGAGTTCTTCGCCCGGCCGGCGGCCCCGGCCGCCTGGTGGCCGGATGCGCCGCATGTCTTCGCTGGGCGTGACCTCGAAGCCGGCGGAACCTGGCTGGGGCTCACCCGCACGGGCCGCTTCGCCGGCCTCACCAACTTCCGCGACCCGGGGCGCAACCAGGCCGGCACGCCCTCCCGCGGCGCGCTGGTGGCCGACTTCCTCGGCGGCGGCGAGAGCACTGCCGAGGCGCTGGCCCGCCTGCAGCACGAAGGCCCCCGCTACAACGCCTTCAACCTCTTCGTCTCCGACGGAAACACGCTGGGCATCTACGAAAGCGAGAGCGGCAACTCTCGCCTCCTCGAACCCGGCGTGCACGCCCTCTCCAACCACCTGCTCGACACGCCCTGGCCCAAGGTGCGGGCCGGCAAGGCGCGCCTGTTCCGGGCGCTCCAGGCCCTGCCCGACGACACCCCGCTCATCGAGCTGTTGCGGAACGACCGCCCGGCGCCAGACGCCGAACTCCCCCGCACCGGCGTCAGCCTGGCCTGGGAGCGGATGCTGTCGAGCGCCTTCATCCGCGCCCCCGGCTACGGCACCCGCTGCTCCACCGTGATCCACCGCGATCGCCACGGCTGGACCCACATCCAGGAATCCACTTGGGACGAAACCGGCCGCGAAAGCGGGCGGGTAGTCGAAAGCTTTCAGCGCCCCCGGTCCTGAGCCCGGCGAAGCCCCCGGGCAGGTGCCTATAATCCGAAACTTGGCCGTTCACCTTCAGCGCAGCAGATCCGCATGACCGCCCCAGCCCGTTCCTTCCCGTCCCTGCTTCCGTCCTTCGCCCCTTTCACCCAGGCCCGGCCTGGCCAGCGCCTCGATCTGCCCGCCCTCGCCGGCTCAGCCGACGCCCTGGCGATCGCCCAGCTAGCCCACCAGGCGGGTAGCGAGCGCATGCTGGTTGTGATCACCGCCAACCCGCTGGATGCCCAGCGCCTGTCTGACGAGATCGCCTGGCTCGCCCCGGGCCTCTCCACCCACCTGCTGCCCGACTGGGAAACCCTGCCCTACGACAGCTTCTCGCCCCACCAGGACCTGATTTCAGAACGCCTCTCGTCGCTCTACGCGATCAGCCGGGGCGAGGCCGACATCGCCCTGGTGCCGGCCTCCACGGCCCTCTACCGGCTGGCGCCGCCGGCCTTCCTGGCAGCCTACACCTTCTTCCTCAAGCAGGGCAGCAAGCTGGATGTAGACGGCCTGCGCCGCCAGATGACCGTGGCCGGCTACGCCCACGTTACCCAGGTGATGTCGCCGGGCGAATACAGCGTGCGCGGCGGGCTTGTGGACCTCTTCCCGATGGGCGCCGCCCTGCCCTACCGCATCGACCTCTTCGACGACGAGATCGAGAGCATCAAGACCTTCGACCCCGACACCCAGCGCACGGTGTTCCCCGTGCGTGACGTGCGCCTGCTGCCGGCCCGCGAGTTCCCCATGGACGAAACCGGCCGCACCCGCTTCCGCGGCCGCTTCCGCGAAACCTTCGAAGGCGACCCGTCCCGCTGCACCGTTTACAAGGACGTCTCCAACGGCATCGCCCCGGCGGGCATCGAGTACTACCTGCCGCTCTTCTTCGACGAAACCGCCACGCTCTTCGACTACCTGCCCGACAGCAGCGCGATCCTGCTGCACCGTGACGTCCCGGCCGCCATCGAAGCCTTCTGGAAGGACGCCCGCAGCCGCCACCAACTGCTGGGTGGCGACAAGACCCGGCCAATCATGGCGCCGGACCAGCTCTTCCTGTCGGAGGAAGCCTTCTTCGTCGCCCTCAAGCAGCGCCCCCGCCTGGCACTGCCAGCCGGCGCCACCGGCGGGCCCGCCGAGGCGCTGCCCGACGTCTCCGTCGAGCGCAAGGCGAGCGACCCGCTCCACCGCTTCAAGGCCTTCTGCGCCGGCTTCCCGGGGCGCGTGCTGGTGCTCGCCGAATCGGCCGGCCGGCAGCAGACCATCGCCGAATACTTCGCCGAATACGCCCTCAAGCCCACCCACAGCGCCGACTTCGACGCCTTCGTGGCGGGCGACAGCCGGCTCGCCCTCGGCACCGGCCCCCTTGCCGCCGGCTTCGTACTGGCCGACGCCGGCCTCGCCGTCGTCACAGAATCCGAGCTCTACGCCGCCACCGCCCGCAGCCGCACCCGCCGCGACAGCCGCAAGGCGGCGACGATGGAAGGCTGGCTGCGCGACCTGTCCGAGCTCAAGCCCGGCGACCCGGTGGTGCACTCCAGCCATGGCATCGGCCGCTACATGGGCCTCGTCCACATGGACCTCGGCGAAGGCCAGACCGAGTTCCTGCACCTCGAATACGCCAACGGCGACAAGCTCTACGTGCCGGTGTCGCAGCTGCACGTGATCACCCGCTACGCCGGGGCCGACCCGGAGGCGGTGCACCTGCATACCCTCGGCTCCGGCCAGTGGGAGAAGGCCAAGAAAAAAGCCGCCCAGCAGGTGCGCGACACCGCCGCCGAGCTGCTGGCGCTCTACGCCCAGCGCGCCGCCCGCAAGGGCCACCAGTTCGACTTCAAGCAGCACGACCTGGAAGCCTTCGCCGACGGCTTCGGCTTCGAGGAGACCCCCGACCAGATGGCCGCCATCGATGCCGTCGTGGCCGACATGAAGTCCGGCCGCCCGATGGACCGCCTGGTGTGCGGCGACGTGGGCTTCGGCAAGACCGAGGTCGCGCTGCGCGCCGCCTTCATCGCCGTGGCCGACGGCAAGCAGGTGGTCGTGCTGTGCCCCACCACACTGCTCGCCGAACAGCACTACCAGACCTTCGCCGACCGCTTCGCCGACTGGCCGATCAAGGTGGCCGAGCTCTCCCGCTTCAAGAGTGCCAAGGAGCAGGCCGAGGCGATCAAGCAGCTGGGCGAGGGCAAGGTGGACATCCTGATCGGCACCCACCGGCTGCTGCAGAAGGATGTCACCTTCAAGCGCCTGGGCCTCGTCATCATCGACGAGGAGCACCGCTTTGGCGTGCGCCAGAAAGAGGCGCTCAAGGCCCTGCGCAGCGAGGTGGACATCCTCACCCTCACCGCCACGCCGATCCCGCGCACGCTGGGGCTGGCGCTCGAAGGCCTGCGCGAGTTCTCGGTGATCGCCACCGCCCCGCAGAAGCGCCTCGCCATCAAGACCTTCGTGCAGCGCTACAGCAAGGGTATCGTACGCGAAGCGGTGATCCGCGAGTTCAAGCGCGGCGGGCAGGTGTACTTTTTGCACAACGAGGTCGAGACCATCGAGAACATGCGCGAGGCGCTCGAGGAGCTGCTGCCCGAGGCCCGCATCGTCATCGGTCACGGCCAGCTGCCGGAGCGCGAGCTCGAGCGCGTCATGCGTGACTTCACCACCCAGAAGGCCAACCTGCTGCTGTGCACCACCATCATCGAGACCGGCATCAACATCCCCACCGCCAACACCATCATCATCAACCGCGCCGACCGCTTCGGCCTGGCCCAGCTGCACCAGCTGCGCGGCCGGGTCGGGCGCTCCCACCACCAGGCCTACGCCTACCTGCTCACCGACGCCCACGCCAAGCCCACCGCCCAGGCCCAGAAGCGCCTCGAGGCGATCACGATGATGGAGGAGCTCGGTTCCGGCTTCTACCTGGCTATGCAGGATCTTGAAATCCGCGGCGCCGGCGAGGTGCTCGGCGAGAACCAGTCGGGCGAGATCCAGCAGGTCGGCGTCAGCCTTTACACCGAGATGCTCAAGCGCGCCGTGCGCGACCTGCAGCGCGGCAAGGAGCCCGACCTCAGCCAGCCCCTCGAGGTGGTTTCCGAGATCAAGCTCCACGCCCCGGCCCTGCTCCCTAACGACTACTGCAGCGACGTGCAGGAGCGCCTCACGCTCTACAAGCGCCTGGCCAACTGCGAGAGCGAGGACGAACTACAGGCCCTGCAGGAAGAACTCATCGACCGCTTCGGCGAGATGCCCCCGCAGACCCGGACGCTGCTCGAAACCCACCGCCTGCGCATGCTGGTCAAGCCCTACGGCGTCGCCAAGATGGAAGCCTCGGAGAGCCAGATCAGCGTGCAGTTCGACGCCAGCGCACCGATCGACCCGATGAAGATCATCACGCTGATCCAGAAAGACAAGCACACCAAGATGTCCGGCCCGGACAAGCTCGTCCGCAAGATCGCCACCCCCGACCTGAAGGCACGGGTTGCTGCGGTAAAGGCGCTGCTCGACGCCGTGAAGGCCTGAGCTGCCGGGCGCCGCCTAGCCAGCCGCACCCTGGCTCAGCATTCTCGCAAGCAAGCGCCGCACCACGGCCGGCTCGAAGGGTTTGTCGCAGATGCCCGACACGCCGGCCGCCTCCACCGCGGCGAGGCGCCCCTGGTTGGTTTCGCTGGTCACCATCAGGATAGGCACGTTGCGCTGCCAGCTGCGGCTTCGCACGTATTCGACAAACTCGCGGCCATCCATCTCGGGCATGTTGTAGTCGGTGACGACGAGGTCGACCATCGTCTCTTCCATCAGCGCCACCGCCTCCTTGCCGTCGGCGGCCTCGATGATGTGGCTGATGCCCAGATTCTCCAGCACCCGGCGCATGAAACGCCGGGCATTGGCGCTGTCGTCCACCAGCAGCACTCGCAGCACCTCCAGATCAAACTGATTGTCGAAGCTGTAATCGAGCGACAGGTAATCGAGCGTGGCATTGATCGCCAGCGCAAGCTGGCGTGGCGCGAACGGCTTGGGCACGATGCCGCAGGCGCCGGCCTGGCGCACCGGGTCGAGCGCCTGGGGGCGGGTCTCGCTGGACACCAGGATGAAGGGAAGGCTCGCAAGAGCCGGATCGGCGCGCATGGCGGCGACCAGGCCCGTACCTGCGCCATCGGGAAGGTATAGCGCCGACAGCACCACGTCGGGCCGCAGCCTGGCCATGGCATCGAGGGCCTCACGCGCGGTTCCGACCACATCCACCTGCCTGACGCCGATCTCGTCACAGGCCTTGCGGATGATCTTTGCCTGCATCGCGGAAGGCTCCACAAGCAGAAGAAGAAGCCGTCCGAGATCTGATGACATGGAATCGCCTTGTTTCGAATCGCTGATCAGTGATTAGCGAACCGGATCGGCAAAGCTTGAGAGCCGCTCCTCGGGAGCCCGATAAAGTTAGGGCCCGGCAACGACTCGCCAGGCCCGAAAAAAGTCCGCGGCCCCCAGGGCCGGTGCGAACGCCTACTTGTCCTTCGGCTCGTCCAGCAGCGCGTAGTTGACCTTCACGTCGTGACGCTTGCGCAGTGCCGCAATGTAGGCGCCAAAATCCTGCTCGGCGAGCACGCGGGCGTACTGCTGCTTGATCGCCGCCCGACGCGGGTCGTCTTCCTTGGCCACCGGGCGATTCACCTTCTCGATGCGATACAGCGCGTAACCCGCTCCCGGTACCTTCACGCCTGCGTAGGCAGGCAGCTTGTCGGTGGAGGCCCGGAAGATCGCGCGCAGCACCTCCGGCGGCAGCCCCTGCTCACTGCGGGAGATTGCCTGCGCCGGGCTCCACGCCAGAGTGACGGCGTCTCCCTTGACGAGTTGGGCCAGCTTGCCTTCACCATCCTTCTCGGCCAGCTTCACGGCCTCCTCGTTGCCGAGGGCCTTCTCGATAACCGGCTTCACCTCCTCGAAGGGGCGCAGGGCAGCCGCCTTGTGCTCGAGCACCCGCGCAGCGACCAGGGTGCCGTTGCCGACATCCACCGCGCTGGTGTTGCGCTTGTTCTTGAGGGCCTCGTCGGAGAACAGCTCACCGATGAGCTTTTCGTTGCTGAAGGGCCCCGGAGCCTTGCCGTCCTGCGCGATCCAGTCGGTCGTCTGGATGGCGAGCTTGAATTTCTCGGCAGCGGGCTTCAGGCTGTCAGCCTGCTCGTACACCGTATTGGTGAAGCTCTCGACGAGTTCGGCAAATTTCTTCGCAGCCTCGTTGCGCTTCAGTTCGGCGGCGATCTCGCCCTTCACCTCGTCGAACGGGCGCGCCTTGCTGGCCTTCACGCCAGTCAGGCGAATGATGTGGAAGCCGAAGTCCGACTGCACAACGCCAGACATCTCGCCTTCCTTCTTCAGGCCGAAAGCCGCATCCTCGAACTCCTTGACCATGGCGCCGCGAGCGAAAAAGCCCAGGTCGCCGCCCTTCTCGGCCGAGCCGGGGTCCTGGGAGTTTTCCTTGGCCAGGCGGGCAAAGTCATCCGGCTTGGCGGTGACCTGCTTCAGCAAGGCCTCGGCCTTCTCCCGGGCAGCCTTGAGGACCGCATCACCGGCCCCCTTGTCGGCCTGGATCAGGATGTGGCTGGCGCGCCGCTCCTCACCCTGGTTGAAACGTTCCGGATGGGCGTCGTATTCCTTGCGGACATCGGCGTCGGAGACACTCAACTGACTGGCGACGGCGTCCTTGCTGAGCACGATGTATTCCGCCTTCACCTGGGCTGGCATCTCGAAACGCTTGCGCTCGGCATCGTAGAACTTGCGTGCTGCATCGTCCGCAAGCTTGACGCCAGCGGCAAACTGAGCAGCCGGGAGGCGAACCTCGCTGACGGTACGCTCCTCGAGCTGAACCGAATAAACCTGATCCACGGAGCCCTGCGGCACCAGAACGCCCTCAGCCACGGCGCCGAGCACCTGCTGCAGGGCCAGATCATGACGCAAGCGGCTCTCGAAGACGGCCTGTGTCATACCTTGCGCCTTCAGGACTGCCTCATAGCGCGGCAGCGAGAAATGCCCGTTCTCCTGGAAAGCTGGGATCGCCGCGATCGTGTCACGCAGGCTCGCATCGGAAACGCTGAGCCGCATCTTCTGGGCATCCAGCGCGAGAAGACGCTGATTGACCAGGTTCTCGAGCACCGCGCGACGGGCCTCGGGTGTATCCAGCATGGCGGGGTTGAAACTGGCCCCCATGGCGCCGCGCATCCGCTCCTGCTGCTCACGCAGGGCCTGCTGGAACTCTCCCAACTGAATGGTGCTACCCGCGATGGTGGCCACACCATCACCGTTGCCCGCGTTCTTGACGTAGGACTCGACGCCAAAGAAGGCAAACGGCAATGTGATCATCACCAGAAATACCTGGACGACCTTCTTATTGTTGCGTACGGCGTCAAACATGCTGACTCCCAAGATACTGATGACAGCGGAAAACCGCTTCTTTGAAAAACAAAAAGGCGAACTCTCGTTCGCCTCTCGAAATTTCGGCTGGGGCGCTGAAGCAGCCCGCAGCGGACGCGGGGAACAAACCCACGTAGCAGCGACCGGAGCCCGGTTGAAACCCATACCATCGGGCGGCGTTGCTGATGGACGCGACGCAGTCTACCCGGGCAAGTCACACCGAACAAGCCCTCATGCGGCCGCCGGGATTCTTTGTAAAAGGCTGCAACAAAAAGGGCCGCAGCAGCGGCCCTCTCGGGAACGACTGACCTCGTTTACTGATCAGTCAATTTTTTGGCGGAGTGGACGGGACTCGAACCCGCGACCCCCGGCGTGACAGGCCGGTATTCTAACCAACTGAACTACCACTCCAGATGTGCGCCACTCTCAGAAGCGAGTGGTGGGTGCTGACGGGGTCGAACCGCCGACATTCGCCTTGTAAGGGCGACGCTCTACCAACTGAGCTAAGCACCCGCTTGCCGGGCAGAACCAATCCGCCGCAACAACAGCCCGCTAGTTTAGCGCATCTTTCAGGGCTTTGCCAGGCCTGAATTTCGGGATCTTTGCCGACTTGATCTTGATCGCCGCCCCCGTCCTGGGATTACGCCCTGTTCGCGCGGCACGCTTGCCCACATTAAAGGTTCCAAAGCCGACCAGGGTGACGCTGTCACCCTTCTTCAGCGCCTGCTTGACGGCCGAGATGGCGGCGTCCAGCGCCCGGCCGGCCGCAGCCTTGGAGATCTCCGCCTCAAGCGCAATCTGGTCAATCAATTCGGATTTGTTCACGCCAGCCCCCTCGTCATCAGATTTAACAAACAGGAAACCACCTCTGCAAATACTGAAACGACACACGCCAGAAAACCACGTCTTGCTTTATATAACGCCCTGAAAAACACGATGTCAAGAGACTACGACACCCGGCACGACAACTTCGCACGGGACGCCCCCGCATTCGACCGGCGAGCGGGCTGCTCGCACAAAAAGAAACCCCCGACCGGCTTCTCAACCGGACGGGGGCTTGCGCAAGTGAAGCGGATGGGGGCAGTAGAAACAGCCCCCAAAATCAGATCATGATCAGATGCGCTCGAACACGGTGGCAATGCCCTGGCCACCGCCGATACACATCGTGACCAGCGCGTAACGACCGCCGGTACGCTGCAGCTCGTAGAGAGCCTTGGTGGCAATGAAGGCACCAGAACAGCCGACCGGGTGACCCAGCGCGATGGCGCCGCCGTTCGGGTTGGTCTTGGCGGGATCCAGGCCAAGCACCTTGGCAACCGACAGAGCCTGGGCAGCAAAGGCTTCGTTGGACTCGATGACGTCCATCTGGTCGAGGGTCAGGCCAGCCTTCTTGAGCGCAATGCGCGAGGCCGGGATCGGGCCCTCGCCCATGATGTCGTTCGGCACACCGGCGATCGCGTAAGAAACCAGGCGGGCCATGGGCTTGTAGCCCGCGTTGACGGCAGTGGTGCCGTCGGCCAGAACAAAGAAGGCCGCGCCGTCGTTGATGCCGGAGGCGTTGCCCGCAGTCACGGTGCCGTCCTTCTTGAAGGCCGGCTTCATCTTTGCAAGGGATTCCATGGTCGTGCCGCGCTTCAGATGCTCGTCGGTATCGAACACGACTTCGCCCTTGCGGGTCTGCTTCACGATCGGGAAGATCTGGGACTTGAAATAGCCGGCATCGATGGCCGCAGCGGCACGACGCTGGGATTCGACGGCGAAGGCATCCTGCTCTTCACGGGTGATGCCATGCTTGGCAGCCAGATTCTCGGCGGTGATGCCCATGTGGCCGACACCGAACGGATCGGTCAGCACGGCGACCATGGAGTCGATGGCCTTGGTGTCACCCATGCGGGCACCGCTACGCAGCGCCGGCATCAGGTAAGCAGCCTTGGACATGACTTCGACGCCACCGCCGATACCGTAGTCGGCATCGCCGAGCAGGATGTTCTGGGCGGTCGTGACGATACCCTGCAGACCGGAAGCGCACAGGCGGGAAACCTGCATGGCGACGGATTCCATCGACAGGCCAGCCTGGATCGAGGCGACGCGGGAGGCGTAGGCGTAGCGGGAGTCGGTCGGCATGGTGGTGCCAACGGTGACGTAGTTGATCAGCTGCGGATCGACGGTGGAACGGGCAATCGCCTCTTTCATGACGAGACCGGCCAGCTCACTCGTATCGAAATCGGCGAGGGAGCCGCCAAAAGCACCGATAGGGGAACGGACTGCACTCAAAACGACAACTTCACGACTAGCCATCTTATTTCCTCCTCAATTGCTACGATTAATTACCGACCCAGCCCGCGACACCAAGCAGCGCCAGTACCAGGAACACCAGCACCAAGGTGCGCCATACCAAGCCGACAGTACTTTGCATGAACTCTGCATCGGCGTCGTCTCCGACACCCATTTCCGGACGTTCAAGCACCTCACCGGATTCGTGGATCGGCATGCCGAGGCGGACGCCCAGGGCACCTCCGCCACTTGCCAGCAGTATACCGGAAGCCTTGTTCTTCCATTGATTCGCCTGAGTGCGCCAGCAATGGACTCCGTCCTCGAAATCTCCGACTATCGAGAACGCGGCAGCAGTCAGCCGCACGGGAACCCAGTCAAGGATAGCGAAAGCCTTTCGGGCAAAATCACCGAAATCACCGAAGTGCTGCTCGCCACGACGCTGCCCCCAGGCCTGATCAAAAAAGGACGCCATACGGTAGAGCACCGCACCGATCGGCCCCGGCAAAAGCACGAACCAGACCACCACGCCAAAAACATTGCGATGTGACGCCTGCAGGGCTTCCTCGATCGCCAGTCGGGCCACTTCACTGGAGCTGGATTGATCGTGGGAGGCACCACGCCATTCGCTGATCAGTTGCCGTGCCCGCGCAAGTTCGCCCATCCGCAGCGCCAGCTGGATATCGGTAAAGAAATGACTGACCTGCCGGAAACCCATGGTCAGGTAAAGAACCAACACATTGAACAGCAGGCCCAGGAGAGGGTGGAGACTCAGCAGGGCAAAGTAAACCAGCGCGGTGACCAGGCAGGCGGCAAGAATCGCGACCCACCAGGCCACAGCACCATGACGCGCCTCGCCATCATTGAAGCGATCCTCGAGAAAGCGGGCAAACATCATCAGCGGCGTCTGGACGACACGCGCGGCAGGAAGGGGGCGTAATTGCTCGATGAGCAGGGCGATGATCAGGGAGAACAGGGTCATGCGGCAGGGGCCCGGGGAGCCCAATGTATCCAAGCCATTCTGGAGTGCTTCAAGATACCATCAAACCGACTCAACACAAACGCCCCGACTCACCGGCAGACGAAGCGCTGCAGGCTCACGAGCATTCCCGCCGTCGCACCCCAGATGAAGTACTCGCCGTAGGGCATTGCGTAGTATTCACGCCTCGCACCACGGATGATCGCCGAGTGGCGCTGATGATTGGATGTGTTGAGAAGAAAAGCCAGGGGCACCTCAAAAACCTCTGCAACCTCGAAGGGGTCGAGCTGCAGCTCGAAGGGCGGCGTCACAAGCCCGACGACAGGCGTGATGTCGAAGCCCGTCCCGGTCTGATATTGAGGCAGACAGCCGAGAAGTTCCACGTGGGCCCGTCGGAGGCTTATTTCCTCCTCGGTCTCCCGCAGCGCAGTGTCGATCGGCGAGGTATCCTGATCTTCGACACGCCCGCCCGGGAAACTCACCTGCCCCGGGTGGTGATGCAGGTGATCCGTGCGGCGAGTGAGCAGAACGGTGGGCTCAGGCTCCCGGAGAACGATCGGTACGAGCACTGCCGCCGGGCGCAGCGGGCCTGGCGGAACTCCCTCTTCCCGAGGGCCTCCATCCGGCAAACCCGTGAGGAAACGGCCCCGCAGCCATTCGGCACTGAGGATGGGTGTCGAAGCCTGCCGCTTCACGTCGCGGCAGCCTCAAAAACGTTGCCGCAACTGCATGGTCGAACCTTCACGACGCATCTCCATGCGGTTGAGAAAACTCATTCCGAGCAGCGCGACGGGCAGATCGGATGCATGAACGACCCCTTCCACGTTGCGCAACGTGATGCTGCCGATGCTGACGGAATCGAATGGCAACTTCCAGCCACGGGCGACGCCGTTCGCTGTTTGCATTGCAATGGGCTCCGCCCGGGTAAGATCGAGCCCGAGGCGCTGGGCATCACTCCGCCCGAGAGCTACGAAAGTGGCCCCCGTATCGACCACGAACTGAATGCTTGCGCCATTGATCTTGCCCGAGCTGCGAAACATGCCCCGGCCATCAGCCTCGAGTACCACCTGGGAAACGCTCCCCTTGTCGCGACCGACACTCACCGCGTGCTGGCCGACAAACAACCGGTGACGCTGCCCATCAAAGTCGGCGATCGCACTTTCAGCGTCCACCGACACGACCCGCACCCCCTCCGGCGTGACGGTGCCGACCGGCACCGCACGCGGCGCACCACCATTGATGACCAACAGCGACTTGCCAGGGAACACACCAGCAAGCACAACGTCCATTGCATGCGCCGGCGCCGAAAGGGTCGCGAGGACGCATGCCACGGCACCAAGACCGCGGCTCAGCCTGAAGGGATTGCCCGGGGCGACAGCGTCGTTCATCGACGTATGATGCCACACACGCCCGCCTGCCCTGCAGCACTAAAACCGCCGCCGGGCATAAAAAAACCAGCCCGTGAGCTGGCTTTCCACACGGCACCTAGGCGTAGGTGTCGACGCTGCGACCAAGCGTGGCATCAGGCGCCGGCGCCTGCGGAGCAGCCGGCAGGCTGGCAATCAACTGCGCCGCATTGGCCTGCTGCATGTCAAGAACCTTGCGCAGCATCGCGACCGAAACGCCGTCGGCAGTCTGGACATGGGCCACAGACGCGGCGGGTGCAATATTCATGATTGCCAGTCAGTCCCGGAAGTTGCCGTATTGCAGCGGGAAATCCGTGATCTCCTTGCGTACCAAGGCAATGCACTCTTGCAGGAGGTCGCGCTTGGCACCACTCACACGCACCGCTTCGCCCTGGATCGAGGCCTGCACCTTGAGCTTGCTGTCCTTGATGCGCTTGACGATCCTCTTGGACTGCTCCTGCTCGATGCCCACCCTCACCGTGAGCTCCTGCTTGACTTTGTTGCCGCTGACCTTCTGGATGTCGCCATGCTTGAGGCAGCGCACGTCGATCTTCTTGGCGGTCATCTCGGGCAGCAGGAGGGTCTGGATCTGCTCGAGCTGAAACTCGCTGTCACCGTAGAGGGTGAGCAGCTTGTCGGCCTGCTCGACCCGTGCGTCCGTGCCCTTGAAATCATAGCGCCCGGTGATCTTGCGATTCGCGCCTTCGACCGCATTGCGCAGCGCGACCATGTCGACTTCGGAAGTGATGTCGAAAGACGGCATCCTCAGCTCCTGCTCAGGCGAAGTGGCAGACGTAGTGATAGGCCTCGCCGGCCACTTCGATGTCAAAGCTGGAGTTGCCCGGCACCTGGAAGGATTCACCAGCACCGTAGTTCTTCCATTCGGTCTCGCCCTTGAGACGCACACGGCAGCTGCCGGCAACGCCTTCCATGATCTCGGGCACGCCGGTGTTGAACGTGAGGGTGGACGGCAGGATCACGCCGACGGACTTCTTGGTGCCGTCGGCGAGCACGATGGAGTGGCTCACGCACTTGCCATCGAAGTAAACATTGGCTTTCTTGACGACGGAAACACCGTCGAACTGGGCGGTCTGGGTCATGATCTCGATTCTGGTCTGGGGTTATTCGATGCCTAGCAAGCGCTGGATGATGCCCTTGGCCATGAAGCCGATGAAGCCGACTCCAAGGCCGACGAACATCCAGAGCGCGCCGTACTTGCCTGCCCTGGACTCCCAAGCGAGCTGGCCGATGATGAAGACCATGTAGGCGATCAGGCCACCAACGCAGACCGTGAGGGAGATGTCCTCGAACTCTGCGATAGTCAGCCCGAACATGAACGGCGCGTTGGGATCCATGCGAGGCTCAGTCGCGCTTGTTCTTCGCGTTAGCGGCGATGCGCATGCGCAGCGCGTTGAGGCGGATGAAGCCGTGGGCATCCTTCTGGTTGTAGGCGCCCTGGTCGTCCTCGAAGGTGGCGATGGTCGGGTCGAACAACGAGTCCGTCTTGGAGTCGCGCGAGACGACGATCACGTTACCCTTGTAGAGCTTGATGCGAACCCAGCCATTGACGGTCTGCTGGGTGTTGTCGATCAGGGCCTGCAGAGCGAGGCGCTCGGGCGACCACCAGTAGCCGGTGTAGATCATGCTGGCGTAGCGCGGCATGAGGTCGTCCTTGAGGTGGGCAACCTCACGATCGAGGGTGATCGATTCGATGGCGCGGTGGGCACGCAGCAGGATGGTTCCGCCCGGGGTTTCGTAGCAGCCACGGGACTTCATGCCCACGTAGCGGTTCTCGACCAGATCGAGGCGACCGATGCCGTGCTTGCCGCCCAGCTCGTTGAGCTTGGCGAGCAGCTCGTGGGCCTTCATGCGGGTGCCGTTGATGGCAACCAGATCGCCCTTCTCGAACTCCAGGTCGACGTACTCGGCGGCGTCGGGGGCAGCTTCGGGCGAAACCGTCCAGCGCCACATGGACTCCTCGGCCTCGGCAGCAGGGTTCTCGAGGTGACGGCCTTCGAAGGAGATATGCAGCAGGTTGGCGTCCATGGAATACGGGGAACCGCCCTGCTTGTGCTTCATCTCGATGGGAATGCCGTTCTTTTCGGCATAGGCCAGCAGCTTCTCGCGGGACAGCAGGTCCCACTCGCGCCACGGGGCGATGACCTTCACATTCGGCATCAGCGCGTAGTAACCGAGCTCGAAGCGGACCTGGTCGTTGCCCTTGCCGGTCGCACCGTGGGACACCGCATCGGCGCCGGTCGCCCGGGCGATCTCGATCTGGCGCTTGGCGATCAGCGGGCGGGCGATGGAGGTACCCAGCAGGTACTCGCCCTCGTAGATGGTGTTGGCGCGGAACATCGGAAACACGAAGTCGCGCACGAACTCCTCGCGCAGATCGTCGATGAAGATGTTCTCGGGCTTGATGCCGAACTGCAGGGCCTTTGCCCGCGCCGGCTCGAGCTCTTCACCCTGCCCGAGGTCGGCCGTGAAGGTCACCACTTCGCACTGGTAAGTGTCCTGCAGCCACTTGAGGATCACCGAGGTATCCAGGCCGCCCGAATAGGCAAGTACAACTTTCTTTACGTCGCTCATGTGCCGCTTTCAACGATTAAGTAGATGAGTCTTGATTCGTCCAGACCGCGCTCAGGCGCAGTCACCTTCAACCTTGCCGATCAGAAGGAACTCCATCAGGGCCTTCTGCACGTGGAGACGGTTTTCCGCCTCTTCCCAAACCACCGACTGCGGGCCGTCGATCACTTCGGCAGAGACTTCTTCGCCACGATGGGCCGGAAGGCAATGCATGAACACCGCGTCCGGATTCGCAACCCGCATCATGTCGGCGTCCACCTGCCAGTCGGCGAAGTCGCGCATGCGCTCTTCGTTCTCGGCCTCGAAACCCATGCTGGTCCACACGTCGGTCGTCACGAGATCGGCCCCGCGACAAGCCTCCATGGGGTCGTCAAAACGCACGAAATGATCCGTTCGCGCGCAACCGACCTGCTCGGGATCGACCTCGTAGCCCGGCGGCGTCGACACGTGCACCTTAAAATCAAGCAGCTCGGCGGCCTGGAGCCAGGTGTTGCACATGTTGTTCGCGTCGCCCACCCAGGCAACCGTCTTGCCCTGGATTGGGCCACGGTGCTCGATGAAGGTGAAGATGTCGGCGAGAATCTGGCACGGGTGATATTCGTTGGTCAGACCATTGATGACCGGCACCCGGGAGTACTCGGCGAAACGCTCGATGATCGTCTGCTCGAAGGTGCGGATCATCACGATGTCGCTCATTCGAGAGATCACCTGCGCCGCGTCCTCCACCGGCTCACCGCGCCCGAGCTGCGAGTCACGGGTGTTGAGGTAGATCGCCGAACCGCCCAACTGCTGCATCCCGGCCTCGAAGGACAGGCGGGTGCGGGTGCTGGCCTTCTCGAAGATCATGACCAGGGTCCGATCGAACAAGGGGTGGTGAGGTTCGTAGCGCTTGAACCTCTCCTTGATCCAGCGCGTCCGCTCGAACAGGTAGTCGTATTCGGCGCGAGAAAAATCTTTGAACTGTAAGTAGTGTCTCGGTGCGTTCATGGCACTCGTTCTTGGTTGTGGTGAGAGAGCAACAGCCCTCACCGGCTTCCGGCCCGATGACGGCGCCCTTCCCCGGAAGCAACAGGCTGGACTTGGGCGAATCCTCGTACCGATCGGCCTCAAAACCGCCAATGGCGGAAACCCCAACCGGCAGAAAGGCGAAACGGCGACTCACGCCGCCGTTTTATATCCAGTAACAGGCTTACAATCCTAATTGAAAACAGCCTCTTTGTGAAGACTGCCGGTTGGATGCCAGCACCGCTCCACGAAAGTCCGGGCGGAGCCGGCGGGAAGCACCACGCTCCCGTCGCAGCTGCTGCCCTGGCCGCTGATGCACTACGTCACAAATATCGTTACGTGATCGTGCCATCATCATGATCATTTGCTACCCTTCGCATCGACTGAAAGGGACGCCGCGGGCAAGCAGGCCGTGCGACGCCAAGCACCGATCACCCCAGACTCCGGATCTGCTCCAGCGCGCTGAGCCGAGCACGTTCGCTGACTCAAGATTTCGATGGATCGGCCCCTGGTCCATCACCCCTATCACCACACTCCAAGGCGCTGCATACTCATGATTCGCGGCTTTATCGACTTCAACACCCTCGACAGCAAACAGACTTTCGTCAGCACAACTCTTGGCCGTAGCGTCACCTTCCCGGGCTTCCAGCTGGAGGTCGACTCTGATGAAGTCCGCTCGTTCGCATACGGACAACGGGCAATGCTGGTCATCGGCAAACCGCGAGTTCGCGACGAGCGCCTTGCACAGGACATCGCGCGAGAGGGCTGGAACGTCGCACTCCCCCGGCTGTGCAGCACACCTGACGAAATCCTCAAGCAGATCTCCGGTCGCTTCGCCCTCTTCTGGGTCGATCTTGCGGCAGGAAAGCTCGGGCTCGCATCCGATCGCTTCAACACCTACGGCTTCTGCTACGCCCGGGAAGGCTCTCGCCTCAGCTTCTCGGACAAGGCCAACGTCGTGCCCTCCCTCAACCGGAAGCTCGACAGGCAGGCGATCTTCGACTACCTATACTTTCACGTCATTCCCGCTCCCGGCACGATCTTCAAGAACATCCTGAGACTTGAGCCAGGCGCGCGTCTGATCGCCGATCGTCGCCATACAGACACCGGCGCCTGGTGGAACGCGCACTTCGAGGAGCCTGCCGATGCTGACTTCGAGAGCAGCGCAAACACCTTCAGGCAGCTCATCAAGGCAGCCATCGACCGCGACCTGAGCGGAGCACCGGTTGGAGCCTTCCTCTCTGGCGGCACCGACAGCTCCACCGTCGTCGGCATGCTGAGCCGCAGTGACAGCCCCGTGACAGCCTACTCGATCGGTTTCGAGGCAGAAGGTTACGACGAGATGGAGTTTGCTCGCACCGCCGCAAAGCACTTTGGCGTCAAGCATACGCCCTATTACATCACCTGCGACGACCTCGCCACCCATATCCCTGCCGTCGCCGCATCCTACGACCAGCCCTTCGGCAACTCATCCGTTCTCCCCGCCTACATGTGTGCGAAGCTTGCTCACGATGACGGACTCGCCAAAATGTTTGCAGGCGACGGGGGCGACGAACTGTTCGGCGGCAATACACGCTACGCCAAGCAGCGACTCTTCGGCTACTACGAGAAAGTTCCTGGTCTCATCAAGGGCGCGTTGCTCGAACCTGCCCTGATGCAAACCCCGCTTGGCAAGCTCCCCCTGATGCGAAAGGCCGCCAGCTACATAGAACAGGCCCGCACACCGCTTCCAGATCGAACAGCAAAGTACAACCTGATCTACCACCTCGGGCTCGAAAAGGTTTTCCCCAGTTCATTTCTTGAGGGGATCGATTCCGATGCACCGCTAAAGCTTCAACGCCGTGTGTGGGGAGAGGTTAATGCTCACGCACTCGTAAATCGAATGCTCGGTTTCGACTGGCGCTTCACCCTTGCAGACAACGACCTCCCCAAGGTCATCGGCGCAACCCGACTCGCCGGTATAGAGGTCGCATTCCCCCTGCTCGACGACGACCTTCTGGACTTCTCCCTCAAACTCCCTCCCGAGTACAAGCTCAAGGGTACGCAGCTGCGCTGGTTCTTCAAGGAAGCTCTGCGGGATTTCCTGCCGCAGGAGATCATCACCAAGAAGAAGCAGGGGTTTGGTCTGCCTTTTGGGCACTGGGTCCTCAAGCATCAAGGCTTGTCGAAGCTCGCCAGGGAATCTCTGGACATCCTGACCGAGAAGAAAATTCTCCGTAAGGATTTTGTCGACGAGCTATTCACGATTCACCTGCCATCCTTCCCTGGTTACTACGGCGAAATGGTCTGGATATCGATGATGCTGGGACAATGGCTGATCGCACACCAGCCGTCAGCGGTCCTGAGCTCTGACGAAACCTGAGCAAGCCCGAGAATGGGGAGGTTCAATCCAGCCCAGCCTGATCAAAACGGACAGGCAGGCGAATGACTACTTCCCCGACATCTCCCGCCATTGACACTGGCACAACTTCTACAGCCTTCGCGAATACGGACAAGATTTCGCGTTCGAGAGGCTCCGAGCCAGGAGCCTCCTCCAGACTGACATGCGGCGTTGCATCTGAACCACGCAGCGATACCAGCACGACGAGTTCGCCCTTAAACTCTGGCGCCACGAAACGCTCCACCAATGCTCGCTTCCGGATGACTTCCAGGGCGAGAGCTAAGCGATAACTGGATATCGAAGGGCTTGTAATTTCTGCCAAGGCACTGACCCGACTGTTCGGAAGCCTGGTTTTGCCTGCCTCGGAGCCTGCATTGGGTGGAATCAGAAGTTCATCCGGGCGCGCTTGCGGCACAAGTGCTTTTCTCGCCTCCAAAACAGCCGGTTTTTTGGAAGAGACCGTGGGCTGCATTTCTGATTTCTGAATCATGGCCTCGAGCTCCAGTTCTGGCGCTGAGCGACCATCTCCAGGAGAATCAGAAGGCAAAGCTGCCGGACGGACGTCAGGAAGGGAAACAGACAACGGGCTTAGGCTCCCTGCCGTAAAGGAGGGTCCGGGCAGCGGCCAAAAGAGTGCCGCATGCAGCAGTATCGAAAAAACCCCAAAACTCGCCCAATAGCGAAAGCCCATCGCTGTCTCCAGATGCGATTTGACTATTCACTATATGCGAACTTTAGAATTTTTTAAATCCTAAAGATAGGGGGGGGGGGAAGTTGTGTATTTTCCGCTTTTAAAAGCGAAACCCCCTGCCATTTGCGTGGCAGGGGGTTTTGATGGAGAGTCTGACGATGACCTACTTTCACGCACGTGTGTGCACTATCATCGGCGCGGTCTCGTTTCACGGTCCTGTTCGG
>JAEUNU010000272.1 GCA_016789125.1 Zoogloea sp. | reverse complement strand
AGCCCCGAGACCACCACCGGCGGCAACGCGCTCAAGTTCTACGCTTCGGTGCGCATGGACATCCGGCGTATCGGCACTATCAAGAAGAACGACGAGGTGATCGGCTCCGAGACCAAGGTCAAGGTCGTCAAGAACAAGGTCGCGCCCCCGTTCCGCGAAACCCTCTTCGACATCCTCTACGGCGAGGGCACCTCCCGCGAGGGCGAGATCATCGACCTGGGTGTGCAACACAAGTTCGTCGACAAATCCGGTGCCTGGTACGCCTACAACGGCGAGAAGATCGGCCAGGGCAAGGACAACGCCCGCGAGTTCCTCAAGTCCAACCCGCACATCGCCCGCGAGATCGAAAACAAGATCCGCGTCGCCGTGGGTCTGCCCGAGATGGCGGCGATCGCACCGGCCGCCCCCGCGGCAGCCGCCTGAGCCAGCAACGGGGCTCCCGCTCTCGAATGGCCGCCAGCCTCCACGACCGCGCCCTGCGCTGCCTCGCCCAGCGGGAGCACTCCCGCGCAGAGCTGGCCAGAAAGCTGGGCAGCCTCGGCGAGACCGACGAGGTGAAGGCCGAGCTCGACCGCCTCACCGAGCTCGGTCTGCTCTCCGATGCGCGCTTCGCCGACGCCTACGTGCGCGCCAAGGCGGCGCGCTTCGGCGCCTCACGGCTGCGTCTCGAGCTCGCCCGGCGGGGTGTCAACGCAGAGCTGATCGCCGCCAGCCTCGAAGACAACTGCGGCGACGGCGAGCTCGAACGCGCCCGCGACATCCACCGGCGCAAGTTCGCCGAAGCACCCCAGGACGCCCGCGAGTGGGCACGGCAGGCCCGTTTTCTTCAAGGTCGTGGCTTTTCCTCCGAAATAATCCGTAGAGTCCTGAAAGAGCACCCCGGCGATGAGCCTGCTTAAAGTCAGCAACCTGCAAAAAAAGTACAAGGCCCGCACGGTCGTCCACGACGTCTCCTTCGACGTCGGCAGCGGCGAGGTCGTCGGTCTGCTTGGCCCCAACGGCGCGGGCAAGACCACCTGCTTCTACATGATTGTCGGCCTGGTGACCGCCGACGGCGGCGAGATCACCCTCGACGACCAGGTCCTGACCCATCGCCCCATCCATCAGCGCGCCCGCCTCGGCCTCTCCTACCTGCCCCAGGAGATGAGCGTCTTCCGCAAGCTCACGGTGGCCGAGAACATCCAGGCCGTGCTCGAACTGCAGAAGCTCTCCAAGGCCGAGATCGCCGCGCGCCTCGAAGAACTCCTCGCCGAGCTCGGCATCGAACACCTGCGCGACAACACCGCGATCTCCCTGTCAGGGGGCGAACGCCGCCGCTGCGAGATCGCCCGCGCCCTGGCCAGCGACCCGCGCCTGATCCTCCTCGACGAGCCCTTCGCCGGCGTCGACCCGATCGCCGTGATCGACATCCAGAAGATCATCCGCTTCCTCAAGGAAAAGGGCATCGGCGTCCTGATCACCGACCACAACGTCCGCGAGACCCTCGGCATCTGCGACCGCGCCTTCATCATCAATGCCGGCGAAGTGCTGGCCAGCGGCCGGCCCGACGAAATCGTCCGGAATGAACAGGTCCGTCAGGTTTACCTCGGCGAGCACTTCCGGCTCTGAGGCATCATCGCATCATGAAGCCCAGCCTCCAGCTCAAACTCTCCCAGCACCTCGCGCTCACGCCGCAGCTGCAGCAGTCCATCAAGCTGCTCCAACTGTCCACCATCGAGCTCAACCAGGAAATCGAGAAGGTCCTTCTCGAGAACCCCATGATCGAGCGCGACGAGCCCGAGAACCAGCTCGGCTCGAGCCGTGTAGAGGCGCCCGGCCCGCTGGCGCCGGCCGGCAGCGAGGCCGCCCAGGAGCGCGAGCAGGAGCAGGCGCGGGAAGCCGAGCGCGAGCCCGAACGCGACTTCGAACCCACCGGCGAGTTGGGTGAATGGCAGGGCACCGGCAGCGCCCCGCGGGACGATGACGACGACGCCGATTTCCAGGAGTTCCAGGCCGCCATCCCCGCCCTGCGGGACCATCTCGACGCCCAGATCGCCCTCACTCCGCTCTCCGACCGCGACCGGGCCCTGTGCCGCTTCATGATCGAGGCCCTCGACGACGACGGCTACCTCAGCCAGTCCCTCGAAGACCTCCTGCCCCTGCTGCCGCCCGAGCTCGAGGTCGAGATCGACGACCTCCGGATCGCCCTGTGCCAGATCCAGAGCCTCGACCCGGCCGGCATCGGCGCCGCCGACGTCAGCCAGTGCCTGGCCCTGCAACTGCGCACGCTGCCCGCCGACGACATCCGCGACCTGGCCCTGGCCATCGTCGCCGATCACCTGGAGCTCCTGGCCGCGCGCGACTTCCTCAAGCTCAAGCGCGCCCTGCGCTGCAATGACGACGCCCTGCGCGAAGCCCACGCCCTGATCCTCGGGCTCAACCCTCGGCCCGGGGCCCAGTTTGCCCAGTCCGACACCCGCTACGTGGTGCCCGACGTGGTCGTGCGCAAGGTGCGCAACAGCTGGGTCGTCAGCCTCAACCCCGACGCCATGCCGCGCCTGCGCATCAACAACCTGTATGCCCAGATCCTGCGTGACAACCGCGGCGCCAGCGGCTCCCTGTCGAGCCACCTCCAGGAAGCCCGCTGGCTGATCAAGAACGTGCAGCAGCGTTTCGACACCATCCAGCGCGTTTCGCAAGCGATCGTTGACCGCCAGCGCCAGTTCTTCGATTATGGCGACGTGGCAATGCGTCCGCTTACCCTGCGGGAGATCGCCGAGCAGCTGGATCTACACGAATCCACCGTCTCGCGGGTGACCACCCAAAAGTACATGGCCACACCGCGCGGCATTTTCGAATTCAAGTATTTTTTCGGCAGTCACGTTGCCACCGACACCGGTGGAGCCGCCTCCTCGACAGCGATTCGGGCGCTGATTCGCCAGTTCGTGGGGGCGGAAGACAAGAAGAAACCCTTGTCCGACGCCAAGATTGCCGACTTGTTGGGCCAGCAGGGCATCGTCGTCGCTCGCCGGACGATCGCAAAGTACCGCGAGTCCCTCGATATCCCGCCGGTCAGTCTGCGCAAATCCATCTGACAGAAAGGTAAGAACCATGAACCTCAACATCACGGGGCATCACGTCGAAGTCACTCCCGCCATCCGCGATTACGTCACCGGCAAGCTCGACCGCGTGATCCGGCACTTCGACAACGTCACCAGCGTCGGCGTGATCCTCTCGGTGGAAAAGCTGCGTCAGAAGGCTGAAGTCACCGTCCATGTGCGCGGCAAGGACATCCACGTCGAAAGCGAAGATTCCGACATGTACGCGGCCATCGACGCCCTCACCGACAAGCTCGACCGCCAGGTCCTGAAGTACAAGACCAAGGCTGCCGACCACGGCCATGACTCCCTCAAGAACCACGTCGCCGAATCCTGATCGGCAAGCGTCGTAATACCGTATTCCCCGGGACCGTTGTGGCTATAATGCGCCCCAACTGACACAACGGCCCGGCGGCCTCCGCCCCGGATCTTCCACGCAGCGTTTCACTGGAAACCCGCTCCGGCCCCGGCCGAGCAGGCGAGCCCCTTCATGAACCTCATCGCCAAACTACTGCCGCCCGCCAATGTGGTCGTCGGCCTCGAGGCGAGCAGCAAGAAGCGTGCTTTCGAGCAAGCCGGCCTGCTGTTCGAGAACAATCACGGGATCGGTCGCAGCACCGTCTTCGACAGCCTGTTTGCCCGCGAGAAGCTCGGCTCCACCGGACTGGGCCAGGGCATCGCGATCCCCCACGGCCGCATCAAGGGCCTCAAGGACGCGCTGGGCGCCTTCATCCGCCTCGCCGAGCCGGTGCCCTTCGACGCCCCCGACGGCCGCCCGGTCGCCATGCTGTTCGTGCTGCTGGTGCCCGAACAGGCCAACGAACACCACCTGCAACTCCTGTCCGAACTGGCCCAGATGTTCAGCGACCGCGCCTTCCGCGAGCAGCTGATGAGCGCCCCCGACAGCCTGTCGGTCCACAGCCTCTTCGCCGGATGGGGAAGCGATGCGTCAGACAACGGTAGCCCGGCTGTTTGACGACAACCTCGAACGCCTGAGGCTGCGCCACATCTGTGGCAGCCTCGACACTCGCATCGCGGTCTCCGAAGACCGCATCTGGCCCGCCGACATGGTCGGCCACCTCAACCTGATCCACCCCGACCGCCTGCAGATCCTCGGCTCGTCGGAGCTCTCCTGGGCCCGCCGCCAGACCCGGGAGAAGGTCATCCACCACGTCCGCGAAATCCTCTCCTACGGGCCGCCGGCCATCATCGTGGCCGACGACGAGGACATCCCGAGCATGGTGCGCACCCTGTGCGCCAACGACGACATCGCGCTGTTCGCCAGCCCGCTGCCGTCGGCCAACGTCATCGACCACCTGCGCAGCTACCTGTCGCGCAAGCTCGCCGAGCGGGCCGCCCTGCACGGCGTGCTGATGGACGTGCTGGGCCTCGGCGTGTTCATCACCGGCGACTCCGGCGCAGGCAAGTCCGAGCTCGCCCTCGAGCTCCTTTCCCGCGGACACGGCCTGGTGGCCGACGACGTGGTCGAGTTCTCGCGCATCGCCCCCAGCGTGCTCGAAGGCCGCTGCCCGCCGCTGCTCCAGGACGTCATGGAGGTGCGTGGCCTCGGCATCCTCAACATCCGCACGATCTTCGGCGAGACGGCCTGCCGGCGCAAGATGAAGCTCAAGCTGGTGGTACACCTGCAGCGGCGCCAGCCCGGCCAGGAAGACCCCCTGCGCCTGTCCCTCGACAGCGAGCAGCAGGTCATCCTGGGCGTACCGGTGCGCCGGGTGGTGCTGCCGGTCGCGGCCGGGCGCAACGTGGCCGTGCTCCTCGAAGCCGCGGTGCGCTCCACCATCCTGCTCCTTCGCGGCATCGACTCCACCCAGGAGTTCATCGACCGCCAGCGCCGGGCCATGGAAGAAGGCGGCCACTGAGGTTTGCGGATTCTGCCGGCCGGCGTCAACGCATCGCCCCGCGCACCGTTTATCATGCAGGTGCAGTCCACCAAAATCGCCCATAGAAGGAGTGGCCAGATGAAGAAAGTGATCCTGAGCGTCGCCGTTTCCCTGTTTGCCGCCAGCCTGGCGCCCACCGCCATCGCCGGTGAGCAGCAGAACAAGATGAAGGAGTGCAACGCCTCCGCCGGGGAGCTCAAGGGCGACGAGCGGAAGGCCCACATGAAGTCGTGCCTGTCGGCCAAGCCGGCCAGCAAGGGCACCACCCAGCAGGAAAAGATGAAGGCCTGCAACAAGGAAGCCGGCGAGAAGGCCCTTAAGGGCGACGATCGCAAGAAGTTCATGAGCGGCTGCCTGAAGGGCTGACCCCCCTCTCCACCGATCATGCCAAAAGGGCCCTCATGGGTAATGCCGTTCAGTTAGCACTGAACGGCATTTTCATTTTTTACTAAGTTGTTGTAAACAATAAACAAGCCTGTTAACCTCGGACTCAATGCTATCGAGTCCGCTTCATGCTTTGTCGGAAGTTCTGCCG
>JAEUNU010000247.1 GCA_016789125.1 Zoogloea sp. | reverse complement strand
ACAAGGGCGACGACGTCGAGCTGTTCTGATACATCCCAATAGCGCTCCTGCGCGGCCCGATATCGCATATACGGTGCTCGCTGTACTTTAGTGCAGCTCTGGTCCTCATTGCGACCTCGGGCCGCTCGCTACGCGCTCCTGGCATGTTCCGGCCCGTACCCTTGTCTTGTTTTCGGTGGGGGGAGCGGGCGTCGCCGACGCCCGAAACGGGGTGTTTTGTAAGCGGAAGATATTCCCGCGGGGCTGCGCTTCATGCCATCGTGCAAGGCGCGTACACTGCGCGACTCATCGTTCTCAGCTGATCCGTGCCGTCGCAATGCCCTCCGTCATCCACTTCTCCGACCCCGCTCCCGCCCCCGTCGAAGACCGCCCCGCGGCAAGCCGGGCAATCGGCACGCCGCCCCTGCGCTTGACCTCCGAACGCTACAGCGCCGAGGACGGCGCGCTCTCCGTCGGCGACTGGGAGTGCGAGCCCGGCGCCTGGCGGATCGCCTTCCATCCCGGCCGTCACGAGTTCTTCCAGGTGCTCGCCGGCCGCCTGCGCATCGTCGACACCGCGGGCAACGGGCGGGAATTCGGCCCCGGCGACGCGGGCATCATCCCGGCGGGTTTCATCGGCACCTTCGAGGTGCTTGAACGGGTGACCAAGCGCTATGTGATGCTCGACCGGGCCTGAGCCCGGTGGGGGCGGCGCCGCGGCTCAGCGGGCCGTTTCGGCCACGAAGATCTCGATCCGCCGGTTCTTTGCCCGGCCGGCCTCGCTGCCGTTGTCGGCAAGCGGCTCGCGGGCGCCGCGGCCGGCGATCTCGATGCGGCCCGGGGCCACGCCCCGGTCGGCCAGGTAACTGCGGGCGCTGGCGGCGCGCTCCAGCGACAGCGGGTTGTTGATGGCGTCGGACCCGGTGCTGTCGGTGTGGCCGATGATGCGCAGCTTGGTGGCCGGGTTGTCCTTGAGGGTCTGGGCGAAGCGGTCGAGGATCGGCCGCATCTCGGGCTTGATTGCCGCCTTGCCGGTGTCGAAGGAGATGTCGCTCGGGATCTCCAGCTTCAGCTGGTTGTCGGCGGTGCGGGTCACGTCCACGCCGGTGCCGGCGGTGGCCTGGGCCATCGCCTGGCGCTGGGCCTCCATGCGCTGGGACCACACATAGCCGCCCAGCGCGCCGACGCCGGCCCCGATGGCCGCGTCCCGGCCGGTCTTGTTGCCGCCGGTGCTCTTGCTGATGACGGCGCCGCCGAGCGCGCCGATCCCCGCGCCGATGGCCGTGTTGCGCTGGGTCTCGCTCATGTTGGCGCAGGCCCCGAGGACCAGGGCGGACAGCAGGGGAAGGATGACGAGGCGTGATTTCATGGGCGTTCTCCGTTGTGGGGTGTCGTGGTGGCGTGCCCGGCATCTGATGCGGGGATCGCCGCAGAGTTCAGCCCGCCGTCTTCCGGCTGCTGCACGCGCAGCACGCAGGCGCCGTACAAAAAGATCTGCGCCGACCAGTAGATCCACACCAGGATAGCCGCCAGCGAGCCCGCCGCGCCGTAGGCCGAGGCGACGCCGGTGCGCGCCAGGTAAAGGGCGATCAGGTAGCGCCCCACCGCGAACAGGCCGGTGGTGACGGCCGCCGCCGGCAGCGCGTCGCGCCAGCGGATGCCCCGCTGCGGGGCCAGGCGGGCCAGCAGCAGCGCAAACAGGGCGGCGCTGGCGGCGTTCACCAGCAGCAGGTCGACGGCGCCGGCCAGCGCGGCGGACCAGGCCTGGCCCTCGCCGAACCAGGCCAGCGCGGCACTCATCGCCGCCTCGGCCATCAGCGTCACGGCCAGCAGGAAGCCGACCCCCAGCGCCAGCGCGAAGCCCGTGAGGCGCCCGACGATGAGCCCGCGCAGGCCGGCACCGGGGCGCTCTTCCGCGCCCCACAGGCGCCGCAGGGCTGCCTGCAGCTCGAGGAACACCGCGCTGGCGCCCACCACGGTGGTGCCGATGGCGATCCACGCGGCGACGCCGGGGCCGCGCACCCGGGCCAGCGCCGCGTCGGCGAGGGATTTCATTGCCCGGGCCTCGGATTCGCCGAAGAAGCGCTCGAGGTAGGCATAGATCGCCGCATGGGCCTCGTCGGTGCCCAGCAGCAGGGCCACCCCGGCCGTCACCACGACCAGCAGCGGCGCCAGCGAGAACAGCGTGTAGAAGGCCACCGCCGCCCCATAACGCGGGCCGTCGCGCTGGATGAAGCGCTTGCCGGCGGGCAGCAGGCTGGAGGCCAGGCCGCGCCAGCCGCCGGGTGGGGTTTGTGTGCTCATCGGGTCGTCCCTCGTGCGGCCTGCCATCTGCCTGCCGCAATGCCGCCATTCTAGCCGCGCAAGCGGGGCCGCCGGCGCGCCTTCGCCGGGATGCGCTATCCTCGAAATGCGGCAGCCGACGCCGCCCACCGGAGCAGAAGGGAGCCCTGCCATGACCGCATCCATCCCCGAAACCATGCGCGCGATGGTGTTCCATCGTCCCGGCGAGGCGCTGCGCCTGGAGCGCCGGCCGGTGCCGCGCCCCGGCCGGGGGCAGGTGCTGCTGCGGGTCGAGGCCTGCGGCGTGTGCCGCACCGACCTGCACCTGATCGACGGCGAGCTGCCCGATCCGCGGCTGCCGGTGATCCCTGGCCACGAGATCGTCGGGCGGGTGGCCGCGGTGGGCGAGGGGGTGGAGGGCTTCGCCGCTGGTCAGCGTGTCGGCGTGCCCTGGCTGGGCTGGACCTGCGGGCATTGCCGCTACTGCACCAGCGGCCGCGAGAATCTGTGCGACGCGGCCCGCTTCACCGGCTACCAGATCGATGGCGGCTACGCCGAATACACCCTGGCCGATGCCCGCTACTGCTTTCCGCTGGCCGAAAGCGCGGCGCGGGCTGCCGAGCAGGCCCCGCTGCTGTGCGCCGGGCTCATCGGCTACCGGGCGCTGCGCCTGGCGGGCGGTGCGGAGCGGGTCGGCATCTATGGCTTCGGCGCCGCGGCGCACATCGTGGCCCAGGTGATCGGCCACCAGGGCCACCGCTTCTACGCCTTCACCCGGCCGGGGGACGTGGACAGCCAGGCCTTCGCCCGCCAGCTCGGCGCCGCCTGGGCCGGCGAGGCCGGGCAGGCGCCACCCGAGGCCCTCGACGCGGCGATCATCTTCGCCCCCGCCGGCCCGCTGGTGCCGGCGGCGCTCAAGCAGCTCGAAAAGGGCGGGCGGCTGGTGTGTGCCGGTATCCACATGAGCGACATCCCGGGCTTTCCGTATGCCGACCTGTGGGGCGAGCGCAGCATCTGCTCGGTGGCCAATCTCACGCGGCAGGACGGCATCGACTTTCTCGAGCTCGCGCCGCGCATTCCGGTCCGGACGTCAGTGACGGTCTTCCCCCTCGAAGAGGCCAACGCCGCCCTCGCGCAGCTGCGGCGGGGGGCGCTGCAGGGGGCGGCGGTGCTGGAGATGTAGGCCGCCCGTCGCCGTGGGAACCTCCTGCCCGCGTGCCGCTCTGACCAGGCCACGCAGGATCGCTGCCGGAAGCCCCGCATGTCTGACACCCCTTCGCCTCGCCCTCGTCACCGGCCCGCCGCCCGCTCCGGTGGCTGGATCCTGCCGGCGCTGTTCTGGACCGGCCTGATCGTGCTTGGCACCGTCGCGGCGAGCGCCTGGTTGAATTCGACCCGCGGCAGCCGGGCCCTCGAGGTGCGCGACGGCGACACGCTGGTGCTGCGCCTCGGGCGCGGCGGCCATTACGAAGTCGGCGGCGAGGTGGCGGCGGTGCCGGTGCGTTTTCTCGTCGACACGGGGGCCAGCCTCACCTCGATCCCCCAGGCGCTGGGCGAGCGGATCGGCATCCGCGCCTGCCCGGCGATCGGCTTCGACCTGAGCCGCGACAGCGAGCCGGGCTGTTGCCGCCCGGAGGTCTTCCGCACCGCCAACGGCACGGCCGAGGGCTGCGTGGCGCGGGTGCCGTCGATCCGCTTCGGGGCCTTCGAGCTGCGCAACCCGCGGGTGGCGGTGATGCCGGGCATGGACGGGCAGGCCTTGCTGGGGATGGATGTGCTGAGGCACTTCAGCCTGGTGCAGGAGGGTGGCCAGCTGAGGATCTCGCGGGCGGGGCGATGACCCGGCCCGCCCGCGGCGGCGGGCCGATTGGCGGCGGGCAGACACGGAGTCGGCGGCGGGGTTACACTAGCAATGCGATAAGGAAGTTTCGGGACAGCTGGCCAACCCTCGGCCTGCCTGTCCGGGTTCGGGCGTGCTCGGGCCACGGCGCTTCCGCTTCGCATAGGCTGCAATCTCGACAAGAGCGCCAGATCGCTCAATCCTTCGCCCAAAATAAAAGGAGAACCCTATGACTTCGTCGAATGCCACCCTGGAGTCGGCACCGCTCGACAACTTTTCCCAGTGCCATTCCGGGATCGTCCGCCACCTGAACGATCTCGACAGCCTGGTTCCGCTGCTCGAACCGGCCCGGCAGGCCCACCGGCTCGCCGCCGAGGCGGTGCGCTTCTTCCGCTCGTCGATCTTCGAGCACCACGACGAGGAAGAGCGCGAGCTGTTCCCGGCCGTCATCGCCAACGCCAATCCCGACGAGCGGAGCAAGGCCCAGGAGGCGGTCGACCGCCTGGTCCGCGAGCACCGCCACCTCGAATCCGTGTGGTCCAAGCTCGAGCCCCAGCTCGACGCCATCGCCCACGGCGGCGCAGGTGACGTGGATGTCGAGGCGATCCGGCTGCTGGTGGCCAACTACCAGGCCCACGCCAAGTTCGAGGAGGATGTCTTCCTGCCGCTGGCCAAGGCCGTGCTGGGCCGCCAGGGCGATCACATGGCCGCGCTGGGGCTGCGTCTCCACATGCGCCACACCCCGCTGCAGGTGACGCCGTTCTGACGGCCTGAGCGGGTTCAGCCCGCTTTGCAGCACCGCCAGCGCGGTGGCCGGGCAGATGCCCGCCACCGCGTTTTTGTTTTGTTTGCGTGACGCGGCGTCGGCTCAGCTGCCGCGCATCCGGCCCATCGCCAGGTTGGCGGCGGCGGTGCGGGTTTCCACGCCGAGCTTCTCGAAGACGTGCTCGAGGTGTTTGTTCACGGTGCGCGGGCTGCTGCCCAGGATGTCGCCGATGTCCTTGCTGGTCTTGCCCTGGACGACCCAGTAGAGCACCTCGGCCTCGCGCTGGGTGAGGCGGAAGGCGGCGATCAGGGATTCGACGGCGGAGGTGTCGTTCTCCTCGCGCAGCACCACCAGCCACTCGTCGTCGCCGGTCTGGTCGTGGAAGGAGGCGAGCAGGCGCCGGGGGCCGTCGGCCACCAGCAGCGCCGGCGGGTCGCGGCCGTCGCTGCGGGCGGCGTGGGCGGCGGCGATCCAGCCCAGCAGCTCTTCGGGGGCCACGTGCTCGGGGTTGGCGAAGAAGGCGTTGAGCAGGCTGCGGGCCAGCGGGGTCTGCCAGACGATGCGGCTGTCGGCGGCGCGCACCGCGACGGTGGCCTGGCCGAAGGCGTCGAGGGCCGAGCGGGCCTGCTTCATCTGGCGGGCGTTCTGCACGTGGGCGGCGATGCGGGCCAGCACCTCGGCCGGGTGGATCGGCTTTGTGACGTAGTCCGCGCCGCCGGCGCTGAAGGCGGCCACCACGTGCTCGGTTTCGGTGAGCCCGGTCATGAAGATGATCGGCACGTGCTGGGTGGCGAAGTCGGCCTTCAGGTGGCGCGCCACCTCGAAGCCGTCCATGCCCGGCATCATGGCGTCGAGCAGGATCACGTCGGGCAGGCTCTGGCGGGCCCGCTGCAGCGCGGCCTGGCCGTGGGTGGCGACGAGCACGGTGTAGCCGGCTTCGTCGAGGGCGTCGTGGAGCAGCGAGAGGTTCTCGGGGACGTCGTCGACGATCAGCACGATGCGCGACAGCCGGCGCTCCGGTGGGTCAAGGGGTGGCATCGCGCATCTTCCTGAGGATTTCCTTCATGGCGTCGAAGTCGAACTGGCGGGCGAGCTTGCGCAGCACCTGCACGAATTCGCCGTGGCGGGCGTCGGCGCGCTCGATCTCGGCCAGCTTGTTGAGGATGCCCCGAAGGTAGCCCAGGTCCACCAGTTCGTCGAGGGCCGTGAGCTCGGCCTCGCCGGGCGGCACCAGGGGCGGCGGCTCGGCTGGCGCGGGGCGGGCCGGGGCCGGCGGCGGGGCGTTGGCGCTGACCCATTCGAGCCCGAGCTTGCGGCCCAGCCAGTCGAGGAGCTCGTCCACCTTGAAGGGCTTGATGAGGAAGTCGTCCGGGGCGATGCCCGCGTCGTTGTCGAGGCCCTTGTCGAAGGCGTTGGCCGACAGGATGGCAATTGGCGCGTCGGTGAGCTGCTGGCGGCGCAGGCGGCGGATCGTCTCCCAGCCGTCGATGCCGGGCATGCCGAGGTCCATGAAGATCAGGTGCGGGGCGAAGCGCGGCACCGTGGCCAGGCATTCGTAGCCGCTGGCGGCCTGTTCGACGATGAAGCCGAGGGGTTCGAGCACGGTTTGCAGCAGCTCGCGGTCGGTCTTCTCGTTGTCCACCACCAGGATGCGGCGGCGCACGCCCACGTAGCCGATGCGGTCGCGGCGGGGCAGCTCGCGGGCGGCCTCGGCCGAGTGCACCCGCGGCAGGAAGAGCCGGACCTTGAAGCAGCTGCCCACCTCCGGCGTGCTGGAAACCTGCATCTCGCCGCCCATCAGGTCGGTGAGCATGCGGGCGATGGTGAGCCCGACCCCGCTGCCGCCGGCCTGCACCGCGCTGCCCCGCACGAAGGGCTCGAAGATGTGCTCCAGCTCGGCCGGGGCGATGCCCGGGCCGGTGTCGCGGATCTCGAAGGTGGCCATCTCGCGGCGGCATTCCACCGTGAAGCTGACGCCGCCGCGCACCGTGAACTTGACCGCGTTGCCGAGCAGGTTGATGAGGATCTGGCGCAGCCGCTTCTCGTCGGCGCGCACCACGTCGGGCAGCTCGCCCAGCGGCCGGTAGTCGAAGCTGAGGCCCTTGTTGCGGGCCTGCAGCTCGAACATGCCGACAATCTGCTGCATCAGCTCGGGGAAATCCAGCGCCCGCACGTCCAGCGCCAGCTTGCCGCCTTCGATGCGGGCGATGTCGAGGGTGCCCTCGATCACCGACAGCAGGTGGTCGCCGGACCTGCGGATCACGCTCACCGCCTGGGCCCGGTGGGGTGGCACGTCGGGGTCGGCGGCGAGGATCTGGGCGTAGCCGAGGATGCTGTTGAGCGGCGTGCGCAGCTCGTGGCTGATCGCGGTGATGTAGCGGCTCTTGGCCTGGTTGGCCTGCTCGGCGCTGTGCTTGGCCTTCTGCAGGGCCTCGTCGGTGCGGCGGTGGGATTCGATCTCCTGGATCAGCAGCTGGGTCTGGCGGTTGGATTCCTCCTGGGCCACCCGGCGGCTCTGGGCGGTGAGCACCATCCACCAGGCGCCCACGCCCGACACCAGCACCAGGCCGGCGAAGGTGTTGATGAAGCCGTCGCGCAGGGCATCCACCCACGGACCGGGCGCTGCCTCGCCCAGCGCCAGGCGTTCGTGGGTGTACAGCACGCCGAGGATCAGCGCCAGCACCGGCACGATGCCGGCCATCAGCAGCAGGTAGTGGCCGAGCCCGCTCTCCAGGTAGGGCCGCGCCGAGGCCGGCAGCAGCCGCCCGAGCAGGGCGTGCCACTGGGCGCGCAGGCTGGCGTCGGGCTTGCAGAGGTCGTGGCAGCGGGCGTCCAGCGAGCAGCACAGGGAGCAGATGGCACCGCCGTAGGCCGGGCAGTGGGCCATGTCCTCGGCTTCGTAGGCACGTTCGCAGATCACGCAGCGCTGCCCGTCAGCGGCAGGTGCGGCCGCGCCGGCCAGGTAGTAGCGCCCGCCGGTGGCCCAGGCGATCAGCGGCGCCGCCACGAAGGCCGCCCCCAGCGCGACGAAGGACGCGTAGGGCCGCAGCGCTTCGCCGAGCAGCCCGACGAAGGCGGCGATCGACAGCAGCGAGGCCAGCCCCATTGCCCCGACACCCACCGGGTTGATGTCGTAGAGCCGGCTGCGCTTGAACTCCAGCCCCGGCGGTGACAGGCCGAGGGGCTTGTTGATGACCAGGTCGGCCACCACCGCCGCCATCCACGAGATGGCGATGTTGGAATACAGCCCGAGCACCTGCTCCAGCGCCTGGAACACGTTGAGCTCCATCAGCAGCAGGGCGATCAGGGTGTTGAAGACCACCCACACCACCCGCCCCGGGTGGCTGTGGGTGAGCCGGGCGAAGAAGTTGGACCACGCCAGCGAGCCGGCGTAGGCGTTGGTGACGTTGATCTTGAGCTGGGAGACCAGCACGAACAGGGCGGTGGCGGCGATCGCCAGGGTGGTGTTGTCGAAGACGTGGGAGAAGCCGATGAGGTACATCTGATTCGGGTCGACGGCCTTGTCGGCGGGCACCGCGTTGCGCAGGGCCAGCCAGGCCAGCAGCGCGCCGCCGAGCATCTTGAGGATGCCGGGCAGCACCCAGCCGGGCCCGCCGAGGATCACCCCCAGCCACCAGCGGCGGCGGTTGGCGGCGCTCTGCTCGGGCATGAAGCGCAGGTAGTCCACCTGCTCTCCCATCTGGGTGACGAGGGCGATGCCGATGGTCAGCGCGGCGCCGAAGAGCTGGGGCTGGAAGCCCGCCTCGCCGCCGCCCTTGCCGGCATAGGCCGTGAGGCCGGCCAGCACCTCCGGCTCCTCGCTCAGCACGAAGACGTAGGGCAGCAGCAGCAGCACCCCCCACAGCGGCTGGGTCCAGGCCTGCAGGCGGCTGATCGCGGTGACCCCGTGGCTGACCAGCGGGATCACCACCAGCGCGCAGACGAGGTAGCCCCAGGCCGGCGGCAGCCCGAAGGCCAGCTCCAGCGCGTAGGCCATGATCGCCGCCTCCAGCGCGAAGAAGATGAAGGTGAAGCTGGCGTAGATCAGCGAGGTGATCGTCGAGCCGATGTAGCCGAAGCCGGCGCCGCGGGTGAGCAGGTCCATGTCGAGCCCGTGGCGGGCGGCGCTGATGCTGATCGGCAGGCCGAGCAGGAAGATGATCAGCCCGGTGGCGAGGATCGCCCAGAAGGCGTTGATGAAACCGGCGTTCACCAGCATCGTCGCCCCGACCGCCTCCAGCACCAGGAAGGCCGCTGCGCCGAAGGCGGTGTTGGCCACCTGCAGCTCGGACCAGCGCCGGCAGCTGCGCGGGGTGAAACGCAGGGCGTAGTCTTCGAGGGTCTCGTTGGCGACCGAGGTGTTGTAGTCACGGCGGATCTTGACGATGCGCTGGGTGGGCGGGGCGGAATCGGGCTTCATGGGCGGGGACGGCGCGTCGTCCGTGGCGGAGCCCTGTTTCTACCACATCCGCGGGCCGGGTTTGCGCCGGCCCGCGCTGCGCTCACTGGCCGGCGGGCTTGCCCAGGTTGCCCTGGGCCTCGTCGGCGCTGGGGTAGAGGCGCGGGGCGATGCGCTGCCTTTCGAGGGCCTCGCCGAGCTTCATGCGCAGGAAGGTGTTGGCGGTGTAGCGGGTCACGTCGTGGTAGTGGCGGTCCATGATGCCCTTGACCACCGCGATGTAGTCGTCCACCAGCTCGGGGACGATGGAGAAGCGGTCGTAATTGACCACCGCGTTCACCTTGTGGCCGATCGGCGCGAGGCGCATCTCGACGCCGTCGCGGATGCGTTCCACGTCGGCCGGGCTGCGCACCGCGAGGCCGCTGAAATCCACGAAGAACAGGTTCTGCTCGGGGTCGTAGGCGAGGCGTTCGGCGAGGGGGCGTTCGAGCAGGTCGGGGCGCAGGTGCATCGGCCCGTCGGCAAAGATGCGCGGGTCCATCAATTTTGGGGTGCCGTGGATGATGGGGCGGAAGTCCATGCGGGCAAGGATGTCGCGCTCGAGGTCGATGCCGGGGGCGATCTCGGTGAGCTCCAGCCCGTCGGCGGTGAGCCGGAAGACGCAGCGTTCGGTGACATAGAGCACCGATTTGCCCCATTTGGCAGCCTGCGGGCCGCTGAAGGTGCGGTGCTCGACCTCGCTTACGAACTTGCGGGCCTGGCCGTCCTCGAGGATGGCGAGCTGGCCTTCGCGCACCGCGATCTCCAGGTTGCCGGCGGTGAAGGTGCCCACGAACACCACCTTCTTGGCGTTCTGCGAGATGTTGATGAAGCCGCCGGCGCCGGCCAGCCGCGGGCCGAACTTGGAGACGTTGAGGTTGCCCTGGCGGTCGGCCTGGGCCAGGCCGAGGAAAGCGATGTCGAGCCCGCCGCCGTCGTAGAAGTCGAACTGGCTGGGCTGGTCGATGATGGCCTGGGCGTTGATCGCCGCGCCGAAGCTGAGCCCGCCGGCCGGCACGCCGCCGATCACGCCGGGCTCGGCGGTGAGGGTCATGAGGTCGATGATCTGCTCCTCGGCCGCCACGTTGGCGACGCCCTCGGGCATGCCGATGCCGAGGTTCACCACCGCGTTGGCCTTGAGCTCGAGGGCGGCGCGGCGGGCGATGATCTTGCGCTCGCTCATCGGCATCGCGGCGATCGTCGACATCGGCACGCGGATCTCGCCGGCGTAGGCCGGGTTGTACTGATCGACGAAGGTCTGCATGTGGTATTCGGGCTTCTCGGCCACCACCACGCAGTCCACCAGCAGGCCGGGGATCTTGACCTGGCGCGGGTTGAGCGAGCCGCGGTCGGCGATGCGCTCGACCTGGGCGATGACGAGGCCGCCGGAGTTGCGGGCCGCCATCGCGATGGCCTGGGCCTCGAGGGTGAGGGCTTCCTTTTCCATCGTGATGTTGCCGTCGGGGTCGGCGGTGGTGCCGCGGATGATGCCGACGTGGATAGGGAAGGCCTTGTAGAAGAGGTATTCCTCGCCGTCGATCTCCATCACCCGCACGATCTCGGCGGTGGTGCGCGCGTTGAGCTTGCCGCCGCCGAAGCGCGGGTCGACGTAGGTGCCCAGGCCGACCCGGGTGATGGTGCCCGGCTTGCCGGCGGCGATGTCGCGGAAGAGGTGGGTGATGACGCCCTGGGGCAGGTTGTAGGCCTCGATGCGGTTGCTCACCGCCAGCTGCTGCAGCTTGGGCACCAGGCCCCAGTGGCCGCCGATCACCCGCGCCACCAGCCCGTCGTGGCCGAGGTGGTTGAGGCCCCGCTCCTTGCCGTCGCCCTGGCCGGCGGCGTACACCAGGGTGAGGCCGCGGGGCTGGCCCTGGCCCTGCAGGTCGGCCTGTTCGCCTTCGAGGAAGCGCTCTTCGAGGGCGATGGCGATGTTCTCGGGAAAGCCGATGCCGACGAAGCCGCCGGTGGCGACGGTGTCGCCGTCCTTGATCAGGCGGACCGCCTCGCGGGCGGAGACGATCTTGCCGGTATCGGAGGCCAGCAGCGACTCGGCGATCGGGTGACGGGACTGGGGCATGGCGGGTCTCCTCGGTATTTTTATGGGCGGCGGGGCCTTGGCGGCGGGTGGTGCATTCCGCTGGAGTATTCGGAGATTCGCCCCGCTTGGCAAGGGTGCCGGGGCCTTGCGCGGCGCCGGCCCTGAAACGAAAAGGCCCCTCCGGGGAGGGGCCATCGCAAGGCCGGGCCGCTTACTGCTTGCGCCGGCGCACACCCGCCAGGCCGGCCAGGCCCAGGCCGAGCAGGGCGAAGCTGCCGGGCTCGGGGATCGGCGCCACGTAGTCGCCCAGCTCGGCCGCGCTGAGGGTGTAGGCGTGCAGCACGCCGGGCAGCAGACGGTAGCTGCCGTCGCCGGGCACCGCGGTGTCGGCGCCGGTGCAGCCGGTGGTCTGGCCCAGCGGGCACTGGATGGAGCTGAGGTAGGGGTCGGCGTCGGTGAAGCGGAAGTACACGTCGAACTGCTCGCCGGTGCCGTTCTGGGTGACGCTGTAATCGTTGTCGGTGCCGGCCAGCAGCAGGTAGTCGCCGTTGGCGAGGCGCGGGCCGATGGCGAGGCCTTCCCACTTTTCGGGCGACTTGTTGCCCAGCGCAGCGAGGGTGTTGGCGTCGAGGTCGAGCACGCGGGCGGACTTGCTCACCGGGGTGTAGACGGCGCCGGGGGCGTCGAGGTCGATGCTGCTCACGTCGGTGGCGCCGCTGAGGTCGATGCGATACACCTCCTTGTCGGCGGTGGCGAGGGTGGCGCCGACGCCGATGCCGCGGTTGTTGCGCTCGAGCACGTAGAACTCGTGGTCGTTGATCGCCACCAGCGCAGAGATGCCCTGGCCCTGGCCGCTGCGCTTCATGGCGTAGGCGTACTGGCCGACGGCCTGGCCGGTGGCGGTGTCGAACTTGACGATGCGGTTGATCGAGCCGTTGCCGCCGCCTTCGTCGAGCATCGCGCTCTGCAGCATGGCAAACGCGAACTTGCCGTCCGGGCTGATGGCGAGGCCTTCGAAGCCGCGGTTGGTGCGCTTGCCGGCGGTGTTGCCGGCGTCGCTGGCGAAGTTGGGGGTGCCGGCTGCGTCGCGCGGGACGAGGTTGTCGGGGGTGGTGTAGGTGCGGAGGAGTTCGCCGCTGCGGCTGAACTCGCGCACCGACGGGCCGTACTCATCCGACACCAGGAAGGTGCCGGTCTTCGGGTTGATCACCAGGCCCTCCGGGTCGAAGGCCAGGCCGATGTTGCTGGCCGGGCTGGGGGCGATGCCGTTGAGGGGCGCGCCGGCGCTCTTGAAGATCACCGTTTCGGCGATCTGGAAGTTGCTGATGGCGCCGCTGCTGGCGTCGACATCGAGCGTGAAGCGCTGCATCCGGGTGGCGTAGTCGAGGGTGCCGCCGCCGGGGCCGCGGTCGGACAGGCCCCACCATTCGTTGCGCTGGGTGTCGTAGTAGATGTCGGAGAAGAAGCCGACCCGGCCGTTGTTGGCGTCGCTGCCGCCGGAGAGGTCGAGCATCGCGCCGTCGAGGGCGAGGCCATTGACGAAGGAGGGGGCGGCTTGGGCGGCGCCGGAGAGCAGGATTGCGAGGGCGGCGGCGAGGGGGCGAATGGGCATGTCACGGCATCCAGGTGAAGGGTCGCGGGGGAGCCGGGGGGCTCCGGGTGCTCAGCACGCGGGCGGCTGAGGGGGCGACACCATTAAATGGCAGGAATGTTTCCTGTTCGTGAATGCGCTGCGATTTCCCGGTGAGGCGACGGCCGCCGCAAACAGAAACCCCGGCTGGGCCGCAGGGCCGCACCGGGGCTGGATGGGCGGTGCCGCCGCGATGGCGGCCAGGGATCAGTTGGACGGCTTGGTGGTGATCTCGACCCGCCGGTTGGCGGCGCTGGCCGGGTTCTGGGTGTCCTTGAGCTGCTGCGGACCGACGCCGATGGCGCCGACGAAGGACGGCGAGATGTCGAACTCACGGATGAAATACTGCCGCACCGATTCGGCCCGCCGTTGGGAGAGGCGCATGTTGAGCGCCCGCGACCCGGTGATGTCGGTGTGCCCCACGAACACCACCTTGTTGCCGGAGGCCTCGTTGCGCTTGAGGACCGGGCCGAAGCCGGCCAGCATGCTGCGCGCGGCGGCGCTGAGCTCGGAAGAGTTGGTGGCGAAGGAGATGCTGGCGGGCAGCGAGAAGACCTTCCGCGGGACGATCTGCCCGCAGGTGAAGCCGGCCTTGGCGGCCTCGGCGCAGTCGGCGGCCGTCGGCGACTTGGGGAAGAGGCCGCTTTCGATGGCCTCGGGGGCGAGGCTGTCGTTGATCTCGATGACCTCGCTGCGGTTGTCGGCAGCAAATGCCGTCCCGAAAACCAGACAGGCGGACGCCAGCACTAGGGATTTGATCGTCATGGTAGGCCTCTGAAACGGTTCGATGTCGAAACGCGCAAGGCATGGCCATCCGCGGCATGCCCTCGATTCCAGTATATACACGCGGGCTCGGGTTTGGCGACCCGGCCCGGTCGCGCCAGCTCAGCAGTTTTCCCATTTGCGCGAGCCGCACAGGCCCTTGGGCGGCACGTAGCCCAGCCGGATCGCTTCGGGGCCGAAGAACTCGGCGTCCGGGTCACCCTTGTCGGCCAGGCTGCGGTACAGGCTGTAGCAGGCGATGGCGTTGCCCAGCAGGGCCGAGTAGCGCAGCCACTGCTCGGCGCGCTGGGGGTTGGCGGCCACGCCGTTGCTGCCGCGGGCGTACATCTCGGAGACCCGGGTGGCGGCGTCCTTGTCGCCCCGCACGGCCTTGCGGATGTCCTCGAGGTAGAGCGGGTCGCCGGTGCCGCGGAAGGCGCTGGCGGAGAGCCGTACGAAGCGGCTGGAGAGGGCCTTGAGGGCGTCTTCGGCGCCAGCCAGGGCCACCCGCACCTGGGTGTCGTAGCGGCTCCTGGGGTAGGCCTCGAGGAAGGCTTCGGCCGCCTTCCTGACCTCGGCCGGGGTCAGGGCCTCGGCCTGGCGGGCGTAGGCGGCGTCCTCGAGGGACGGCGCCCCGTCCGGCAGCCGCTCGCTGCCCAGGCGGAAGACGCCGGTCTGGCCGGCGGTCATGTGGGGGCGCTGGGCCAGCTTGCGCACGATGGCGACCGGGTGGGTGCTCATTGTTTTTTCGACGCGCAGGCGGGTGAGCTCGAAGATGTCGGTGATCGGCGTGGCGTCGTCGATACCGTTGAGCACGCGCACCAGCTCGCCGGTGTAGAAGCTGTTCTGGGCGGGGTCGCTGGGCGATAGCGAGACCTGCCCGGCGCTCGCCGAGAAGGCCACGATGCAGCCCTGCGGCGCGCTGGAGTAGTTGAAGGAGCCGGCCTTGTCGACCGGCTCGGCGCTGTCGCGGCAGGCGTCGATCACCGCCACGCCGAGCCCCGGGTAGCGCTGGGGGAAGGCCTTCAGCACTTCTTCCTGGAGGTTGACCGACTGCTCCCGGGCCTTCGGGTCGTCGATGGCGACGCCCGAGGGCAGCAGGTAGTTGCGCCCCTCGACCTGCATGCCGTGGCCGCAGAAGTAGATCAGGCCTATCGTCTGCCCGTCGTTGGGGAGGGCCGCCATGCGCTCGCCGAAGCGGGCGACGGCGGCCTTGAAGCGGGGCAGGTCGAGGTCGTTCTCGACGCTGACCTCGAAGCCCTGGCGGCGCAGCGCCGCTTCGAGGTCGCGGCCGTTCTTGCGGGCGGGCTGGATGTTCTTGCCGTCCGGGTAGCTGCCGCAGCAGATCAGGAGCGCGATGCGCCGGCCGTCGGCCGCGGCGGCGCCGAAGCCGGCCGGCAGGGCCGCCGCGCCGAGCACGAGGCTGCCCTGCAGCAGGAAATCCCGGCGTGACCAGGAGGAGGGGCGAGCGCGGAGCGGGGTGGGAGCGGGCATGGGCGATGATCGGGCGAGGGGCCGGGGGCGCGTCAGCCGTACTTATACTGCATCTGCGGCCGGGCTTCGAGATTCGGTTTGCAATGCCGGCGTTTTGTCCCTAGTCTTTCACCAGACAGGTCCACCACACCCTCGAAGGTGACAGGATGAGCGCTCGTTTTCCGTTTCGTCGGCGACATGCGGCATGGTCCGTTTTGGCCCTGGGCTGCCTCGGTGGGCCGGGCGTGGCGCTGGCCCAGCAGGACGCCGGCCAGATCCTGCGCCAGCTCGAGGGCACGCCCGCGCCCCCCCTGCTGCAGGACGCTCCCGTCATCGACCAGCGGCCGGCGCTGCGCCGGGAGATCTCCGACGTGCCCGACCTGGTGGTCGACATCAGCGCCTTCCGGCTCGTCGGCGTGCCCGAGGCCGAGCAGCCCGCCATCCTTGGCAAGCTCGCCGGGCGCCGCGGCGCCGGCAGGAGCTTCCAGGACATCCTCGATGCGGCCGGGGTCGTCCGGGCCCACCTCAACGGCCGGGGCTACCTGCTGGCCCAGGCCTACGTGCCCGAACAGCGCCTCCACGACGGGGTGGTCGAGATCGCGGTGCTGATGGGCGAGCTCGGCCGGGTCGAGCTCAATTTCGACCCCGCCACGCCGGTGTCGAGGCAGCGCGTCGAAGCCTACCTGGCGCGGCTGCGGCCGGGGGCCGTGCTGCACACCGGCGACCTGGAGCGGGTGCTGTTCCTCCTCAACGACATGCACGGGGTGCATGCGGTGTCCACCATCCGGCCCGGCAGCCGCCCGGGCACGGCCGACCTGCTCGTCGAGGTGAAGCCGGACCGGGCCCTGAGCGGCAACCTCCAGCTCGAC
>JAEUNU010000234.1 GCA_016789125.1 Zoogloea sp. | reverse complement strand
TTCGCCAAGCCGCTGACAGAAGGCATCCAGCCGCTTCGACGCGAACACGCTGGCAGTGCACAGCGGCTCGGTGATCACGTCCTCGACAAAGTCGTGCACCCGTCTCAGCGCACGATTGACGTCCCCCATCGCCAGGGCATGCTCCGCAGCGGCCAGCAGCGAGGCGATCGACGGCTCGGACCAGAGCGTCACCCACGGCTCCCGGTGTACGCCTGCAGATCCTCGGCCGAGTCCACCTCGCCCCACTCTCCCTCGTAGGGGACGCCGAGAACGGGCAGCGCGCCCGCCTCGATGACCCGCTGGAGGGTGCCGGTCATGTGCATGCGGTCGCGCTCGGCGGGAGGGAGGGCCGCCCGCAGGTCGAGCACCGTCCGCCAGGCATCCGGGGTGAACCGGAGCAAGCCCATGTACTGCCCCTGGACCTCCTCGACACGCTGGGGCTTGTTGCCGATCTCCAGCAGGCGGCCTGACGGGTCGAGGCGGAAAGTTTCCGCATCGAGCAGAGGGTCTCCAAAGCGGCGGGTCCACAACGCGAGCCACGCCGGGTCGTAGGCGACGGCAAGGGGCGCCGGACAGTCGATGAGCGATCGAACCGCGTCGGCCGAATAAAAGATGTCGGAGTAACTCACGATGCACGGCCCGGCCTCGAGCCAGGCTCCGGCGCACTCCAGGGAGGAGACCATATTGGTCTCGGCCCAGCGCGGATTGTGGAACTCCACGAGCCCCCGGCTGGCAAGCAGCTCCCGCCGGTAACCCGTGACGATGCCGATCTCGGAAACACCGCCCCCCCGCAAGGCCTCGAGCTGCCGGTCGAGCAGGCTACGCCCGTGAAGCTCGACGAGACACTTGGGCTTGTCGCTGGTCAGCGCCTTCATTCGACTGCCGCGGCCCGCGGCCAAGATGATGGCTTTCATGCAAAGACTCTCCTGATTCCCGTGACATCCAGCGGCGCGGGCGGCTGGCAACGCTCCGGATGCCACATCCAGCCCTCCCAGCGCAGGCTGCGGTGGGCGATGGCCTCGATGCTTCCGTCTTCCGCCCGGGCCATGACCCGGTAACCTTCGGGGCATGCTGCTGGCGCCAGCCGGTGATAACTGTTGACGACTCCCGCCCACTCCCCGCTTACCGAATGCGTCGTCGCCACGTGGGCGGCCACCGGAATCAGGTCTGCGCCAGCCCGACGGGCGAGCAGCTGCATCCCCCTGCAGATCCCCAGTACCGGCAGGCCTCGCGCCTCGGCCCAATCGAGCAGGCGCAGCTCCGTCTGATCGCGCAAGGCCGACGCACCGATATCCTCGCCACCGCTGAGGATCAGGCGATCGATCTCCCACTGCTCACAATACGGGACGATGTGTTCACCTCCGAGGTTGGGAAGCTGCATCCATGCCACGCCGGGCAACGCCGCCGCGAAAAAGGCCGCCCAGTCGTGGGCGAGCGCATCGCGCGGCTCTCTGTAGCCCGGAGCCTCCACGATCCGGCTCGTCACGCCGATCCGCACGGCCTAGCTCCCCCCGAGGATCTTCAACACCCTCTGCGAGCAGTCGAGCTCGACCTGCCCGGCGGCAAGGATGCGCACAAACTGGGCACCACAGCCGATCGCCGCCGGCAGCCCTAGTTCGGCACAGCGGATCGCCATGTGCGAGTTGGCGCCACCGAAGCGGGTGATCAAGGCCGCCGGCCCCTTGGTGAAGATCCAGTCGAAACCCGGATCGGCGCTCTCGATGCAGACGATCCGGTTGCGGATGTGGATGTTGGCCGAGGTGCTGGCAGTGAGCTCCACCACTCCGCCCGACGCCCTTCCGCTGCCGACGAAGTTGGGAACACTGCGGCTCTGCAAGGCGATGTGAAGATCGTCCACACCAAACAGGATGTGGCTGAACCGGAAAGACTGCGCTGCCGACAGGTTGGCACGCCCCTCATCCGCAAGCTGGAGCAACGAGCGATCCATGTAGTCCATCGTTGGCTCGAGGAGACGCTCGACGAGCCGCGGCCACGGCACGTAGGACAGGTCGTCGCGGGACAGGCCATGGCGCTCGCCCCAGCACACCACAGCGCTGAGGGCGTTCGACAGCACGCGGGTGAACAGGAACTTGACGTGTTCGCGGCCGACGATGGCATCCCGCACATAGGCCAGCAGGCCCTCGGCATCCACCACGTCGAGCTCCGCCTCGGCCAGCAGCGCCAGCAGCCCGGCGCGCTCCGCCGGCGTGAGCACGAAGACGGCATGAGCCGCAGAAACCCCCTGCTCCGTGTCCGCATCGAAGAGGTCGTCCCGCTCGTCGTAGCGCAGCGACGTGATCTCGTAAGTACCCGGCCTGAGGTGGCCGAACTCCCGCAGGAAGGACTGGCGGGCCGAGGCGTCGTGGCAGGCCTGCCCGTAAGCGGCGACCATCTCGCCCGTGACCGTCCGGATGCTGCGCCGGAAGGCGGCGATACGCTCGGCCGTCAGGACGCCGCGGCGGCAGGCCGAGCGCAGCAGGCTCTCGGCGATGAAGGCGTGGCGCGCCACCACCGCGAAAGAAAGGGCTCCGGCCTCCCGACACAGCCCGAGCAGATACGCCGCACGGCCAAGCCAGGCATTGCCGCCCTGCTCGACGGGGTCGGGCAAGGACAGGCCGCCAAGACGCCCGGCCTCCGCCAGCGCCCTGGCGAGCGCCCCTTCCCCACCCCCGGCGAGGGCCCACCGGGTAAGGCGAACCAGCTCGCTACGGTAGCGCGCCAGCTCGCCATCCGCCAGCAGGCCGGGATAGCGAGCAGGGAAGTCGAGGTCGAAGCAGAAATCCATGCAGGTCGGGACGATCTCGAACTCGACCTTGTCGTGGAGCTCCGGCGCACTCTCCAGGCGCTCGAGCCAGGCGTTGACCAGCCGCTCCCCGATCCCGTCGGGCACGCCTGCGGGCAGGAAGGAGTTGAAGCTCTTGCGCACATCCACATAAGGGTGGCCACAGATCAGCACCATCAGCCCAGCGTCGGGAAGGCGCCGATAACCCATGGCAGCCCTCGCCCGGTGCCAGGTGGCATCGGTGATCAGCTCCCGGTAGAGCGATGCGGCCAGTGGCCGGGGCATCGTGCCGATGATCTCGGCGGGATTCCAGTCGGGCATCGCCGCTAGGATGGTCCGCTCGCCGAGAATGCCGTCGAGCCGCCGGGAACAGTCGCGGATGAACTGCTCGACATACACCATCTGCCGGCGGACGCGGATCTCGGTAACCGGGTGCCAGCTGTGTGCCAGCGCGATCCGGCGCACCTGGAAGAGCACCAACTGGCCGTCGGCCCGCATGCCGAACTCGATATCGAGGGCAACGCAGGCGCACAGGGCCTCCAGCTCTCGCGCCAGCCCGAGGAAGGACGCCACCCGGGGCGAGCGGATGAGGGCCGGGTCGGCCTCGCGGTAGATCGACAGGCCCTTGTGGACGCCCGTACCGCTCGTCACCAGATCGGTCCGGCCGGTTTCGTCTTCGTATTCGATGCAGTAGTAAGGCGCACCGTGAACAAGATCGAAAGTCATGAGCACGCCGCTGAGCACGATCTGCTCGGCCATCGCCTGAACCAAAACCTGATCGCGGGGATGGCCGGTCATGGAAGCGGCTACGCTGTCCACGGCCACAGCCAGCTCGGCCCGGTTCGCCCCGCGGATCTTCAGCCGGCTGAGGAACGCCCCGGCGTTGGATGTCCTGGCGCCATCCTCGGTCAATGCGCTGCTGCGGATCGCAAGGAGCGCATCGCCAAAATGGGCCTGGATCCGGTCGAGCAGCGCCTCGCGCCCGGCGTGCCACTGCTCGACCGTGAAAAAGCACAGATCGGGGATCGCCGCGCTCCGGACCCGAGGCACGAGGCGCATCAAGGTCTCGGCCTTGGTGCCGAAGGCGAAGGCTTCTGGCCGCTCGGCCTCACGATGCCGGCTCATTCGCGCCGCTCCTGCTCGATGGCCAGAATGGCCAGGTGCTTGAGCACCGGATGGATCACGTAATAGGTCTGCCCAGTCGCGGCGTCCTGGGTCTCGAGCGGCTGGATCGTGCCGCTCGATACGTAGCCTGAGAGGACACGCACCAGCAGATCGGCCCGGATGGCCGGGTCGAAGACAAGGTCGATGTCGATCCCGGCCGGCGGGCGTGGATAAGCGCGGCGCGCCACGATAGGGCCGGTGTCGATGGTCCGGTCAAGAAGGATCGCCGTGACGCCCGGCTGCCCGCCGTTGAGCAGGGCGTAGTAGAGCGTGGTGCTGCCGCGGTACTCGGGCAACCAGCCGGAATGGAGATGCAGGAAAGGCGCTCCGATGTCGAGGAGCGCCGACGAGACGATCTGCCCGCCCCAGCCGGAATAGATCACCAGCCGCGGGGTCAGCGCGAGCAGCGCCGCACGCACCTGCTCGTCGTTCACCGTCGTCGCCTCGCAGGGCTGGACGACGACACCGGCGCGGGCACAGGTCGCTGCGATCGACTCGCCGTGATCCGGCAGATGGATACCCTCCCAGCACTGCGACGGAGATGACGAGGCCTGCGAGGACTCCGTGCCGAGCAGAAGTACATTGCCCGGCAGGAGGTCGGCAGCGACCAGCGCCTGAATGTACGCGCGCGAGCGAGCCGTCGGCGCTGCCAGCATCACGACACCGTCAAGCCGCATCGAACACGCCCTCCACGCCGATGCGCCGTGCCAACCCGGCCACGTGCGTGCGCTCACGTTCGATCACCACCGCCAACCTGCGCTGCTGGTCGGCATCCAGCCGGTGCCGCAGCGACGCCAGGGTATCCACGCACTTGAGCAGCGCATTGAGGGTGGGCAAGCCCAGGCCACACTGCCAGGCCATCTCGAGCACTTCGGCGAAACGAAGGTAGCGACCGGGCTGCCGATAATCGTCGGGGTCGACCGGGCGCCAGTTGGTGCCGTACTCGCCGTGCAGCCTCTTGCTCACCTCGAAGCGCTGGATCAGGCGCGCCAGGGCGTCGGCGAGAGATGGCGGCACGACGGGCACCTGCAGCGCCTCCGCTATCGTCTCCAGCAGCCTGTCGGTGCTGCCCAGGGCCTCGCCCGCGGCAGCACCGACCATCGGCGACAGCGCCGCGGCTTCCCGCTGAAGCCGCCAGGCACGCAAAAAATCCGCACCCGCGTAGGGCGTGTAGAAGTAGGTGTTCCGCTTCTCCAGGAGATCGCCGGAGGCGTAGGGGTAGTCCGTCATCGGGCAAGCCCTGCCTTCCTGAGCACATCCGCCGCGATATCCGTCAGCCCGTCGGGCGTACCGGAGGTGTCGATCACCAGGTCTGCCGATGCAGGACGTGGAAACGGAATGTCGAGACCGACGACGTTGGGCATCCTGCCCTCCCGCGCCGCGGCGTAGAGGCCCTTCACGTCGCGGGCCTGGAGCACATCGAGCGGCGCATCGAGGAAGACCTCGAAATACGAACTGAAGACGTCCCGGTTGCAGGCCCGCATCTCGGGAAAGATGGATAGCACGCAGCACACCACGTGCAGGCCCTGCCGATCGAGCATGCGGCACAGGGCCGTGAGTCGCTCGGCATTGAGGCGCCGTCCATCGAGGGTGTAGGGCTGATCCCCACGGTCGAGGCCGAACACCTCGCGAACCTCGTCTCCGTCCAGGAACACGGTGTTCGGTGCGTGCTGCCGCAGCTGCGCAGCCAGCTCCCGCCCGAGGGTGGTCTTCCCCGAGCCGGACAGTCCGATGAGCCAGATAACCATCGTCAGATACCTTGATCGGGTGGATCTCAGCCCGCGCCGGCGCGCAGCGTGTCCAGGCGAAGAAGCGCGTTGGCGGCCACCGCTGCCGAGAAGCCGAAATGAGGCGCAAAGTACGTCCGGCGCAGCGCCTTGCGCGCCGACACCTGGGCCTCCCAGTGCGCCGGGCTGGCCAGGCAGCGGGCAATAGCACCGCCACCCGGCTTGAGCGAGCCCAGCTGCGCGCGGATTGCCACATCGGGCGAATCCGGCCCCAGCAGCGGGTCGGCCAGTGCGCCCGGGACATCCAGCAGCAGCATCTTCTTGTCGCAGTAGATGGCGGCCAGCGGAGGGCCACCGAAGTCGAAAAGCATGTAATCCGCCAGCTGATAGAGCGGCAGATTGTCGGTCGAGTCCGTGAGCAGGCAGGAAAAATGGTGCTTGCGCAGGGATTCGACCCGATCCGGCTCGGCTTCGGACATCAGGGGATGCAGCTTGACGACGACGTTGTAACGATCCGAGAGGGCGCTGATCTCGTCGTCGAAATATCCGACGGATGACAGCTCCTTCCAGGTCGGCAGCCAGACGACGGTCTCCTTCGCCGGGTCGCAGCCGAAGCGGCCGCACAGGGCATCCCGATCGACCTGATCGTTGAAATAACGGTCGAATCGCGGGTAGCCCATCTGGATGACCAGCCCGTCCGTAAGGGCCGAGAAGGCGGCGGCATGATGGGGCCCGAAACACAGGATGAGATCGTACAGCCGGTTCCACTCGGAAAGGTTCCAGCCTGACTTGCCCGCTGCATACATGAAGCGCACATTCCGCTCGGCCAGCCGTTTGATGAGCGGCGGCTCTCCCCCCTCCACCGGATGGTTAGACACCAGACAGGCGTATTTGCAGCCATCAGCCAGCACCTCGCTGGTGGCAAACACCCGGCAGCGCCATGCCCCCAGAGCCCGGCGAGCGGCAGCCTCGTCCACGCCATGCAGCAGGACGTCGAAGCCGCCCTGGGGCAGCAGATCCCAAACGGCAGCGTAATGATTCACGAGTTCGAGGCTCTGCAGCAGGAAGGCGAGAGGCCTCGCTCCAGCCTCGCCCAAAAGCCGGAGAGGTGCAGCCCCGGAGAGCTGGGCGTGGGCGCTGTCGGCCCAACGGCCAGCCGCTAGCGCCGCCTCGACGCCATCGAGGCGGCTGGCGATCGCCTTCCATTCCAGGGCGCCGGGCAGGTCGGCCACACGACGGGCGATTGCATCGAGCTGCACCTGCAGGCCGTCCCGCATTTCGGCGCCCCAATGTACCGAGTGCTGCGCATGGGCATCAAAGCGGACGGCCATTTCGTCGAGCCCCACCTGGACCTGCGAGACCTGCGCACGCAGTGCCGCGAGGTCGGCCACCATTCCGCGCATGCTGCTGCCCTGATCGTTCAGCTGGGAGACCAGCGCCTGCTCGGCGAGCCGGCGCTGGTCGGCTTCGGCATCGAGCTCCCTGGCCAGTTCCGACCGGGCGGCCAAAGACGAGGCGGCCAGGCCGTCCAGACGCCCACGGATCTCCGCCAGCTCGGGGCCGGGGCGGATGCTCTCCAGCGCCGCGGCGAGCTCGGCCAGGGCTGCGTTGGTCCGCTCGCTCGCCCCCATCAGGGCGTCGGTCCTGTTCTGCAACAGGTCGAAGCGGGCGGAAACGGCGTTCAGCCCTGTCAGCCAGCCGCGGGCACGGCGCAAGAAGTCACGCACGGGGGTCAAAGCACGCCAGCACGTCGACCACCCGATCGACCTCTTCGTCGCTCATGACCGGCGACATGGGGAGGCTCAGCACCTCGGCGGCCAGCTGCTCGGCGAGCGGGAACTGCTGGCCTGCGTAGGCGGCATAGCAGGCCTGGCGGTGGGGCGGGATCGGGTAGTGGATGACGGTGTTGACGCCATGCTGCGCGAGGTGGTCCCGAAGCGCATCGCGGCGAGCATGGCGGATCACGAACAGATGCCACACCGGATCGGCGTACTCGGGCACGAACGGCAGCTCGAAGCCCTTGCCCTCGAGGAGGCGGGTGTAACGGCTGGCGATCTCGCGCCGACGATCGTTCCAGCCATCCAGCACGGACAGCTTCACACGCAGGAAGGCGGCCTGGAGCTCGTCGAGACGGCTGTTGTAGCCGGCGACATCGTGCTGGTACTTGACCTGAGAGCCGTAGTTGCGGAGCCGGCGCACCTCGTCGGCGATCTTGTCGTCACTCGTCAGCACCGCCCCGCCGTCGCCGAGGGCGCCGAGGTTCTTGCCCGGGTAGAAACTCGTGCCGGCTGCGCTTCCCAGGGAGCCGACACGGCGCCCCTTGTACAGCGCCCCCTGAGCCTGGGCAGCATCCTCGATGACCACCAGCCCATGCTTGCCGGCGAGCGCATTGATCGGATCCATGTCCGCCGGCTGGCCATAGAGGTGGACGGGCATGATGGCCTTGGTCCGCGGGGTGATGGCCTGCTCGATTGCCGCGGCCTCGATGTTGTGGGTGAGCGGGTTCGGCTCGACCGCCACCGGCGTCGCACCACATTCGCTCACCGCCAGCCAGGTCGCGATGAAGGTGTTTGAGGGCACGATCACCTCGTCACCCGGCCCGACCCCATAAGCACGCAGCAGCAGGTGAAGGGCCTCCAGGCCATTGCCGACCCCGATGCAATGCTTCACGCCGCTGTATTCGGCAAACTCGGCCTCGAAGGCCTCGAGCTCGGGGCCCATGATGAACCAGCCCGAATCGAGAACACGACGGAACGCGGCATCGAGCTCGTCACGGATCAGCCCGTTTACTGCGCCGAGGTCCAGAAAGGGGACAGATTTCATTTGATAACCTTTACTGCGTCATTGATGAATTCGGCGTATTGCCGGTAATAATCGAGCTCGTCGTAGTAATCGGAAGCCAGCACCATGCAGACCGCCCCCGACGAGAAGTTATCGATCTCCCGCCAGATCATCGGGCAGATATAGAGCCCATAATAGCTTCGGTTCATGTGCACCGTCTTTTTCGACGAGCCGTCGTCGAGATGGATGTCGAAGGAGCCGGACATCGCAATGACCAGTTGATGGAGCGCCTTGTGTGCATGCCCTCCTCGCTCGGCCCCGCCTGGAACGTCATAGAGGTAATAGACCCGGCGGATGTCAAAGGGGATATGGCGGCTCGCCTCGACGAAGGTCAGGTTGCCGCGCGGATCGTTGATCCGCGGAAGGTCCAGGATAGTACAGTCGTGAATGCTCATTTTCACTCCAGCTGAGCAGCCCGCTCCCAGAAACGGCCGGGCAAGGATTGGTAGGTCAGTTCTGGCCGGCTTCAGGAATGCGGCTCAGCCATTCCCTGACCACCTCCTCGGGGTAGCCGCGGCTGAAGTGGGTGGTCCATGGATAGGCACTGCGCCCCGTTCCATCCTTGAGCTTGATCTTGCTGGTCGGGCACAGGAACTTTGCCGGACTGCCGCCGACCACCGAATGCGCTTCAACATCCCGGCTGACGGAGCTGTGGGCAGCCACCAGCGAGTGCTCCCCGACGACCACGCCGGGCAGCACAATCGACATCGTGGCGATCACCGCGTGATCGCGCACCTCGCAACCGACGCAGGTATCGCTGGGCGGATGGGGGTCGTTGGTCAGCACCACATACGGGAAGATCCAGACGAAATTGTGGATCTTCGATTTCTGCCCGATATGCACGTTGCTGTGGGTACGCACATAGTCGCCGATCTCGCAATGCCCCTGGATGTCCCCGAGCGTACCGATCTGCAGGTTCTTGCCGGCGACGGTGAGTTCGCGAACGGTGACGCGGTGCCCCGTGATCAAGCGCTCGCCGAACGTCGAGCCCTCGTAGAAGACGCTGTGGGAGCGGATCAGTGAATTATCGCCGATGCAGAGCGGACGCCCCTCCGCCAGCGCGCTCGGATGGCCGATCTCGCAGTGGCTGCCGATCGTGGTGCCGGCACCTATCACCACATTGTCGTGGACGATCGAATACGGGCCGACGCTGACCCCGGCCCCGATCTGAGCCCGGGGCGAAATGATTGCGCTTGGGTGAATCATGGCTGAACTCCCTTGAGTTATTGGTGTTTCGACACATCGCCGCCGGAGCTTCAGCCCTCACAGCGACTTGAGCACGTCCTCGACATCGACACGAAAATCGGCGTGAATCCCGTGTGTCGAGCCCGGCTCGACCTCGCCCAGCACATATCGGACGACATTACCCGAGGCTGCCGCGATGTTCTGCCAATACCAGTAGCTCGTGTCGGCAAAGCGGGAAATGAAGATGCTGATGCGTGTGCCTGGCGGGCAGAAGATGATGTTGGCGACGGCGGCCCCGGTGGACGCGACGACAGCCTCCGCCCGCGAGAAGAGCTGCACCTGCTGGATGAAGGACAGCTTCTCGGGCTCGATCACCGCATAACCCCGGGCCACGAGGGCACGCTCGACCTCGGAGGAGTTGATCACCTTGCGCACCCCCGAATTACGCCGCAGGTAGATCTTCCTGGGCCAGTCGGGTGAAGGCATGGCCTGGGCTGCCTCGACGAGGCACCGGCGCATCTCGGCAAAGGCCACCGGACTGAAGACACCATGGGAATGGCCGGACAAGCGCGTATTGCGCCGTTCGAAAGGCACATAACCCGCCACCGATGTCAGGAACAGCTCACTGGCGACGATCGCGCGGCCGATCGGCAGCATGATGATGCGCCGCGTGCCGCGGGTGATCATGCGCAGCGACTCGACCAGGTTGCGGTGCAGCCCATCATTCACGACCAGCGGGACATCGGCGTAGCGCTCTTCGCGGCAGAACAGCGCGACACGGGGAAGTACCTCAGTCAGCCAGTGGGCATAGTTGGGCGCGCAGGCATCCACGAAGACTGCGGCGGACTCGACGCGCACCGGCTCCGCATCACGCAACAGCCAGCGGACACGCCGGCGTTTCGGATCGATGGCCGTCCGCCCGTGAAGTTCTTCGGAGGTGTAGTCCCGGACGAAATCGTAGAGGTTGTGGTGGATGACCTCCCCGCCGACACATACGAGGTTGGTGCCGCCGTAGATCGCCGCGTTGCGCACCGTGGTGACGAAGATCTCCGGAAAAACGTAGCTCTCGTGGGGGGAGACCAGCACCGCCCGGCTCTTCTCGGGAAAGGCGACCGGGACCGGCGTCTCGAGGCGGGTGGGCTCAGCCAGCACATGGCGCGGGCCGACCTCGGGGCGGCGGGCGTAATCGGCCACGCTGACCAGCGGCCGCCAGCGCTCGGCCTCGCGGCGAAAGACAACGGGCGCGACACGATTAACGTAGAACGGGTAGCCGTTCTGCCACAGCCAGATCACCCCCGAGCGCACGGCCCGATAACGCTTCAGGCGCTCGACATAAAGGCGCCCCAGCCACGAGCGGCGCAGCTCACCTAGGAGGCCGATGCCATGCCCGGACGGCGCCTCGACATGCTCGATCAGCGACTCGTCGGCTTGCCCCACCAGTGACTCGGCGCTGTCGGGTTGCCAGGCATCGACATTGAGCGCGAAGGTGGTCTCGAGATGCGCAGCCAGCCGCCTGATGTCGACCGCCGGGCCGAGCACCTCGACATAGCGCACCAGCGCAGCAACTGCCGCCCAGGCCTTGCGATCGAGGAGCTGCACGGCGTATTCCCCGAGCGCCTGCCGGCCTTCGCAAAGCATGTCGAGGAAGGCCCTCTCCAGCTCGCCGGCGAGGGCAAGCCGCCGCTCGAAGGCACGGCTCTCGAGCAGTTCTGACACGAAGCGCCGGGCCAGCGGCGGCGACAGCGCCTCGAGGCGACGGCACGGCAACTGGATGTCGTCGTAGATATCGCAGGCCAGCTTCCAGCGCGCAAGACGCTCCCGCCGCGTGCGGGCCCGGGCCTTGGCCTCCTGCCGCCGGGCACGCATCTCGGCACGTCGCACGTCCTTGAGCCGGGAAACCTGTTCGGTCTGCTGCGCCTTGACGAGGGAGCTCAACACCACACCGAGGGCTTCGGTCTCGGATTCAACCGTGCGGCGCAGATCGCGCAAGCGGCCGCCGAGATCCTGGAGCGTCCGCTCATCGAGGGCTTTCACGGGCAACTTTTGTACGTCAGGCATGGGCGCCCCTCCCCAGATATTCGGGAATGACTTCGTCTGGGGCTCCGTCGCGGACCAGCCTCCCGTGATCCATCCAGATCACCCGGTTGCACAGGGAGCTGACGAGCCGATGATCGTGAGAGACCATGATCATGATGTTTGCCTGATCGATCATCTGGTGCATGCGCGCCGTCGCCCGCTCCATGAATGCCGCGTCACCGCCAGCGAAGATCTCGTCGAGCACCAGGATATCCGGGTGCACCGCGGTGGCGAGCGAGAACGCCAGCCGCATGTACATGCCAGTAGAGTAGTACTTGACCGGCGTGTCGATGAACTCCTCGAGCTCGGCGAAGGCAATGACCTCCGGCTCGATCACCCGCAGCTGGGCGTCGGTGTAGCCGAGAATCGAACCGTTCAGATAAATGTTCTCGCGGCCCGTGAACTCGGGGTGAAAGCCCGCACCGATTTCGAGGAGAGGCGCCACCCGCCCGTCCACTCTGACCTTGCCCTGCGACGATTCGTAGACACGGCACAGGGCCTTCAGCAAGGTGCTCTTGCCTGCACCGTTATGCCCCACGATGCCGACACGATCGCCCGACCGGAACTCGACGGACACGTCGCGCACCGCCCAGAAGTCGGAATATGCAGCGGGCCGGTTTCCGGAAAACAGGTTGGCGAAGTAATCCTTCAGCGACGGCGACCTGTCATGGTAGATCCGGAACTTGATGGAAAGGTTTTCAACGGTAATTTTCGACATCAATCTTCAAAGCCGGAAAACGATTTTTCTTTCCTGGGAAAGAAGCGTGCCGAGCCCAATGAGAAAGGCCACGAGGGAAATCACGAATGCCTGGTAAATCACGCTCTCGTCCGGCACCCGGCCCTGGGTCAGGGGGGCGCGAAACAGCTCGATGTAAGGCACCACCGGATTGAGCGCCACGAAATCGGCCACCGCGCCGGAGAGGGCGCTCGACTTGTAGAGAATCGGCGTGAGAAAGAAGAGCCCCTGCATGGCAATCTGGAGCACATACTGCATGTCCCGAAAGAACACGGTGACGATCGACAGCACCAGGCCGACCCCCAGCGAGAACAGGAAGAGCAGCACATAGGCAAACGGGATGAAGAACAGCGCCGTGCTGAACGTCCCGCCGACCGCGATGATGATCGCGAAGAGGGCAACGAAGGACAGCAGGCTGTCGATTATCACGCCCACCGACACGCTCAGCGGGAAGACGGCCTTGGGCAGGTAGATCTTCTTGATGAGCCCTTCGTTGTTGATGAAGGCGCCTGAAGACTGAACGACGATGGAATTGAAGCAATTCCAGGGGATCATCCCCGCAAAAAGGAAGACCGCAAAAACCTTGACGTCTTCATTGAAGATCGTCGCAAACACCATCGCCATCACGGACATCATCAAGAGTGGATTGATGAGCGTCCAAAGATAGCCAAGCACCGTTCGCCTGTACCTCAATATGAGCTGCTGGCGTACCAGCCGCCAGAGCACGGAGCGGCTGGCGTGGACCTCGGAAACCAGACCAACGATTCGTTCAATCATTCGGGATCAGAAAAAACAGCAGCGGGTGCCTTTAACGGCAACAAACAGCACCAAACAGAGGGAATTGCACGAAAAAACAGCGCATATCCGCGAAAAATCTCACGAAAACCGCTAGGAGTTTAACCTTCGGCCGCTCGGATCGTCCACCGCCGCCATGTAACGCCTTGCCGGCCAGCTCATGCCATCGCGGAGACTTCAGCCCGCTGGCCGAGGCCGACGCAGCGCTCACGCCCCCCTTTCCATCCGCCCCACAACCCCCGCCCGCCCCATCACCTCCACCACCGCATCGATCGCCGGCGTCTGCGTCTGACCCAGTAGCAGCACACGCAGCGGGATCGCCACCTGGGGCATCTTCATCCCGTGCTCGGTGCAGGTCTCCTTGATCGCCGCCGAGATCGCAGCCTTCTCCCACGTCACAACCTCAAGCTTGCCACGCAGGGTGGCCAGCGCTGCCCGGGCGGCGTCGGTCAGATGCTGCGCAACCAGCTCCGGCGCCGGATGCAGGTCGATGTAGAAAGCCTCGGCCGCGTCGGCGAGTTCGTTCAGCGTGGCAACGCGGTCCTTGTAGAGACCGATGATCGCCTCCAGCGACGGACCGGTCTCGGGGTCGACGCCG
>JAEUNU010000187.1 GCA_016789125.1 Zoogloea sp. | reverse complement strand
GACCGGTTCGGCGGGGTCGCCTTTCTTGCCTACTTCTTTGGCGACGCAAAGAAGTAGGGCGCCCGCCGGGGCGCGACCCGGCCAACGGAACATCAAATAACGGAAAGCCGCAGGTCTCCATCAGCTACCCGCAAACAACCGGGTGTGTAAACCCGACCGTAGACCGGAACCCGCCTCACCCCCGCGCTTCCCGCCGCTGCGCCAGCCATTCCCAGATCATCCCGCCGGGCAGGTCGCGGCCGGTGAGGACGAACTGCAGGGTGTGGCCGTTGAACAGGGTCATGCCCAGGTCGCGGCGGGCTTCCTCGGTACCGACGAAGAGCAGCTGGTCGCCCAGCCGGATTTCGAGCTCGCCCTCGGGCAGGTAGCGCGGGGCGTCGCCCTCGCGCAGCAGCAGGAGCGGCGTGCAGGCCAGCGGCGGGCGGTCGGTGACCGGGGCGCGCAGCAGCGCCGAGAGGGTCAGCCGGGCCTCGTGGCGCATCATCACGCGATACACCGCGGGGCTCTGGAGCAGGTTGATCGACACGCTCCACACGCAGGGCACGTCCCAGCCGAAACGCCCGGTGAGCTCTTCGAGCAGCGCGCCGGCCCAGGCGTCGTCGGCCGCGCGCACCCGGTCGAGGAAGGGCGAGAGCAGCGGCGTGGTGAGGATGGCCAGGCATTCGTGGGCGACGATCTCGGCCGGCACCATCGTGAAGTCGGACTCGAAGGCGTCGAAGAGGGTGCGGTTGGCCACGTGGTTCTGGCGCAGCACGGTGAACAGGGCCGGGTTGAGCTGCTTGGCGGTGACGACCGTGGACAGGTTGTTCACGTCGCTGGCGGTGGCGGCGACGATGCCCACCGCGTCACTGATGCCCGCCGCGCTGAGGGCGTCGGCGCCGGTGCCGTCGCCCTTGTACCAGGTGTGGTCGGGGGCGAGGGGCGCGGCGCGGTCGATGATGGTGACGGGCAGGCCGGCGTTCTCGAGGGCCCGGGTCATCACCTTGCCGAAGGCGCCGTAGCCGCACAGCACCCACTTGCCCTTCGGCGGCTCCCGATGGCGGGCGACGGTGGTGCCGGGCAGGCCGGTGAGCCACAGCAGCAGGTTGTAGGCCGCCGGCGCGTGCAGCGCCAGGGCCATGTATTCGGCGAATTTCTCGAAGGGGTTGATGATGTGGCGGGTGCCGAAGGAGGCCATGTTGGCCACCGTGTCGGCATGCTCGGCGCGGCACAGGGCGGGCAGGGCCGGGGCCAGCAGGCGTGCTGCGATGGCGACGGCGAGGTTGGTGTTGTCGTCGTTGGTGAGGGCCATCACGCCGCGGCAGTACTTGCTGGTGAGGCCGGCAAAGATGAGGGTGTCGGGCTGGCCGGCGTCGGCGCACAGGGCGGGCACGTCGGCCTGGTAGCTCTGCAGCTCGAGGTCGCCGATCTTGACCTCGTCCTTCTCGATCACCACCGCCCGGTAGCCGAGCTCGTCGAGGGCCTGGCAGATCAGGTGGCCGGCCTCGCCGTAGCCGCACACCAGGAAGAAGTGCTCCCGCAGGCGCCGCACCTGGCGGGCGAAGCGCTGCACGGCCAGGGCGTTGAGGAAGTTCTTGTCCTGCAGCATCGCGAAGACGGTGCCCAGGGTGTAGGCCCAGCCGATCACCGACATGTAGATGCACACCACCGTCCACAGGCGCTGCTGCTCGGAGAAGGCGTAGGGGATCTCGCCGAAGCCGATGGTGGTGGCGGTGTAGCTGATGAAGTACACCGCGTGGAAGAAGCTCATCCGCGGCAGCTGGACGCCGTTCGGGTCGAGCGGGCCGGGCACCAGGGTGAGGCCGAGGGCCGAGATCGCGAAGATCGTGATCAGCACGATCAGCGGCGTCCGCAGCCGCCGCAGGACCAGGAAGATCGTGCTGGTGTGGGTCACGGCCAGGCTGCCGTCAGCGCCGCTGCATGATGGTTTCGGCGATCAGGATGATCACCGAGACGATGTTGGCAAACAGCGCGCCGCCCGACAGCGAGACGATGCTCGACATCGTGGAGGCGGTGAGGCCGGCGCCCGTGACGTGCTCGGCGTAGCCCCACACCATCGCGGCCGCCAGCAGCTGCAGGTCGGCCACCAGGCTGGTGGCCAGGTGGATGGCGCCGATCTGGGTGCGGTCGCCGAACTTGAGCACGGTGGCGATGAGGTTGACCACCACCGCCGCGAAGAGCTCGTAGATCTCGTGGTGGACGGGGTTGTCGATGTCGCCGATGAAGAAGCCGAAGTTGAGCGTGGCGGCGAAGACGATGAAGAAACCGAAGATGACTTTTTCGAGGTTCATCACTGGGCCTGGTGGGTGGTCGATGGTCGAATCCTAGCACCGGCCGGCGGGCCGCTGCCTTGCGGATGCTCAGAAAAAACGCCTGCGCGGCGCCGTAGTCGTCATCGCCCCTTAACCCGCGTGTCACGACGCCTTCACGGCCCTTGGCGATCGTGTCGGCATGCCAAGGGTCAGATCAATCTTTCTCTCCGACATCCACCTCGGTACGCGGGCCTGCCAGGCGGAGCGCCTGGTGGAGTTCCTGCGCGAGCACGCGGCGGAGCACATCTTCCTGATCGGCGACATCGTGGATTTCTGGGCGATGAGCCGCAGCATCTGCTGGAAGCCGTCCCACAACACGGTGGTCCAGAAGCTGCTGCGCCGGGCCCGCCGCGGCGAGCGGGTGGTGCTCATCCCCGGCAACCACGACGAGGCCCTGCGCGACTACTGCGGGGTGGTCTTCGGCGACATCGAGGTGGCGAG
>JAEUNU010000164.1 GCA_016789125.1 Zoogloea sp. | reverse complement strand
GGGCTGAAGCTGCTCGACGCGGAGGAGCCCCTTTACGATCCCGCCGAGATCTACGGCGTGATCCCCACCGACACCCGCAAGCCCTACGACGTGCGCGAGGTGATCGCCCTTATCGTCGATGGCTCGCGCTTCTCTGAGTTCAAGGCGCGCACCGGCACCACCCTGGTCACCGGCTTTGCTCACCTCTACGGCATGCCCATCGGCATCTGCGCCAACAACGGCATCCTGTTTGGCGAGTCGGCCCAGAAGGGCGCCCACTTCATCGAGCTGTGCGCCCAGCGCGGCATCCCGCTGGTCTTCCTGCAGAACATCACCGGCTTCATGGTCGGCCGCAAGTACGAGAACGGCGGCATCGCCAAGGACGGCGCCAAGATGGTCACCGCCGTCGCCACCGCCCAGGTGCCCAAGCTCACGGTGCTGATCGGCGGCAGCTTCGGTGCCGGCAACTACGGCATGTGCGGCCGTGCCTACAGCCCGCGCTTCCTGTGGATGTGGCCCAACAGCCGCATCTCGGTGATGGGTGGCGAGCAGGCCGCCAGCGTACTCGCCACCGTGCGCCGCGACGGCATCGAGACCAAGGGCGGCAGCTGGAGCGCGGAAGACGAGGAGGCCTTCAAGGCGCCGATCCGCCAGCAGTACGAAGACCAGGGCCACCCGTATTACGCCACCGCCCGGCTGTGGGACGACGGCGTGGTCGACCCGGCCCAGACCCGCCGCGTGCTGGGCCTGTCGCTGTCGGCCAGCCTCAACGCACCGATCCAGCCGACCAAGTTCGGGCTGTTCCGAATGTAAGAGGCGGTGAGGCGTAAGGAGGGAGGAGTGACGAGGCCGGGCTGACATCTTGTGCGCTCACGATCGTCAGCGCACAAGGCTAGAACAAGGGCTCCTCACTCCTCACGCCTTACTCCTCACCCGTCAAAGGAAACTTACGATGCATGAAACCCTGGAAATCCTGCGCGACGGTCCTGTAGCCACGATCTGGATGAACCGCCCGGACGTGCACAATGCCTTCAACGAGCAGCTCATCGCCGAACTCACCGCGGCCTGCCAGGCCCTCGACGCCGACGACGCCGTGCGCGTGGTGGTGCTGGCCGGCCGCGGCAAGAGCTTCTCTGCCGGCGCCGACCTCAACTGGATGCGCCGCGCTGCCGGCGCCCCGGTCGAGGCCAACCTCGCCGACGCCCGCAAGCTCGCCGGCATGCTGCGCACCCTGGCCGAGATGAACAAGCCCACCATCGCCCGCGTGCATGGCGCGGCGCTGGGCGGCGGCATGGGGCTGGCCTCCGCCTGTGACATCTGCATCGCCGGCGAGGGCGCGGTGTTCGCCACCTCCGAGGTGCGCTTCGGGATCATCCCGTCGGCGATCAGCCCCTACGTGATCCGCGCCATCGGCGCCCGCCAGGCCGGCCGCTACTTTCAGACCGCCGAGCGGATCTCCGCCCCGCGGGCGCAGGAACTCGGCCTGGCCCACGAGGTGGTCGCCGCCGACGCGCTCGACGCCAAAGTGGCCGAGATCGTTGGCGCCCTGCTGCAGGGCGGGCCGCGCTCGCAAGGGGCCGCCAAGGCGCTGATCCGCGCGGTGGCCGACCAGCCGGTGACGGACGCCCTGGTCGAGGACACTGCCCGCCGCATCGCCACCCTGCGTGCCACGCCGGAGGCGCAGGAAGGCCTCGCCGCCTTCCTCGACAAGCGCCCGGCGAGCTGGGTGGCCGGGGGCTGAGGGCGGGCGCCGTGGGCTTCGCGCTGCCGGATCTCGCTGCCGCTGCCGAGGGCCTCAAGCCGCTCCTCGACTGGCGCGGCGTGCCGGTCGACCTGGCCTCGCTGGCGGCCCTGGCGGCTGGCCTGGGCTGGGCCAGCGGGCTGCGCCTGTACGCGCTGGTCTTCGTCCTCGGGGCGCTGGCGCGCTTTGCCGGCGTGCAGCTGCCCGGCGGCCTCGGCGTGCTGGCCCATCCGCTGGTGCTGGGCCTCTCGGGCCTGCTGCTGGTGGTTGAGTTCTTTGCCGACAAGCTGCCCTGGCTCGATTCGGCTTGGGACGCGGTGCACACCTTCATCCGCATCCCGGCCGGCGCGGCGCTGGCCGCCGCAGTGATGGGCGACCAGGGCGGCGCGCTGCAGGTGGCGATGGGCCTCATGGGCGGCACGCTGGCGGCCGGCACGCATCTGGCCAAGGCCGGGGCGCGGGCGGCGATCAACACATCGCCCGAGCCGGTCAGCAACGTGGCCACCTCGCTGGGCGAGGACATGCTCTTCGCCGGCGGGATGTGGGCGCTGGTTCATCAGCCGCTGCTCTTCCTGGGCGGGCTGGCGGTGTTCTTCATTCTGGCGCTGCTCCTGATCTGGGCGCTGTGGAAATTCATCAAACGGGTGTTCCGCCGGCCGCCACGGCCGCTGGCGGGGGCCTGACAAAATAACAATGCAACTGGAGGAGACCCGATGTTCAACAAGATCCTGATCGCCAACCGCGGTGAAATCGCGTGCCGCGTCATCAAGACCGCGCGCCGCCTCGGCATCAAGACGGTGGCCGTGTATTCCGACGCCGACGCCGGCGCGCGCCACGTGCGCCTGGCCGACGAGGCCGTGCATATCGGCCCGGCGGCGGCCCGCGAGAGCTATCTCGTCATCGAGCGCATCATCGCCGCGGCGCAGCAGACCGGCGCCCAGGCGATCCACCCGGGCTACGGCTTCCTGTCCGAGAACGAGGATTTCTGCGAGGCCTGCGAGGCGGCGGGCATCGTCTTCATCGGCCCGCCGGTGTCGGCGATCCGCGCGATGGGCTCCAAATCCGAGGCCAAGAAGCTGATGGAGAAGGCCCAGGTGCCCCTCACCCCCGGCTACCACGGCGACCACCAGGAGCCCGGCTTCCTCAACGTGCAGGCCGACGCCATCGGCTACCCGGTGCTCATCAAGGCCGCGGCGGGCGGCGGTGGCAAGGGCATGCGCCTGGTCGCGAAGAGCGCCGACTTCCTCGACGCGCTGGCCTCGTGCAAGCGCGAGGCGGCGGCCAGCTTTGGATCCGACCACGTGCTGGTCGAAAAATACCTCACCCGCCCGCGCCACATCGAGATCCAGGTGTTCGGCGACACCCACGGCAACTACGTCTATCTCTTCGAGCGCGACTGTTCGGTGCAGCGCCGCCACCAGAAGGTGCTCGAGGAGGCGCCGGCCCCCGGCATGACCCCCGAGCGCCGCGCCGCGATGGGCAAGGCCGCCGTCGATGCGGCCCGCGCGGTGGGCTACGTGGGCGCCGGCACCGTCGAGTTCATCGCCAACCAGGACGGCAGCTTCTACTTCATGGAGATGAACACCCGCCTGCAGGTGGAGCACCCGGTCACCGAGATGATCACCGGGCTCGACCTGGTCGAGTGGCAGCTCCGCGTGGCCTCCGGCGAGCCGCTGCCGATGGCCCAGGAGCAGCTCGCCATCAACGGCCACGCCCTCGAGGCGCGCATCTACGCCGAAGACCCGGCCAAGGGCTTCCTGCCTTCCACCGGCCGCCTCGTGCACCTGGCGCCGCCCGACGAGAACATGCACGTGCGGGTCGACACCGGCGTCGAGGAGGGCGACGAGATCAGCCCCTTCTACGACCCGATGATCGCCAAGCTCATCGTCTGGGACGTGAACCGCGACCGCGCCCTGGCCCGCATGCTGCAGGCGCTGGCCGAATACCGCGTCGTCGGCGTCGCCAACAACATCGAGTTCCTGTCCCGGCTCACCGCCTGTCCGGCCTTCGCCAATGCCGATCTGGACACCGGCCTGATCGAGCGGGAGAAGGATTACCTCTTCCCCGAACAGATCGAACCTTCCCGCGAAGCGGGGCTCGCGGTGGCGCTGGCCGAACTTCTGCGTGAGCGGGAACGGGCCCAGCGGCTCGCCGCCCGTCATCCCGAGCCGGATTCGCCGTGGCATCGGCGCGATGGCTGGCGCATGAACAGCGCCGCGAGTCGCACCTTGATCTTCCGTTTCGGCGAAGTTGAAAAGACCCTCGCCGTCACCCACCTCGGCAACGGCTTTGCGATCACGCTCGACGGCGTGGCCAGCGCCGTGGCCGGCAGCCTCAACCCCCGCGGCCTGCTGCGCGCCGAGTTCGACGGTCTGCGTACCACCGCCACGGCAGTCGTCGCCGGCGAGCGGCGCCATCTCTTCGGCAACGGCCGCGCCTGGCAATTTGCGGCTGTCGATCCGCTGCACCACAGCGGCGAAGGCGGCGGCGCCGAAGGCGGGCTC
>JAEUNU010000162.1 GCA_016789125.1 Zoogloea sp. | reverse complement strand
CGGTGCTGCGCAGCAGCAGGCCGCCGGTGGCGATGGCCTGGGTTTGCGTGATGGTGCCGGTGCCGGCCGGCGCCCCGGCGGTGTCGAGGCTGAGCGTGCCGCGGCTGGCCGGGCTGCCGATGGCGAGGCCGTCGGTGCCGAGCACGCTGCCAATGGTGAGCGCCCGGACGTTGCTGAAATCCAGCCCCTGGCCGTCGCCGCCGATGCTGCCGGCGAGCGTGCCGACCTGGTTGGCGTTATTCAGCAGCGAGGTGTTCACCGCCGTGACGCGCAGCGCGCTGGCGGTGACGACGGCGGCGGGCACCGCGGCATTCTCGAGGATCGCGCCCTTGCCCGACGAGAGGTCGACCACCGCGGTGCCGGCATTCACGAACTGGTCGAGCTGCAGGTTGCCGGTGGTGGAGCCGGCGTCGGACGATGCGGCGAGGGTCACGTTGCCGCTGTTGGTGGTCACGCCGCCGGTGCTGCCCAGCAGCGTGCTGCTGCGGGTGCCGACGGTGAGCGCGTTGCGGTCGGCCAGGCTGAGCGTGCTGCCGCTGCCGGCCAGATTGGCCGACACGGTGCCGATGTCGTTGGTGCTGCGCGTCAGGGTGGCCGAGCCGCTGGCGAGGCCCAGCTGCAGGCCGGTGGCGGTGATGTCCTGGCTTTGCGTGAGGCTGCCGGCGGTGAGCTGCAGGGCCACGTTGCCGCTGGCGGCCTGGGTGGCGCTGATGCCGTCGCGGGTGGTCGTGGTGGTGGCCACGGTGCCGTCCGACTGGGCGACACGGTTGGTCACCGTCACGCGGCCCACGTCCAGCGCGCGGGTGTCGCGGAACTCGAGGTTGCCGGCGGTGACGCTGGCGGCCAGGGTGCCGACCACGTTGTCGTTGTTTAGCAGCGAGCTGTCGCGGGCACCCAAGTAGAGCTTGTCGGCGGTGATGACGGGCGTCGCCGCGCCGGTGGCCCCCGCCTCGGTGACCTTGCCGGCCGGCGTGGCAAGGCTGACGGTGGCGCCGCTGGCGGTGATCGAGTTGTTGATGGCGAGATCGCCCGCACTGAGCGTGAGGCTGGCGTCGTGGCCGGCGGTGTTGATGCCGACGGTGCCGGGCGTGGTGCCGCCGAGCCAGGCGTTGGCACCGGCGCTGGTGGTGTCACGGGCGTTGACGCTATCCACCGCCAGCGCCTGGGCGTTGTTGAAGGCGAGGTTGCCATTGATGGCCGCCGCCAGCTTGCCGACCAGGTTGGCACCGGTGAGCACGTTGTCGCCGCTGCCGAGGAGCTGCACCGAGTTGGCCTCGATGGTGCCCGCGCCAGCCGCGCCGGCCTGGGTGTTGAGGGTGAGCGTGCGCGCGTTGTCGCCGCCGGTGTTGCCCTTGACGGTGAGGGCGGCGTTGATCTTGATGTTGCCGCCGGTGCCGTCCATCTCGAGGATGCTGTGGTCGCGCAGGGTGGTGGCCGCGGCGACGGTGAGGGTGCCGGTGGAGGCACTCACGATCGGCGCAGCGGTGGCCGATGCCGCGCTGGCCGCATGGCCGAAGACGATGTCGGTGAAGCCCGGCTGGAACACCGACGTGGACGCGCCGTTGAACCAGTTGCTGCCGAGGTAGAGCTTGTCCACGCCGCCCGGCGCGCCGAAGCTGATGTTGCGGCCGGCGGTTTCGGTGTGCACCCGCAGCTCGCCACCGGAGGCGACGTTGAGGTGCAGGTTGGAGGAATTGATGAACTGCATGCTGTCGGCCGCCAGGGTGACGATGCCGCTTGCCACCACCCCGCCGCTCACCGCGGTGGAGGGCGCCGAGCCAATGTACATGCTGTCGCCAGCCGAGTAGATGCCGAAGCTGTTGGCGCCGCCGGTGTCGCTGGTCTTGCCGCCCGAGCTGCCATAAAGGCTTATGTCGCCGGACGTGGACACGATGCTGGTCTTGGCGTTCTCGAGCTTGATGCCGTGGTTCTCGACCAGATAGCTCTGGTCGCCGCCGCTGCCCTTGCCGACGACGGTGATGTTGCCGCTGTCGGTCTGGATGAGCGCGGCCGAGGAGATCACGACCCCGTCGTAGCGGCTGGCGCCGGTCACCGATGGGGTCGTGCCCACGCCGGTGGCATCGCCGGTGATGGCAATGGCGCCGCTGGTGGTGGCCAGGGTGACGCGGGAACTGCCGTCCTCGCCGATCACCACGCCGTCCTTCTGGCCCGACGAGGCGCCGCCGGAGACACCGCCGGCAATCGTCAGGTCGCCACTGCCCGAGCGCAGGTTGGTGAGCGCGCCCTTGATGCGCACGCCGGCCCCCGCGGTGGTGGTGGTCGGCGCGTTGCCGATGAGGGTGATGGCGGCGCCGGCCTGGCCCACGTCACCGGCAACGCGCGAATCGAGCACCGCGTTTTCGAGGTAGATGCCGTCCTTGATGCCCGACAGGTCGGCGCCGAAGCCGGTGGCGGCGGTGGCGGCCGAGCCGAGGTCGATGCTGCCGCCGTTGCTCCTGATGCTGGCGGCGACCGAATCGCTGCCCTGCAGGACGACCGCGCCGCCGTTGTTGCCGTGGGCCGACGACTGGAAGGGCTTGAGCGCCACGTCGAGCCTGCCGGACGTGGTGGTGCCGTCGATGCTGCGCTGGACGAGCTTGATGGAGCGGTCGGCGTTGATCGTGAGGGTCTTGTCGCCGGCGGCCTTGACGATGTCGAAGGTGCTCTGCAGGTAGTCGGTGAAGCCGGTGTTGCTGCCGTAGGTGCCGCCGCTCACGTTGAAGGTGGTGTCGGCGGCATTGAGGACGAGGGACGGCGTGCCGAGCAGCGACGACGCGGTGATCACGTCACCCGAGGTGGAGAAGATGTTGACCGTTCCGGCGTTGAGGGTGGTGCTGAGCGGGCCGACCAGGGTGAGGCTCTTGAGGCCCGCGGTGCCGGTGCCGCCCACGTAGTTGGCCGACGAGGTGCCCAGGGTGATCGCCCCCGGCCCGGTGGCCGGCGCGCCGACGTCGGCGCCGGTGGTGTCGAGGGTCAATGCCTGCGGGTATTGCTGCAGGTAGGTGCCGGAGACAATGTTGCCCTTCACGTCGATGTTGCCGCCGCGGCCGGTGAAGTTGGCGCCGCTCTGGGGGCCCTGGGCGTTGATCGTCACCGCGTAGCCGGGCGCGGCGAGGGTGACGTCCCGGTAGAAGCTCACGTCCCCCGACTTGGCGCCACTGGCCTCGGTGATCTTGGTGGAGATCGGCGTGGTGCTGGCCAGAACCACCGGCTTGTAGAAATTGATGTTGCCGCCGTTGGTGGTGAGGGCGTTGTTGAGGGTGACGGTGCCGGCGCTCTGGCTGGCATCGGCGCCCAGGTTGATGTTGAGCGCGCCGGCGATCGACGAGATCTGGTTGTTCACCACGATGTCGCCGTTGGCCGAATTGAAGGTCAGCGTCGAGGCTGCCCCCGCCGTCTTGGAGATGTCGGCATTCACCGTGATCAGGTTGTCGGCCTGCAGGGTGACGGTGGTGCCGCCGGCGTTGAGGGCGGTCTGGATGGAGGTGTTGGAGACCGTCGGGTTGGTGCCGTTGGTGTTGCCCACCAGTGCCGAACCGGTGGTGGTCACATCAAGGGTGGCCGGGTCGAGCAGCCAGTTGCCGCCCTTGCCGCTGTCGGCCGCCACATCCACCTGCCCGGCGAGGCCGAGACTGCCCTGGGACGAGGTCTCCACCTGCCCGCCCGCGCCGCTGCCGGCACCCCGGGCGCTGATGCTGCCATCCATCCGGGTAGCCGTGGCCGACCACAGCACGGCGGTGCCGCCCGCACCGCTGGCCGTGGCGTCGGCCTTGATCGTGGCGCCGGCCTCCTGGGTCACGCTGCCGGCGGTGGCGATGCTGGCGTCCCTGCCCTGCCAGCCGCCGCCCACCAGCACCTGGCCGCCCCCGGCCGCGCCGCTGGCGTCGGTGACCGAGCCGCTGGCGAGCGTCACCGCATCGCCGGTGGCGACGATGCGCCCGCCCGGCTGCCCGGCGCCCTTGCCGGCCGCCTGGGTCGTGCCGGCAAGGCGCGCATCACCGCCACGGGCTTCGATCCAGACCTCGCCGTTGCGGCTGGCGATGCTGTCGGCCCGCACCGTGCCGCTCTGATTGACCGCCGAGGCGAGCATCGGCGCCGCGCTGCGGGCGGTGAGCAGCACCTTGCCGCCATCGGCCGCGACGAGGCCGCTGTTGTCGACCCGCGCCGCGTCGGACCCCGCTTCCACGTCGACGCTCACCAGCCCGGTGAGGCCCAGGTTGACGGTGACCTTGTCGCCGGCCACCAGCGCCGACGTGCCGCCCGGCGTGACGATCTGCCCGGCGTTGTTCACGGTGGCGCCGATCAGCGTGACGAAGCCGCCCTCGCGGCTCACCAGCGCCCCGAGGTTTTCCACCTTGCCCGGCACCACCGGCTGGCCGAAGAGGTACTTGCCGGCCAGGAAGTCGGCGTCGCTCATGCGCATCGCCGCGGCGATCAGGCCGCCCACGTCCACCCGCGCACTGGCGCCGAACAGCACCCCGCTGGGGTTGAGCAGCACCACCACGCCGTTGGCGTTGAGCTGGCCGAGGATCTGCGACGGGTCGGCCGACAGCACCCGGTTGAGGGCCACCGCCGAGCTGTTCGGCTGCACGAAATTGACCGTCGCGTTCTGGCCGATGTTGAAGCTCTGCCAGTGGGTGATCATCCGGGCGGTGTTCTGCTGGATGTTCATCACGTTGCCGGCCTGGCTGATGCTGCCCGAGCCGGCGGTGATCTGCGCGCCGCCGGGCAGCGCGCCGGCCGCCGGCGGCGCGGCGAGCACCACCGAGGCGGGGTTGAAGGTCACCGCGAGAATGAAGGCGATGGGGCGGACTTTGGGCAAATTGATGGCGTTCATCGTGGTATCCGTTGCTGTCCGGACGGTCAGAAGCTGACCGTGCCCATGATCCAGATCCGGGCCGACTTGTCGGTCCCGTCGCTGTCGGTGTCGTTGACGGTGGGGTTCGGGTTGGAGCCGCTCTTCTTCGCCACCACCGCCTTCAACGAGGCGACATCGGTCTTCATCAGGCTGGCCCCGACGCCGTAGCCCTTGAGGGTGTAGCTGTTGGGCCGGTTGCCGGCGCTCCAGCCGCTCCAGGTGTCGTGGTACTGGGTGATGCCGCCCAGGTCGAAGAAGCCCAGCAGCGTGAGCTCGCCGAGCGGCGTGCTGCCCATGCTGCGGCGCACTTCGAGGCTCGCCAGGTAGCCGGAATCGCCGAAGGCCTCGCCGACCGGGTAGGCCCGCACGCCGTTGGGGCCGCCGAGCTGGAACTTCTCGGCCGGGTCGAGGTTGTTGCCGGCAAACTGCCCGCTGAGGGCGGCATACCAGCTCCACGGGCTGCCCGCGCCGCCGATGGGTGCCAGGCGATTGACGGCGTAGTTGGTCTTGGTGAAATGCCCGTCGGTGCGGGCGCCCACGCTGTCGCGCAGGGCGTTGGCGGCGTTGCCCGAGAGGTCGGCGCTGCCGCTGGCGAGCGACAGGTTCCAGCTGTAGGTGCCGCCGAAGCGGTCGAGCCCGTCGCCGAGCAGGCCGAGGGTGAACAGGCTGATCTGGCGATCGCTGTCGGAGTTGCCCTCGATGTTATGGGTGAGGCTCTTGGCGTCGTAGCTGCCCGACAGCAGCACGTTGGACGTGGCGCTGCGGTGCAGCGGATAGCTGCCAAACACCGACGCGACCCGCGCCTTGCCGTCGAGGTTGACCGGGATGACCTGCCCCGCAAAATCCATCGTCACTTCGGAATACGACGCGCCGACGCGCCCACCCTTGCTGCCGACCGGCAGGACCGCGCCGAAGCGGCCGCTGGTCATGCCCGACGACTTGCTGGCGGTGAGCGTCCACAGGTCGCCGTAGCCGGTGGGGCTGTTGAGGTTGGCGGCAACGCTCAGGCGGCCGGTGCCGGTGTAGTGGTTGCCGTAGTTGTCAACCCACACGCTGCCGGTGAGCAAGCGGCCCTCCTCCACCTGGGCTTCCACCTGGGTGGTGCCGGGCTGGCTGCCGGGGGCGAGGTTGGCCTTGATCTTCTTGATGCCGGGCAGGTCGTTGGCGACGAGCAGGCTTCGCTCGAGCGCCTCGCCGTCGAGGGGCTGGCCGGCCGGCGCGCCCTCGGCGAGCACCCGGGCCACCACTTCCGGCCGGATGCGCTTGTCGGCACCGCTGGTGACGATGCCGCCGATGCCCGCGCTGCCATCGACCACGCCCTCCTGCACCCGGATCTCCAGCGTGCCGCCATCGACGCGCTGGGGCGGCAGGAAGGCCTGGGCCAGCGGATAGCCCTTGGCGCGCAGCGCCGCGGCGATGGCCTCGGCCGGCTTCTGCATCTCGGCGATGCTGAGTTCCTTGTCCTCCCAGGGCGCGAGGATGGCCTGCGTTTCTTCGGGGCTCAGCCGCGTCACGCCGCTGACCTCGAAGCGCTTCACATGGATCAGCGGCTCGACCACCGGCACGTCGGCGTAATCGGCCGAGCGCGGCGTCAGGCCCTCGATGGCGACCGCCATCTGGCCTTCCTTCATCATCGCCCGCGAGATGCGCACCTGCACCTTCGGATGGCCGTTGTGGCGGAGGTAATCGGCCACCGCATGCACAGCCTTCTCGAACTCGGGGAAGCTCAGCTCGCGGTCGAGCCACGGGGCCATCGCCTGCTGGAGGCCGTCCTCCGAGACCCGCACGTTGCCCTCCACCCGGAAGCCCTGCATCGACAGCCGCAGGCCGGCCAGGGAGGTGCGGGCCTTGGGAACGCTGGAGCGGATCTCCGGCTTGCGAAGCGGGCCGGCCAGCGGCAGGCGCCCGGCGGGCGTGCCCTGGTTGGCCCGCGCCTGGCCGGCCGTCACGACACCGACGTCGGCCGCGGGCGGCGCCGCCTGCGAGCCGACGACGGGCACGATGAGCAGGATGGAGCCCGTTCCGAGCCGGGCAAGACGTTCGAGGGCAAGAGCACGCGGACGACGGAGAGTGGCCATGGCACGGGTCATCACAATTGGAAGTTGATGGCGCAACGCTGCCCGGAGGGCAGCTCGAAGCGCGGGTTGGAGAGCAGCAGGCGCACCCGGAAGGTACCGCTGGCGGCGTCGATGACCCGGTCGACCTGGCTCACCTTGGCCTTCTGGGCCGACGGCCCGAGCTCGGGCAGCACGTCGAAGGCCTGTCCGGCGCGCACCTTGCCGAACATGCGTGAGGGCAGGATGGTCTCGACGTAAAGCGGGTCGAGCTGGGCGATGCGGAAGATCTTTTCCTGCTTGACCAGGTCGCCGCGCTGGCGGTAGACGTCGACGACGACGCCACGGATGGGGCTCTGGATGGAGCGCAGCTTGAGCCGTTCGCGGCGCTCGCGGAGCTCGAGCTCGGCCATCTGCTGTTCGGTGGTGAGCTCGTCGAGCTCCTGGGCCGAGATCAGTTGCTTGCGCTGCAGCTCCTCGTTGCGCTGGCGCTTGCGCGCGCCGAAGCCGGCCTTCGCCGCCTGGGTGTCGACGGAGGCCGACTCGACCGCCGAGTTGAGGCGGGCGAGCAGCTGCCCCGGGCTGACGATGTCACCCCGGTCCACGTTCATCACCTCGATCACGCCGTCGACGGGCGTGCCGACATTGACCTCGAGGGAAGGCTGGATGAGGCAGCTGACCTCGGGATTGGCACGGGGCCGGGCAGGCGCGGCCGGGTCTGCAGCCAGCGCACCGCCCGCAAGCAGCGCGAGCGCAAGGGCAAAAAGCGTGTTCTTCTCGTTCAAGGCAATGACACCCCTTTTATTCCATCTCCCCCGTGAACGACAACGCGACCCGGTTTCTGAAGTCCGCCCGCAGCAAAAGCTCGCGCAGGTGCGCATGACGCCGCTCGACGCGCCATTGGCACCAGCGATAGAGCCCCAGCGCGAGGCCATGCCAGGCGCCGCGCTGCCCACCGGCGGCGAGGCGGCCGGCCAGCACCGCGCGCAGGGGGGCCGGCAGGCCAGCGGGCAACTCGTCGTCGAGGGAAAGGATCTCCTCCCACGAGCCCGGGTCGCCCATCCGGGCGCAGCGCCCGGCCAGCTGGCGGTCAACCCGCGAGGCGTCGTGGAGCTCGGTGAGGATCACGTGCAGCCCGCCGGCCGCCCGCACCGCGTCGTCGAGCTTGATGTCGGTGCCGCGGCCGGCCATGTTGGTGGCGATGGTCACCTGCCCGGCCTCGCCGGCGCGGGCTACACAGCCCGCCTCCTGCTCGTCCTGCTTGGCGTTGAGCACCTGGTGGGCAAGCCCAGCCGCCTGCAGGCGCGCGGAGAGGCGCTCGGAGGCAGCGATCGAGCGGGTGCCGACCAGCACCGGCCGGCCCTGCCGGCTGTGGGCCACGACGCTATCCACCACCGCCTGCCAGCGCGCCTCGCTGCCCGCGAACAGCCGGGCCGGCAGTCGCAGGCGGCGGGACGGCCGGTAGGGCGGGATGCGCACCACCCCGAGCCCGTAGACGCTGGCCATCTCGCCGCGCACCTCGCGGCAGGTGCCGGTCATCCCGGCCAGCCGCAGGTAGCGGCGGAAGAACAGCTGGTAGCTGATGCGGCCGAGGGTTTCCTTCTCGGGCGAGACGGCGACGCCCTCCTTCACCTCGATGAGCTGCTGGAGGCCGCGCTCCCAGGAACGGTCGGGCATCACGCGGCCGGTGTTCTCGTCCACGATCATCACCTTGCCGTCACGGACGATGTAGTGGATGTCGCGCCGGAAGGCATGCAGCGCCTGCAGGGCCAGCACGCAGGCCTCTTCGGTACGCAGCACGCTGCGCCACACCGGTGATTCGGCGCCGGCCCCGGCGAGCTGCGGCAGGCGCCAGCGGCCGGCCTCGGTGAGGCTGGCCTGGTGCAGCGACGGCTCGAGCGTGAAGTCGTCCCCCGCCACCAGCTGGCCAGCGAGGGCGATGGCCTCCCGGTAAAACGTCTCGGCCTCGACGCTCGGACGGGCCGCCGAGATGATGAGCGGCGTGCGGGCCTCGTCCACAAACACGCTGTCGGCCTCGTCGACGATCGCAAACTGCAGGCCGTGCAGCAGCTGGCGGCGGCGCTGGCCGAGCATTCCGTCGAGGGCAAGGCGCAGCGGCTGCATGCGGTCGGTCAGGGCCAGGCGGTCGCGCAGGTAGTCGAAGACGATGGTCTTGTTGCTGCAGTAAACGATGTCCGCCGGGTAGGCCGCCGCTTTCTCCTCGGGTGTCGCCGCTTCGCCCACGAAGGCGCAGCTGAGGCCCAGCGCCGCGTAGAGCGGGCCGAACTCGTCGCGGTCGCGCCCGGCGAGGTAGTCGTTCACCGTCACCACATGCACCTTCATGCTGGCCAGCGCCGCGGTGGCGGCGGCGAGGGTCGCCATCAGGGACTTGCCCTCACCGGTGTTCATCTCGGCCACGTTGCCATGCAGCAGCACCCAGGCGCCCTGGATCTGGGTGCCGAAGTGGGCCTTGCCGAGCAGCGCCCGGGACGCCCTCCGCACCACCGCGAAGGCCCGCGCCACCAGCGCGTCGTCGGCGAAGCCATCACGGCGGAGCTGGCGCCGCAGCTCGGCCAGCAGCAGCGCCCGCGCGCCATCGTCGAGGGTGGCGAGGCGTGCCTCCTCGGCCTCCACCCGGGCCACCAGCGCCTCGCGGCGCCTCGCCCGCAGGGCCAGCCGCGCCGCGAGGCGCACCCGCAGGCCCTCGCCGATGCGGTCCAGCCACGGCAGATCCTGCCAGTCACGGCGCTGGGGGTAGGCGTCGGCGTGGAGGGTGAGCGAGAACATCGGCTACACCGCGAAGCGCTTCATGAACTGCTGGCGCAGGCTGCGGTACCACTGCTCACCCAGCGGCGCCGGGCCGTGGCTGATGCGCACATGCACCCGCCCGCCCAGGTAGCGCGGCTGGACCGGGCCAGTGAATTGCATCTCGAACTGGAACAGCGGCTCCAGGGCCTTGGGCGCCCGGTTGTCGGCGCTGGCCTCGGGGTCTAGGCCGATCTGGCCGCCGCCCTGCAGGGCCAGCGCCATGCTCGGCAGCTCCGCGCTGGCGCCGGGCACCTCGCGCACGATCTGCGCCTGGAGCACGTCCCACAGGCGCTCGGCCGAGCGGATCTCGACCTTCTCGGCGCGCTGCCGCACGAGGTCCACCCGCCCCTGGGGCACCACCGCCAGCAGGGTGTAGCGGGACGGGTCGAGCACGTAGGCGACCTGCTCGCCGCGGGGCAGGTAGCGCCCGGCAAAGTCGTCCAGCGCCTCCATGTCGAAACGGCCGGCGTGGGGGCTGCGCACCACCAGATCGCCACGCCGCGCCGCCAGGTCGGCCAGGCGCTGCTTCTGGTGGTCCAGCTCGCTGCGCACCATCTGCAGCTGCACCCGTTCGGCGGTGGCGGCCAGGGCCAGGCGGGCCTCCTGCTCGCGGACCAGCGCCTCGGCCTGGGCGACCTGGGCGTCGAGCTCGGGTTCGGTGCAGCTGAACAGCGGCTGCCCGGCCACCACCGCCTCGGCCGGCCGGGCCAGGATGCGGTCGCCGAAGCAGGTGGCCGGCACGCGGATGCGCGACTGCTCGGGCATCCAGATCACGCCCTCGACCATCGTCCAGTCGGCCA
>JAEUNU010000157.1 GCA_016789125.1 Zoogloea sp. | reverse complement strand
GAGCCCGCGCAGCGGGCGAGTTCTGCGCCGGCCGCCCGATGCGAGCAGCGCAGGGGAGTCCTTTGATCAAGCAAAGCTTGATCAAAGGACCGGCGAAGCGGGGTCGCCTTTCTTGGTTACTTCTTTGGCGACGCAAAGAAGTAACCCGCCCGCCGGGGCGGGACCCGGCCAACGAAACGCCAAACAACGGAAAGCCGCGGGTCTCCATCAACGGCCAGAAAACCCACCCGCCCCAGGCATCCCCACCATCCGCCCCGCCCCCACCACGGCTACAATGCGGCGCCGCTCAGCCCCCCGAACCAACACCATGCTCCCCCTCCTCCGCCACCTCCCCCAGCCCTTGCTGAAAAGCGCCTTCATCGCCGCGGTGCTCGTCGTCTTCGCGCTGACGATGATGCCGCTGCCCGAGATGACCCAGGTCGTGTCGTCCCAGGACAAGTTCGAGCACGCCATCGCCTTCCTGGCGCTGATGCTGCTGGGCAGCGGCGGCTGGCCGGGACGGATCGGGCGGATCGCCGTGGGGCTCAGCGCCTACGGCCTCTTCATCGAGATCTGCCAGCACACCCTCACCACCAACCGCTTCGGCGACCCCTGGGACTGGGTGGCCGATTCGGTGGGCGTGCTGCTCGGCTGGCTGCTGGTGCGCCGCGCCGCGCGGGGCGCCGTGGCCTCCGCCTGAGGGCCGGGCGGCGCTTGCGGGCGCCGGGGGCGATGTGCTGCGGTCCCGGGCATCGTTACGCCTGCCGGGAGAAACATTACTGCCACGGCGAGAAACATTGCTCCGGCCAGTAGAAACATTGCTTGTGGGTGGAGAAACATTACTCCGGCCGAGAGAAACATTACTCGGCGCAGCAGTAAATTTGCTCCCGCGGGCAGTAATGTTTCTACCCCGAGGTAGAAACATTACTGCCCGCAACAGAACCATTGCTGCTTTTTGCAGCACCGTTACTACCCGGCCCCACCAACATTACTGTTGGCGAGAGAAATGTTGCTGCAGTCAGGTAGCAACATTGCTCGCGCCGGCAGCAAATGCCCGTGGAACCCTTGAGCGCGCAAAAACAAGGGCCGCCCGCAGGCAGCCCTTGTTGGCATGGCGTGCAGCCGGGCTCAGGTGGCGAAGACGTGCTTCACCCGCAGCGTCTCGCCGCGCTCGACCAGGCCGATCAGGCGGTCGATGTTGGGGTGCTTGCCGGGGTTGAGGCGCGCATCCTCGCTGTGCTCGGCGTAGATCTCGATGCCCTGGGCGGCGGCCTCGGGGGTGATCGCCCCGTGGAGCTGGCCGAGGTGGTTGTACACCGCCAGCGAGCCGGCCTGGCCGGGCTTGTTCTCGATGGTGGCGACCACTTCACCGGCGGCATCGATGAGCTGCAGCGCGGCCAGGTGGGAGACACCCGGCAGGGTCTTGAGTTTGTCGGCGAATGCCATGAAGAATCTCCGGAGTAAAAAACGGGGCGGCAGGGGCGACCGAAGCCGGCCCTGCCGCCCCGCTGCGATCAGATGCGCTTGGCCAGCTCGGCGGCCTTGCCGATGTAGCTGCCCGGGGTCATGGTGAGCAGGCGCGCCTTTTCGGCTTCGGGGATCGCCAGGGTGGCAATGAACTCCTGCAGCGCCTCGCGGGTGATGCCCTTGCCGCGGGTGAGTTCCTTGAGCTGCTCGTAGGGGTTGGCCACGGCGTAGCGGCGCATCACCGTCTGGATCGGCTCGGCGAGCACTTCCCAGCAGGCGTCGAGGTCGGCCGCCAGGCGGGCCGGGTCGGCTTCGAGCTTGCCCAGGCCGCGCAGGCAGGAATCATAGGCCAGCACCGCGTAGCCGAAGGCGACGCCCATGTTGCGCAGCACGGTGGAGTCGGTGAGGTCGCGCTGCATGCGGGACACCGGCAGCTTGTCGGCCAGGTGGCGCAGCACGCCGTTGGCGAGGCCCAGGTTGCCCTCGGCGTTCTCGAAGTCGATCGGGTTGACCTTGTGCGGCATGGTGGACGAGCCGATCTCGCCAGCTTTCAGCTTCTGCTTGAAGTAGCCCAGGGAGATGTACATCCAGATGTCGCGGCAGATATCCAGCACGATGGTGTTGGCGCGGGCGGTGGCGTCGAACAGCTCGGCCATCGCG
>JAEUNU010000140.1 GCA_016789125.1 Zoogloea sp. | reverse complement strand
GAAGCGGGATGGCAGGAGTTGCGGGCGGCGCTCCAGAAACCGTACAGCCCGGCTGCCGCAGAGCGTGTCGGGCAGTTGGCCGAGGAGTTGACGATCCATACCGGCAAGCTGGCCATGCTGATCGAAGCGGAGTCGGAAACGCCGGTCGGACGTCTGATCGACTTGTCGTCACGTCTCAACATGCTGGCCCAGCGCCTGGCCCGGCTCTACATGCAGGCGCAGGCGGGCGACCGTTCGCAGGGGCTGCTGGTCGACATGGAGCAGACGCGCAAGGAATTCGCCACCGGCCTGCAGGAACTGCTCGCGGCGCCGGAAAATACGGCCGCCAGCCGCGATGCGCTGGGACTGGTCAAGAATCAGTGGATATTCTTCGACGGTGCCGTGCAGCAGTTGCGCAACAAGGGTGCCGACGGCAAGGGGCCGCAGAACGTGGCGAGCACCAGCGAGCGCATCCAGGAAACGCTCGCTGCCGTTACCGAACAATACGTCAGGGATTTCGCGGCGTCCTCCGGCAAGCAGCGCTAATCCGGATTTCGCCGCGAGCCGGCGGCGCGCACTGTGGCACAATCCGGCATCCCGTCGCTCCCTGTCGCCATGAAATTTGCCCTTTCCCTGATCGCCCTCGTCCTGCTCGCGCTGATCCTGCCGTTCTTCCTGCCCGGTGCCGGCAAGCAGGAAGGCATCGACCCGAACAGCAACCTCCCCTGGCAGATCGCGGTGGACGGGCAGGGTGGCAGTAGCGTCTTCGGGCTGCGGCCGGGCGTCAGCACGCTGGGCGACGTGCGGCAGAAGCTGGGAAACGAGATCGAAGTGGCGATCATCGCCGCACCGAACGAGATCGGCTCTCTGGAAGCCTATTACGCCCAGATTCCCCTGGGTTTCGTGCTGGCCAGGATGGTGCTTACGGTCGACGCCTCCGATGAGGCGATTTCCGCGATGCGCGAGCGCGCAGTGAGGGCCAAGCACATGGAAAGCACGACACGTCGCATCACGCTGCACCCCGACGATCTGGCTGCCGCCGACAAACTGCCGATCCGTGCCATCAGCGTCATTCCGACGGTGAATCTGGACGAGTCGACGATCGTCCAGCGCTTTGGCGAGCCGGGCGAACGCATCGTTCATTCCGACAAGCGCACCCACCTGCTGTACCCGAAACAGGGGTTGGACGTAGTGGTCGACAAGGATGGCAAGGAACTTCTGCAGTACGTAGCACCGCAACAATTCGCCCGCCTGCGCGAGCCGCTGCTGGCGGTACCGGTGGAAGACGCGCTGCGCTGAGCGGGGCGCGTTCGCCTCATATCTGCTAAAATTGTCCGTTTTTCAACTGACTAGCACTGCGGAGCAATCAAATGGCTATCGAACGCACCCTCTCCATCATCAAACCCGACGCCGTCGCCAAGAACGTCATCGGCCAGATCTATTCCCGTTTCGAAGGCGCCGGCCTCAAGGTCATCGCTGCCCGCATGACCTGGCTGTCCGCCCAGGAGGCCGGCCAGTTCTACGCCGTACACAAAGAACGCCCCTTCTTCAAGGATCTGGTCGAATTCATGACCTCCGGCCCGGTGATGATCCAGTGCCTGGAAGGTGAAAGTGCCATCGCCAAGAACCGCGAGCTGATGGGCGCCACCGACCCGAAGAAGGCCGACAAGGGCACCATCCGTGCCGATTTCGCCGAGTCCATCGACGCCAACGCCGTGCATGGCTCCGACGCGCCGGAAACCGCCGCTGTGGAAATCGCCTTCTTCTTCCCCGGCATGAACGTTTACAGCCGTTGATGATCTCTACCGGCGGGATGAAACTCCTTTCTTCCGCCGGTCTTGATGGAATTACACGTGGTCAATCTTCTCGATTTCGATGCTGCAGCGCTCACCGACTGGTTCGTCCAGCAGGGTGAGAAACCAGTCCGTGCCAAACAGGTGCTCCGTTGGGTGCATCGCTTCGGCGCGACCGATTTCGACCAGATGACCGACGTGGCCAAGTCGTTGCGGGCCAAGCTCGCAACGACGGCCTGCATCACCCCGCCGGTGCCGGTGCGCGACAGCATCTCCACCGACGGTACGCGCAAGTGGCTGCTCGACGTGGGCAACGCCAACGCGGTCGAGACGGTGTTCATCCCCGAGACCAACCGCGGCACCCTGTGCATCTCGTCCCAGGCCGGCTGCGCCCTCGACTGCGCGTTCTGCTCCACCGGAAAGCAGGGCTTCAACCGCAACCTCAGCGCCGCCGAGATCATCGGTCAGCTGTGGCTCGCCAACCGCATGCTCGGCGCCAACGGCGACGGCGAGCGGGTCATCAGCAACGTGGTCATGATGGGCATGGGCGAGCCCCTCGCCAACTTCGACAACGTCGTGTCGGCCCTCAACCTGATGCTGGACGACAACGCCTATGGACTTTCGCGGCGCCGCGTCACCGTTTCCACTTCCGGCATCGTGCCGGCCATGGATCGCCTGCGCGACGCCTGCCCGACGGCGCTGGCCGTGTCGCTGCACGCCTCCAACGACGCGCTGCGCGACAAGCTGGTCCCGATCAACCAGAAATACCCGCTGCGCGAGCTGATGGCCGCCTGCCGGCGCTACCTCGAGCGTGCGCCGCGCGACTTCATCACCTTCGAGTACGTCATGCTCGACGGCGTGAACGACAGCGACGCCCACGCCCGCGAACTCGTCGCGCTCACCCGCGACGTGCCGTGCAAGTTCAACCTGATCCCCTTCAACCCCTTCCCGAATTCGGGTTTCGACCGCTCTCCAGCGCCGCGCATCAAGCGCTTTGCCGAAATCCTGATCGACGCCGGTATCGTCACCACGACGCGCAAGACGCGCGGTGACGACGTGGATGCGGCCTGCGGGCAGCTGGCAGGGCAGGTCACGGACAAGACGCGCCGGGTCGCGTCGCGGATCGTCCCCATCGTGGAGCAGCCCCGATGAATCGTTCTCTCGCCGCCCGCCTGCTGCTTGCGCTGCCGGCGGTGCTCGCCCTGGGGGCCTGCGTCGGGCCCCAGCCGGGTGGTTCGCTGGCTCGCATGGAGCGGCCGGTTTCCGAGATGCCGGTGGGCAAGGACGAGGCCCGCGGCAAGGCGAAGGTCCATGTCGAGCTCGGCCAGGCGTATTTCCAGGTCGGCCGCTACGGCGTGGCCCTCGACGAAGCCAAGGCGGCGCTCTCGTATGACTCGCGCTATGCGCCGGCCTACCAGCTGATGGGGCTGGTGCATATGTTCCTCGAAGAGAACCCGATCGCCGAGGCCAACTTCTCCCACGCGCTGTCGCTGGCGCCGGGCGACCCCGAGATCCAGAACAGCTACGGCTGGTTCCTGTGCTCCACCGGCAAGGAGCCCGCCGGCATCGAGATGCTCCAGGCCGCCGCCCGCAACCCCTATTACCAGACGCCTACGCGGGCCCATGCCAACGTCGGCCTGTGCCAGCTGCGGCTCAACAACGACACTGCCGCCGAGCGCGCCTTCCTGCGGGCGGTCGAGCTCGACAACGGCAATCACCAGGCCGTCTTCCACCTCGCGGGGATCGCCTACCGGCGTGGCGCCTACGAGGCCGCGAAACGTTACGTGTCGGCCCTCAACCAGGCGGGCGAGCCGACCGCCGAGAGCCTCTGGCTGGCCATCCGCATCGAGCGCCGGCTGGGCGACCGTGCGGCCGAGGCGAGCCTCGTGCAGCAGTTGCGCCGCCGCTTCCCCGGCTCTCCCGAATACCAGGCTTTCTTGCAAGGGCAGTACCAGTGACCGATTCCCAAGCCGTGCCATCGTCCGTGTCGACCTTTACCCAGGATACATCGGTAGGTGACACCCTGCGGCGAACCCGCGAGGCCCAGGGCCTGTCGATCTCCGAAGTCGCCAACGCGCTTAAGCTCAATCCGCGCCAGATCGAGGCTCTAGAATCCGGCCGCTTTGCCCAGCTGCCGGGGCTCGCCTTCACGCGGGGCTTCCTGCGCAACTACGCCCGTCTGCTCAAGATCGACGCGGCGCCGCTGCTGGCAGGCCTCCAGGCGCCGGACGCCGGCGAGCCGATGGAGCTCGCGCCGGCCTCCAACGCCCACGGCGACATGCCGCAGGTGGGGCGAGGGCGGTTCCGCCGCTCAGTGATCCCGGGCGTGCTGGCAGCTCTGGCCCTGTTCGGCATCGTCGTGGCCGGCTGGTACTACGACACCCTCCGCAAGAAGCCGGCCGAGGAGCTTGCCCTCCCGGCGCCGGAAGCCCCGCCGGGCGCCGCTGCAAATGAAGCGCCCGCCGTGCCGCCGCAGGTGGTCGAGCCGGCACCCAAGGCCGTCGAAAGCGCTTCCGCGCCGGTCGTTGCTGCCCCGGCTGTGGTCGGGGTCCCGGTGCCGGTCAGCCCGACCGTCACCGAGGCGGCTCCGGCGGTTGCCCCGGCCCCGGCGGCGGTCGAGGCGGGGCGTGACCGGCTCGTCTTCCAGTTCGCCCAGGACGCCTGGGTCGAGGTCAAGGACAAGGGTGGCAAGGTCGTCTTCTCTCGCCTGGGCAAGGCGGGTTCCCAGGAGGAGGTCGTCGTCTCCGCGCCTGTTTCCCTCGTTGTCGGCAACGCCCGCCACGTGAAGCTCCAACGCAACGGCACCGCCATCGACATCCCGACGCCCGGCAAGGTGACGGTCGGGCGTCTCAAGCTAGATTGAATACTGCTGCCATGGATCTCCTTCTCTCCGGTCGTGCTGCCGTCCGCCGCCAGACCCGCCAGGTGCGCGTCGGCAATGTCCTGATCGGCGCCGATGCGCCGGTGGTCGTCCAGTCGATGACCAACACCGATACCGCCGACGATTTCGCCACCACGATGCAGGTCGCCCAGCTCGCCCGGGCCGGCTCGGAACTCGTGCGGATCACCGTCAATAATGACGAGGCTGCCAAGGCGGTCCCCAAGATCCGCGAAAAGCTGCTCCAGATGAACCTGGACGTTCCGCTGGTTGGCGACTTTCATTACAACGGCCACAAGCTGCTGCTCGACAACCCGGCCTGCGCCGAGGCCCTCGACAAGCTGCGCATTAACCCGGGCAACGTGGGGCAGGGCGCCAAGCGCGACACCCAGTTTGCCTCCATCGTCGAGATGGCCTGTAAATACGACAAGCCGGTGCGCATCGGCGTCAACTGGGGCAGCCTCGACCAGTCGGTGCTGGCGCGCATCATGGACGAGAACGCCAGGCGCGCCGTGCCGCGGGACGCGATGGCGGTGATGCGCGAGGCGCTGGTCACCTCGGCCCTCGAATCGGCCGCCAAGGCCGAGGAATACGGGCTGGGTCGCGACAAGATCATCCTGTCGGCCAAGGTCAGCAGCGTGCAGGATCTGATCGCGGTGTACCGCGACATGGCCGCCAAGTGCGACTACCCGCTGCACCTCGGGCTCACCGAGGCTGGCATGGGCTCGAAGGGCATCGTGGCGTCCACCGCGGCGCTGGCGGTATTGCTCCAGGAGGGCATCGGCGACACCATCCGCGTCTCCCTGACCCCGGAGCCAAACGGCAGCCGCACCCAGGAGGTCGTGGTCGCCCAGGAGATCCTGCAGACCATGGGCCTGCGTGCCTTCACGCCGATGGTTACCGCCTGCCCGGGCTGCGGCCGCACCACCAGCACGCTGTTCCAGGAAATGGCTTCCGACGTGCAGAGTTTTGTGCGCGACAACATGCCCGTCTGGCGCGAACAGTTCGACGGCGTCGAGAACATGACCCTGGCGGTCATGGGCTGCATTGTTAACGGGCCGGGCGAGAGCAAGCACGCCAACATCGGCATCTCGCTGCCGGGCACCGGCGAGTCCCCCGCGGCGCCCGTCTTCGAGGATGGCGTCAAGACCCGCACCCTGCGCGGTGACAACATCACCAACGAGTTCAAGGCCATCATCGAAGCCTACGTGGCCCGTACCTATCCCCGCAAAGGCGCGCTGGCCTGAGCCCGCGCCGATCAGAACAACAAAGGGAATCATGAGCAAGACCCTCCAGGCCGTGCGCGGGATGAACGACATCCTGCCCGACGACGCCGAAGTCTGGGAGCAGTTCGAGGACATCGTCCGCGACTGGCTGCACAGCTACGGCTACCGCCCCATCCGCATGCCCATCGTCGAGCCGACACCGCTGTTCAAGCGGGCGATCGGCGAAGTCACCGACATCGTCGAGAAGGAAATGTACTCCTTCGAGGACGCCCTCAACGGCGAGCACCTCACCCTGCGCCCCGAAGGCACGGCGTCGTGCGTGCGGGCGGCTATCCAGCACAACCTGCTGTTCGGCAACCCGCGGCGCCTGTACTACCAGGGTCCGATGTTCCGTCACGAGCGTCCCCAGAAGGGCCGCTACCGCCAGTTCCATCAGGTTGGCGTGGAAGCCCTCGGTTTCGACGGGCCCGACATCGACGCCGAGCACATCCTGATGTGCGCCCGGCTGTGGGACGACCTCGGCCTCGAAGACGTCAAGCTCGAGATCAACTCGCTCGGCAGCAGCGAGGAGCGAGCAGCCCACCGGGCCGCGCTGATCGCCTACCTAGAGGGCTACAAGGACAGCCTCGACGAGGACGGCCAGCGCCGCCTGTACACCAACCCGCTGCGCATCCTCGACACCAAGAACCCCGACCTCCAGGGCATCGTCGAGGCCGCGCCCAAGCTTGCCGACTTCCTCGGCGAAGAGTCGCTCAAGCACTTCGACGGCGTGCAGACCATCCTCAAGGATGCCGGCCTGCCGTACCGCATCAATCACCGCCTGGTGCGTGGCCTCGATTACTACAACCGCACGGTCTTCGAGTGGGTCACGACCCGGCTCGGCGCCCAGGGCACGATCTGTGCCGGCGGTCGTTACGACGGCCTCGTCGCCCAGCTCGGCGGCAAGCCGGCGCCGGCGGCGGGCTTCGCGATGGGGGTCGAGCGTCTGCTGGCGCTGTGGCAGGAGTCCGGAGGCCAGGCCGAGCGCGTGGTGCCCGATGTCTATCTGGTGCACGCCGGAGAGGCCGCCCAGCGGGCCGCCTTCCGCGTCGCCGAAGGCTTGCGCGGCACCGGCTTTGCGGTCACGCTGCACTGCGGTGGTGGCAGCTTCAAGTCGCAGATGAAGCGGGCCGATGCCTCCGGCGCACCCTTCGCCGTGGTGATCGGCGACGACGAGGCAGCGGCCGGCGAAGTCAGCCTCAAGCCCCTGCGCGACGGTGGTGAACAAATCCGCGTCCCCATGGACGTGCTCCCGGAAACCCTGGCGGATCGCCTGATCGAATCGGAAGAAGACGATGGCAGCATTTGACCTCGAAGAGCAGGAACAGATTTCCCAGATCAAGGGCTGGTGGGAGCAGTTCGGCACTCTCGTGACCGGCGTCGCTGTGGCTGCCGCCATCGCCTCGGTGGGCTGGCAGGGCTGGCAGTGGTACCAGGGCAAGCAGAGTGCCGAGGCGTCGGCGCTGTACGGCGTGCTGCAGAAGGCCGCCAGCGAGAGGAACACCCAGAAGGCCCGCGAGGCGGCCGGCACCCTCCTCGAAAAATACAACGGCACCGCCTACGCCGACATGGCCGCGCTGCTGTCGGCCAAGGTTCAGGCCGAAGCCGGCGATCTCAAGAACGCTCGGGTGCCGCTTGCCTGGGCGGCGAGCAACGCCAGCGACCCCGCCCTGCGGGAGCTGGCCCGCCTGCGCCTCGCCACCGTGATGTTCGACGACAAGGCCTACGACGAGGCCCTGGCGCAGCTTCAGGCGCCGACCGACGACAGCCTGAAGGCGCGCTTCGCCGATCTCAAGGGCGACATCCTGCTCGCCCAGGGCAAGCGCGAGGAAGCCCGCGCAGCCTACAAGTCCGTGGTGAGCGCCCTCGAGACTGCGACCAAGAGCGAGTCGGCGGCGCTGCGCGAGATCGCCCAGGCCAAGCTCGACGCGGTCGGGGGTGCGCAATGAGGCGCCACCGGCTGGCGTTGAGCCTGGCTGGCGCGCTCGTGCTGTCGGCCTGCAGCTCGCTGAACCCTTTTTCGTCGGAAGGCAAGCCGCCGGCGCTCAAGCCCCTGAGCAATCCGGTCAGGATGAGCGAGAGCTGGCGCGCCCGCGTCGACGATGCCGGCGTCTTCGTGTTTCAGCCGGCGATCAGCAGCGGTGCGGTGTTTGCCTCCGGCAAGGATGGCGAGGTGGTGCGGATCGAGTCCGGTCGCACGGTCTGGAAGGCGCCCCTCAAGACCACCGTGTCCGGCGGGGTCGGCTCCGACGGCAAGCTCGTCGCGGTGGGCACGCCGAAGGGCGAGGTCATTGCCCTCGATGCCGAGACCGGGCAGGTTCGGTGGCGCACGCTCATCAACGCCGAAGTGCTCGCCGCCCCGGCCGTCTCGGGCGGCATGGTGGTGGTGCGCAGTGCTGACAGCCGCCTCTTCGGCCTCGATGCGTCGGACGGCAAGCGTCGCTGGACTTACCAGCGTGCCACGCCCCCGCTGGCGCTGCGCAACGCTGCAGGCGTGGTGATGGAGGGCAACTTCATCATCGCCGGTTATCCGGGCGGCAAGCTCGTTGCCGTCAATGGTGCCAACGGCAGCCTGGCCTGGGAGGGCACCGTCGCCGTCCCGCGCGGGGCAACCGAGCTCGAACGGGTGGCCGACATCACCAGCCTGCCCGTGATGACACCGCGCGCCACTTGCGCGGTGGCCTTCCAGGGGCGGGTCGCCTGCTTCGACATGAGCAACGGCTCCACCTTGTGGACGCGTGACCTGTCGAGCTCCAGGGGCCTCGACCTCGACGACCGCAACGTCTTCGTGACCGACGAGAAGGGCGCCATCCATGCGCTCGACCTCGCCAACGGCGCCAGCGTCTGGAAGCAGGACCAGCTGGCCGGGCGCAGCCCCGGTCGCCCGCGCATCGTGGGGGAGTACGTCGTCGTCGGCGACATCGAAGGTTATGTGCATCTCCTCCGGAAAGACGACGGCAGCCTCGCAGGCCGCCACCGCGTCGATTCCAGTCCGATTCTCGCCGACCCGCAAAAAGCGGGCGGCGACGTCGTCATCCAGACACGCAATGGCAGCATCCAGGCCGTTGGCGTGCAGTAACACTAAGGGAGTCACCCTGGCGTGAAACCTACCCTCGTCCTCGTTGGACGCCCCAACGTGGGCAAATCCACCCTCTTCAACCGTCTCACCAAGACCCGCGATGCGTTGGTTGCAGACTTTCCCGGCCTCACCCGCGACCGTCGCTACGGCCTCGGGCGTGTCGCCGAGCGGGAGTTCCTGGTGGTCGACACCGCCGGCTTCGACCCGGTCGCCAAGGAAGGCATTGTCCATGAAATGGCCAAGCAGGCCGAGCAGGCCATCGCCGAAGCCGATGCGCTGCTGTTCATGGTCGACGCCCGCAACGGCCTGACGCCCCACGACGAGCAGATCGCCGCGCGCCTGCGCCGGGCCGGTCGCCCGACCTTCCTGGTGGTCAACAAGGCCGAAGGCATGAACCGCGCGGTTGTCTCAGCGGAGTTCCACGCCCTCGGGCTTGGCGACCCGCTGTGCATCTCGTCGGCCCACGGCGATAACGTGCACGCGCTGATGGAGCTCGTTCTCGAGTCCTTCCCCGCCGACGAAGAAGACGACGAAGCCGACGAGAAGGGCCCCCGCGTGGCTATCGTCGGCCGGCCGAACGTGGGCAAATCCACCCTGGTGAACACGCTGATCGGCGAAGAGCGGGTGATCGCCTTCGACATGCCGGGCACCACGCGGGACGCCATCGAGGTGCCCTTCGAGCGCAACGGCAAGCACTACACCCTGATCGACACCGCCGGCCTGCGCCGGCGTGGCAAGGTCTTCGAGGCCGTCGAGAAGTTCTCGGTGATCAAGACCCTGCAGGCGGTCGAGCAGGCCAACGTGGTGGTGCTGGTGCTCGACGCGAGCCAGGAGATCTCCGATCAGGACGCCCATATCGGCGGTTTCGTGGTCGAGGCCGGCCGCGCGCTGGTCGTTGCCGTGAACAAATGGGACAGCGTCGACGACTATCGTCGCCAGCGCATCAAGGAAGACATCGAGCGCAAGCTGCCGTTCCTCGGTTTTGCCAAGTTCCTGTACGTGTCGGCGCTGAAGGGGCAGGGTATCGTGCCGATGCTGAAGGCTGTTGATGGGGCCTACGCCGCGGCGATGACCAAGCTGGCCACTCCCAAGCTGACCCGCCTGCTCCTCGATGCCACGCTGAAGCAACAGCCGCCGCGGCACGGCGGCTTCCGCCCCAAGATGCGCTACGCCCACCAGGGCGGGATGAACCCGCCAATCATCGTCGTGCATGGCAGCGCGCTCGATCACGTGCCGGCGTCTTATGTTCGATACCTCGAGCGCAGCTTTCTCGAGGCATTCAAATTGCAGGGCACACCGTTGAGGATACAATTCAAGTCCTCACATAACCCTTTTGCAGGCAAGGTTTAAAGAACCCCATTCCACACCAGTGAGCGATCTGTTTGTTCGTGTTGCGATGCAGCAAATCGCTCTATAATTATTCCAAACTATAACCATAGAGGTTCTAACATGAGCAACAAGGGGCAACTTCTTCAGGATCCCTTTCTTAATGCCCTGCGGCGTGAGCACGTTCCGGTTTCCATCTACCTCGTGAACGGGATCAAATTGCAAGGCCAGGTCGAGTCCTTCGACCAGTACGTCGTGCTGCTGAAGAACACCGTGACGCAGATGGTCTACAAGCACGCCATCTCCACCGTCGTGCCGGCGCGCCCGGTCAATATCCAGCAGGAACAGAACGAGGCGGCCAGCTGATTCAGACGCGCGATCATTTCTTGAACCGGCCGCGTCACGGTCTCTCTCGATCCGGGAGCCCACGTGTTTGAAAGGCCCGCTGCCGGAACCCGTGCGCTCCTGGTGCAGGTCGATTTCGGCCAGGGTAGTCTCGACGAGCGCCTGGCCGAGATCACCTTGCTTGCCGAGAGCGCCGGCGCCAGCGTCGTCGGGGTGGTTCAGGCCAAGCGGCAGGCGCCCGACCCGGCGCATTTTGTCGGCAAGGGAAAGGCGGATGAGATCGGCTTCGTGGCGCAGTCGAACGAAGCCGACATCGTGATCTTCAATCACGACATCACGGCCGCGCAGCAGCGCAACCTCGAGCGCAAGCTCAATTGCCGCGTCGTCGATCGCTCGGCGCTGATCCTCGACATTTTCGCCCTCCGGGCCAAGAGCCACGAAGGGAAGTTGCAGGTCGAACTGGCCCAGCTCCAGCATCTGTCCACCCGGCTGGTGCGGGGCTGGACCCACCTGGAGCGCCAGAAGGGCGGCATCGGCCTGCGGGGCCCGGGCGAGAAGCAGCTTGAAACCGACCGCCGCCTGCTGGGCGAGCGGGTCAAGCTGCTCAAGTCCAGGCTGGCGACCCTGGAGCGCCAGCGGGCCGTCAGGCGGCGTGCCCGGGAGCGTCGTGAAGTGCTGACGATCTCGCTGGTCGGCTATACCAACGCCGGCAAGTCCACCCTGTTCAATGCGCTGACCAAGGCCGGGGCCTACGCTGCGGATCAGCTCTTTGCGACCCTCGACACCACCTCCCGCCGGCTCTTCCTGGGCGAGGCGGGCAACGTTGTGTTGTCGGATACCGTCGGTTTCATTCGTGACCTGCCCCATTCGCTGGTTGCCGCCTTTCATGCAACCCTCGAAGAGACGATCTCGGCAGATCTGCTGCTCCACGTCGTCGATTCGGCCAGCGAGGACCGCGAAGGGCAGATCGCCGCCGTGAATGGGGTGCTGGAGGAGATCGGGGCGGGCAGCCTTCCCCAGATCCAGATCTGGAACAAGATAGACGCCACGCTGGCGAGTCCAGAAGTCCAGCGGGACGCTTGTGGTAAGATCTCGCGCGTTTTGCTTAGCGCCAGGACGGGCGAAGGTCTCGACCTGCTACGTGAGGTGCTCGCCGACGTGGCGCTGGCACACAAGGCAGAGCTTGCCGCCATTTCAGCCGCGGCACAGGCCGGTTGAACCCGCGTCCGCATTCAAAGTCGTACTATCTCCGCATTCACGACATATCCCGGAGCAGATTTTCACCGTGATCTCAGGCATCCTCATGTCTCTAAACGACCCCAAATGGGGCAAGGGCGGCGGTGACAACCGCGGCGGCGACGGCAACCAGGGGCCTCCCGACCTCGACGAGTTGTGGCGCGATTTCAATCGTCGTCTTTCCGGCATGTTCGGCAAGACCCCCGGCAGGGGCGGTGGCTCTGGCGACGGTGACGGCGGCGGCAGGCTGCCCGAGTTCAACTTCCGCCAGTTCGGTGGCGGCATTGGCCTGATCGCGGCATTTGCCGCGGTGATCTGGCTCGCCAGCGGCTTTTACATCGTCGACGCGAGCCAGCGTGGCATCGTGCTGCAGTTCGGGCGCTTCCAGGAAGCCACTGAGCCGGGCCTGCGCTGGCGGCTACCGTACCCGATCCAGACCCACGAGCTGGTGAACCTCACCGGCGTGCGCACGGTCGAGATCGGCTACCGCGGTTCCGAGCGCAACAAGGTTCTCAAGGAGGCGCTGATGCTCACCGATGACGAGAACATCGTGAACATCCAGTTTGCCGTGCAGTACGTCCTCAAGGATCCGCAGCAATACCTGTTCAACAACCGCAACGCAGACGACTCGGTCATCCAGGCGGCCGAGACCGCGGTGCGGGAGATCGTCGGCAAGAGCAAGATGGACTTCGTGCTCTACGAGGGGCGGGAGCAGGTGGCGGCCAACGCCCAGAAGCTGACCCAGGAAATCCTTGACCGCTACGCCACCGGCATCCAGGTAAGCAAGGTCACGATGCAGAACGCCCAGCCGCCCGAGCAGGTGCAGGCCGCGTTCGACGACGCCGTGCAAGCCGGCCAGGACCGTGAGCGCCAGAAGAACGAAGGTCAGGCCTACGCCAACGACGTGATTCCCCGCGCCCGCGGTGCCGCATCGCGCCTGATCGAGGAGTCCGAGGCCTACAAGGGCCGCGTGGTGGCCCAGGCCGAAGGTGATGCGTCGCGCTTCAAGCAGGTGTATGCCGAGTACGCCAAGGCCCCCGAGGTCACCCGTCAGCGCATGTACATCGAGACGATGCAGCAGGTGTTCTCCAACAGCTCCAAGGTGCTGGTCGACTCGCGTGGCAGCGGCAATCTGCTGTATCTGCCCCTCGACAAGCTGATCCAAAGCACGGCTTCGCCGGCCGCCAGCACGCCGGCTGCCGATGCCGTGGCCCAGCCCGGCCGTCCCGCCACGGTTCCCGGCATGCCCGAGAGCAACGTTTCCCCGCCGCGGGTAGACGCCTTGTCCGGCGAGGCACGCAGCACCCGTGAATCGATTCGTAACCGCGAGCGGGGAGAGCGCTGATGCGTGAACGTTTGCCTTTGTTGGCCGGAGTCGGCCTGTTCGTCTTCGCGATCCTTTCGATGAGTCTGTTTACCGTGGATCAGCGTCAGCACGCGCTGGTGTTTCAGCTGGGGGAGGTTAAGGATCAGATCAGCGATCCCGGCCTGCATTTCAAGATTCCTCTCATCCAGAACGTCCGCTACTTCGACAAACGGATCCTGACCCTGGACACCACCGAGCCCGAGCGCTTCATCACCTCCGAGAAGAAGAACGTGCTGGTGGACTTGTTCGTCAAGTGGCGGATCATCGACCCCAAGCTCTATTACATTTCGGTGGGTGGCGACGAAACCCGCGCCAAGACCCGCCTCGAGCAGACCGTCAATGCCGGCCTCCGCGAGGAGTTCGGCAAGCGGACGGTTCATGAAGTGGTGTCCGGCGAGCGTGACCGGATCATGGACGACATGCGCATCAAGGCCGATCTCGATGCCCGCAAGATCGGCGTGCAGATCGTCGACGTGCGCCTGAAGCGCGTCGATCTGCCTTCGGAGGTGTCCGAGTCGGTCTACCGTCGTATGGAGGCCGAGCGGAAGCGGGTTGCCAACGAGCTGCGCTCGCAGGGCGGCGCCGAGGCCGAGAAGATCAAGGCCGACGCCGACAAGCAGCGCGAGGTCATCGTCGCCGAAGCCTATCGCCAGGCCCAGATCGTCAAGGGTGAGGGTGACGCCAAGGCATCGGCGATCTACGCCCAGGCCTTCGGCCAGAGCCCGGAATTCTATGCCTTCTACCGCAGCCTCGAGGCCTACCGGAACAGCTTCAAGAGCAAGTCCGACGTGATGGTGGTCGAGCCGAGCTCCGATTTCTTCAAATACCTCAAGGGCGCCGGTGCCCGCTCGGCGCCTGCGTCCGACGCCGCGAAGGGTGCCAAGGGCACCAAGTAAATGGGGCGTACCCTACTTCTTGCTTTCGCGCTGATGCTGGTGCTCGAGGGGGTGATTCCCTTCGTTGCGCCGGCAACCTGGCGCGAAACCTTCAGCCGGCTGATCCGCATGGCCGACGGTCAGATCCGCTTCGTCGGTTTCGCGTCGATGCTCGCCGGCCTCGTCATACTGATTGTTTTTTCCTGAGGCGCCTTACCCATGTTGCGTTGGGTTCTACCCGAATATATCCAGGACGCTCTGCCCGCCGAGGCGGCGAAGCTGGAAGATCTGCGCCGCCGACTGCTCGATGATTTCCGCCTGAACGGTTACCAGCTGGTCGCGCCGCCGCTGCTCGAATACCTCGAGTCGCTGCTGACCGGCGCCGGCCAGGATCTGCAGCTCAAGACGCTGAAACTGGTCGACCAGCTGTCCGGCCGTTCGATGGGGGTGCGGGCCGACATCACGCCGCAGGTCGCCCGCATCGACGCGCACCTGCTCAACCGCAAGGGCGTGGCGCGGCTGTGCTACTGCGGCAGCGTCGCCCATGCGGTGCCGTCCTCGCTGACGGCCACCCGCGAGCCGCTGCAGCTGGGGGCCGAGCTCTATGGGCACGCCGGCATCGAGGCTGACGCCGAAGTCATCCGCCTGCTCGCCGAGGCCCTCCGCACGGCGGGGGTCGGCACTTCCCGGATTGATCTGGGCCACGTGGGGATTTTCAAGGCGCTGGCGCAGACCGCCGGCTTGCTCCCCCAGAAGGAAGAGGCGCTGTTCGACTGCCTGCAGTCCAAGGATCTGCCGGGGCTGCGTGAGCTGCTGGTGGACGCCCCCGAGGGTGTGCGTGCCGCGCTACTCGCGCTGCCGACCCTTTATGGCGGCGTCGAAGTGCTGGCGCGCGCGCGCGAAGTGTTGCCCCGCGAGGCCGAGATCCTGTCGGCCCTCGACGACCTTGAGGAGCTGGCAAGCCGCCTGGCCGATCTGCCGATCAGTTTCGATCTGGCCGATCTTCGCGGCTATCATTACCACAGTGGTGTGGTGTTTGCGGCCTACGGTGGCAATTCGCCGGTCGCGCTGGCCCTGGGTGGGCGTTACGACAGTGTCGGCCGCGCCTTCGGGCGAGGCCGCCCGGCCACGGGTTTCAGCCTCGACCTGCGGGAGCTCGCCGCCCAGGTGCCGGACCCGGCGCTTGCCGGCGCCATCCTTGCGCCGGCGGCTGGAGAGGCAGGCCTCTCCGAAGCCATCGCGGCGCTTCGCGCCGGTGGCGACAATGTAATGATTGAATTGCCCGGCCATGAAGGCACGTGGCGCGAGGCCGGCTGTGACCGGCATCTGGTTCTGCGGGGCGGTGCCTGGCAGGTTGAACCGCTTCAGGGAGAGTAAGAAGAATGGCAAAGAACGTAGTCGTGGTTGGCACACAGTGGGGTGACGAGGGCAAGGGCAAGATCGTCGATTGGCTCACCGATCAGGCCCGTGGCGTTGTCCGCTTTCAGGGCGGCCACAACGCCGGCCACACGCTGGTGGTCGGTACCACCGAGTACAAGCTGAACCTCGTGCCCTCCGGCATCGTGCGCGAAGGCGTCGAGTGCTACATCGGCAACGGCGTGGTGCTGGATGTCCATCACCTTCTGGCCGAGGTCCGCGGTCTCGAGGCCGGCGGCATCAAGGTGCGCGAGCGCCTCAAGATCAGCCCGGGCTGCCCCATCATCCTGGGCTACCACTCGGCCCTCGACCGGGCGCGGGAAGCCAAGAAGAGCGCCGGCGCCAAGATCGGCACGACCGGGAAGGGCATCGGCCCGACCTACGAAGACAAGGTTGCCCGTCGTGCACTGCGGGTGTACGACCTCTTCGACCCGAAGCGCTTTGCCGAGAAGCTGGCCGAGAACCTCGAATACCACAACTTCGTGCTGACCCAGCACCTGGGTGCGGATCCGGTTGATTTCCAGACCGTCTTCGACGAGGCGATGGCCGACGCCGAAGAGATCCGCCCGATGGTCACCGATGTCTCGGCCGATCTCTACGCGATCAACAAGGCCGGCGGCAATCTGCTGTTCGAAGGCGCCCAGGGCACCCTGCTCGACATCGATCACGGCACCTATCCCTTCGTGACCTCCAGCAACTGCGTGGCGGGTCAGGCCGCGGCAGGCTCCGGCGTCGGCCCCGGCCGCCTGCACTACGTGCTCGGTATCACCAAGGCTTACTGCACGCGCGTTGGTGGCGGCCCTTTCCCGACCGAGCTCGACTTTGAGACGAAGGGTACGCCGGGCTATCAGATGTCTACCGTCGGGCGCGAGTTCGGTACCGTGACGGGGCGCAAGCGTCGTTGCGGCTGGCTCGACCTCGCCGCGCTGAAGCGTTCCATCATCATCAACGGCGTGTCCGGCCTGTGTATCACCAAGCTCGACGTGCTCGACGGCCTGTCCGAGCTCAAGCTCTGCACGGGCTACATGCTGGACGGCAAGCGCATCGATCTGCTGCCGATGGGTTCCGAGGAAGTCGTGCGCTGCGTGCCGATCCTCGAGACGATGCCGGGTTGGTCAGGCACCACCTTCGGTGCCCGCACCTGGGACGCGCTGCCGCCGGAAGCGCGCGCCTATCTGCACCGGATCGAGGAGATCTGCGAGGTGTCCATCGACGTGATCTCGACGGGCCCCGAGCGTGACGAGACCATCCTCAAGCGTCACCCCTTCGGCGCCTGATCGGGCGGAGGAGTGAGTGGTTCCGGGTGGGTGACCATCCGGGGCCGCGTTAGGCAGGGCAGGGAGGCTTGGTTTTGCCTCCCGTCTCGATGAGACCAAGATGCGACGGCCAAAGACGGCAGGCGAAAAAAAACCGGCCTGATTGACCGGTCTTTTTATTTGGTGCCCAGAAGAGGACTCGAACCTCCACGCCTCGCGGCACTAGTACCTGAAACTAGCGCGTCTACCAATTTCGCCATCTGGGCAACGAAGGCGCTATTATAGACAAAAGACATGCCTAAGCAAGCCCCTCAACAACAAATCCTGTTCGTGCAAAACGCCGTGTCGACGGTGATGGTTGCAGATATGACGGACAAAGAAAAAGCCGGTCGAATCGACCGGCTTTACCTGAAACTTGGTGCCCAGAAGAGGACTCGAACCTCCACGCCTCGCGGCACTAGTACCTGAAACTAGCGCGTCTACCAATTTCGCCATCTGGGCAGCGATGGGCGCCATTATAGATTAGAAAGAACCTGTGTCAAGTTCAAAATCAAAAAACACTAAAAAACCGAGCAAATTCCGCCAGAGCGATCCCTTCTTTGAGCGGGAATGGCAGAAGTACGACTTCCCTCTGCCGAGTCGGGAATTCATCATGCAGGTCCTCGCCGAGCGTGGCGTTCCCCTGCCTTTCGGCGAGCTGGCCGATGCGATGGACATTCAGCCCGTCGAGCGTGAGTTCTTCGAGCGCCGCATGTTCGCCATGGAGCGCGACGGGCAGGTGATCCGCAACCGCCGTGGTGCCTATCTGCTGCCGGCCAAGGCGGATCTGATTCGCGGGCGGGTCCAGGGCCATCCCGAGGGCTACGGCTTCGTGGTCACCGATGAAGAGGGGCCGGACATCTTCCTCGGCCCCAACGAGATGCGCGAGGTGCTCCACGGCGACCGGGTGATGGTGCGTATCGCTGGCCTCGACCGACGTGGGCGTCCGGAGGGTAAGGTCGTTGAAGTCCTCGAGCGGGCCAATACGCGCATCGTCGGGCGGGTGCTCGTCGAGAACGGTGTGACCCTGGTGGTGCCCGAGAACCGGCGGATCTCCCAGGAGGTCCTGCTGGCGCCCGGCGTAAAGGCCAAGAGGGCGGTGGCCGGGCAGGTGGTGGTGGTCGAGCTCGTCGAGCAGCCCACGCGCTATGCCCAGCCCGTCGGCAAGATCGTCGAGATTCTCGGCAACTATGCCGACCCTGGGATGGAGATCGAGATCGCGCTGCGCAAGCACGAACTCCCCTTCGAGTTCTCGAGCGCGGCCAAGGAGCAGACCCGCCGCCTGCCCGACAAGGTGCGCAAGACCGACTGGAAGGGCCGCGAGGATCTCACCGCGCTGCCGCTGGTGACGATCGACGGCGAGACCGCCCGTGACTTCGACGATGCTGTTTTCTGTGAGCGCCAGGGCCGGGGTTTCCGCCTGGTGGTGGCGATTGCCGATGTGTCCCATTACGTGAAGGTCGGCTCGGCGCTGGACGGCGAAGCCTACGATCGCGGCAACTCGGTGTATTTCCCGCGCCGGGTGATCCCGATGCTGCCCGAGAAGCTGTCCAACGGCCTGTGCTCGCTCAACCCGCAGGTGGAGCGCCTGTGCATGGTGTGCGACATGGCGATCTCGATGACTGGCGCGATCAAGCAGTTCCGCTTCTATCCGGCCGTTATGTTTTCCAAGGCGCGCCTCACCTACAACCAGGTGGCCGCGGCGCTCTACGAGCAGGATGCGGCGGCGATCGAGAGCGTCGGCGAGCTGCTCCCGCACCTGCAGAACCTCGACAAGCTGTTCCGGGTGCTGCTGAAGGCCCGGGCCAAGCGTGGTGCGATCGACTTCGAGACGCAGGAGACCCGGATGGTCTTCGACGAAAACGGGAAGATCGCCCAGATCGTGCCGGAAACGCGCAACGACGCCCACCGGCTGATCGAGGAGTGCATGCTGGCTGCCAACGTGTGCGCGTCCGAGTTCCTGCAGACCCACGAGCATGCGGCCTTGTACCGGATTCACGAAGGCCCGACGCCCGAAAAGCTTGCCAAGCTGCGCGAGTTCTTTGCCGAGTTCGGCCTGCAGCTGGGCGGTGGCGAAGAGCCCCGCGCCGGCGACTACGCCCGCCTGCTTGAGAAGATCCAGGGCCGGCCCGACCTGCAGCTGCTGCAGACGGTGATGCTGCGCTCCCTCCGCCAGGCCATGTACAGCCCCGACAATGTGGGCCACTTCGGCCTGGCCTACGAGGCCTACACCCACTTCACCTCGCCGATCCGGCGCTATCCCGATCTCCTGGTGCACCGGGCGATCAAGGCCGTGCTGGCCGCCGAGAAGTACCAGCCGGCCCAGGAGGCGGGCGACTGGGAGCAGATCGGCCTGCACTGCTCGATGACCGAAAGGCGCGCCGACGAGGCAGACCGGGACGTGGAGAACTGGCTCAAGTGCTACTACATGCAGGATCGCATCGGCGAGGAATTCGACGGCAGCGTTTCGGCGGTGGTACCTTTCGGGCTTTTTGTCGCGCTGGACGACGTGTTTGTCGAAGGCCTCGTGCATATCTCCGATCTCGGTAGCGACTACTTCCACTACGACGACGCCCATCACTCCCTGGTCGGCGAGCGTACCGGCGAGCGCTACCGCCTGTCGGACCGGGTGCGGGTGCAGCTGGTGCGGGTGAACATGGAAGCCAGCAAGATCGACTTCCGCCTCATCGCCGGCCCCGCGCGGGCAACCGAGCGGGTTGGCAAGACGGCCCGGGATAAACTCCCGTCGGAGCCCGTCCAGGAGACTCCGGCCAAGCCGCGTCGTCGGGGGGCGAAGGCCGGAGTGCTCGAGGTAGCGCAGCCTGTCGACAAGCCAAAGAAGGCCAAGGCCGCGTCGAAACCCGGGGCGGCGTCCGACAGCAAGGCCGACGCCAAGCCGGCAAAGGCAAAGAAGCCGGGCAAGACTTCCCTTGCCGGCGCAAAGAAGAAAGCGAAACCTCGTGTCTGAAACTGCAAGTTCCCGTCTCATCTACGGTTTTCACGCCATCCTGGCCAAGCTGCGCCATGATCCCGAAGCCATCTTCGAGATCTACGTGGATGCCAAGCGTACCGACCCGCGCGCCCGCGATCTGCTGCGCACTGCCGAGCAGTTGTCCACCCGAGTGCTGCCGTCCGACGGTGAGCGCCTCGACCGCATGGTCGGCACGCGCCGCCACCAGGGCGTCGTGGCCCGCATCGACGGGCGCCGCAAGGAGCTCAAGCTGGCCGACGTGCTCGACGGCCTCGACGAGCCGGCACTCTTCCTGGTGCTCGACGGCATCCAGGATCCCCACAACCTCGGCGCCTGCCTGCGGGTGGCCGACGCGGCCGGCGCCCACGCCGTCATCGCCCCCAAGGACAAGGCCGTGGGCCTCAACGCCACGGCGGTAAAGGTAGCGAGCGGGGCGGCCGACACCGTACCCTACATCACCGTCACCAACCTCGCCCGGGCGCTGCGCGAGATGCAGGAGGCCGGCGTGTGGGTGCTCGGCGCGGCGGGCGAGGCCGAGAAATCCATTTACACCGTGGACCAGAAGGGCTCGATCGCCTGGGTCCTGGGGGCCGAGGGCGACGGGCTGCGCAGGCTTACCCGCGAGACCTGCGACGAGCTCGTCCGCATCCCGATGTATGGCACCGTCGAGAGCCTGAACGTCTCGGTGGCCAGCGGCCTGTGCCTGTTCGAGGCACGTCGGCAGCGCGCCGGCTGAGGGGCGTGACAAGGGGCGTCGGGTGAAGGTCGACTCTTCCGAAGTCCGTCGGCTGCTCCGCCTGGGGTCGGCCGGGGCCTTGGGCAGCCACTCCGCCAGCATTGCCGGCTACCCTTTCACGAGCAGTCTGCGCTACGCGCTCGACGGGGCCTGCCGGCCGCTGTTCCTGATCAGCGGCCTGGCGGAACATACCCGCAACCTGCTGGCCGATCCGCGCGCCAGCCTGCTGGTGCTCGAAGGGGAGGGCGGGCGGCTTGACCAGGCGCGTGTCACGCTGCTCGGCAGGGTGCTGCCGGTGAAGCCCGACGAAGACGTGCAGGCGCGTTATCTGCGCTACCAGCCCGAGGCTGCCGGCTACCTTACGCTCGGGGACTTTCGTTTCTTCCGCATGGAGCCAGACAAGGCGCGCTTCATTGGTGGGTTCGGGCGGATCGGCTGGGTGGTTGCGTGTCCGCCGCCGCTGCAGCTGGACGCCCGTACCGAGGCCGGGCTGGTGGACGCGCTGAGCAGGCTCGCGCCCAGTGGTACGAGCGTGCTCGGGCTGGATTTCGAGGGGCTGGATGTGCGGATCTGCGGGGTGCTCCGGCGGATCGCGCTTTCGCCGCCCCGGCCTGAGCCCGACAGGCTGCTTGAGCTTGCCGCCGACGCCCTGAGCCGGGCGCTTGCTGCGCCGCCCGACCCGGGCGTGCCTTCCGCCTGAGCGGCCTGCGCTCAGTCGACGCGGTTGAGCTTGTCCATGTACTGCTTGGTGAACACCCGGTCGGGGAGGTCCTTGGCCGTCATCTGGGAGTAGCGGAGGGTCGACAGGTCGCCCTTGCGCAGGGCGTCTTCCATGATCAGCTGGGTCGGACGGACGCGGCCGCCCAGGTTCTGGAACTTCTCGTAGCGGCACACCTTCAGCAGGCGATCCGAAAGCGAGTAGAACTCCGCCTTGTGCGGCCAGTTGTTCGACTGGCGCACCCAGTACAGCACCTTGCCGTAGGTGACGCCCCGGTCCACGGCGGTGAGCTCCAGTACGTGCATCTTCTCGCCGTCGATGGTGTCGGTGCGCAGGATCTTGGGCTCATAGTCGCCCGAGAAGCTGGCCCGCGCGAGGTCGCCGTTGGCGACCTGGCCGGTCAGGCGCTGGGCGAGCGAAAGGCGCACGGGCTGGGAGATGTTGGGCATGAAGACCCACAGGTCGCGGCCCCGCATCAGCAGCGCCTGGCCCCGGTCTGCGGCAGGCTCCAGGGTCTGGACGATGGTGTTCTGGTTGCCCTTGGAAAGCACCTTGTACTTGCGCTCATCGGGGTCTTCGCCGGGGCTGGTGGAGACGATGTCGATGATCACCTGAAAGCCGTCGGCCGGGAAGCGGATCTCGTCGGCCTTGGCCACGATGCTGCGTGCCAGCTCGGGGTCGTCGGCGGCCAGGCTGGCGCCTCCCGTCATCAGTGTCATTGCGGCAAACAGGGTAACGAAGCAGCCGGCTCGGCGGCGCGAAAGGGAAATTTTTAGGCTCATGGTGTTATCCTTTGGACGCAAATAACATAGATCGGTGAGGCGATGCCAATTACCAACGATGGCGCTGTCGGCGAATCAAAAAAAATGATCATAGAGATCAGGGACGTTAGCAAGCTCTACCGTCTCGGAGATCAGAATGTCCTCGCGCTCAAGCACGTCAATCTGAAGGTCGAGGAGGGGCGTTTCATGGCGATCGCGGGGTCGTCGGGAAGCGGCAAGTCCACCCTCCTGAACATCATGGGGTGCATTGATACGCCTAGCAAGGGCCAGGTGATCATCGATGGCCGGGATGTCTCCGGGCAGGCGCCCGACGAACTCGCCGAGATCCGCGCCCGGACAATCGGCTTCGTCTTCCAGACCTTCAACCTGCTTCCGGTGCTGTCGGCCGAGGAGAACGTCGAGTATCCGCTGCTGCAGATGCCCGAGATCAGCCGCGACGAGCGGCGGGAGCGGGTCCGCACCTACCTCGGTATCGTCGGGCTCAGCAAGTATGCCAGCCATCGACCAAATCAGCTCTCCGGGGGGCAGCGCCAGCGGGTCGCGATTGCACGCGCCCTGGTCACCAACTCCCGGGTCGTGCTTGCCGACGAGCCCACCGCCAACCTCGACCGCAAGACCGGCGCGGGAATTCTCGACCTGATGCAGAAGATCAACGTCGAGCGCGGCACGACCTTCGTTTTCTCAACCCATGACCGGCGCGTGATGGAGCGGGCCGATACCCAGGTCCGGATGGAAGACGGGCGGATCATGAAGCTCGGGCTCAAGCTCCCCGATGGCTCATGGAAGTTCGTGCACGACCAGAGCAAGGGCGAAGAGGGGCCGGAAATCAACCCCGAGGCCTGACGGCCTCCGCGAAACACCAAGAAAACGCTGGAGTAAGACTGATGACCCATATTTTTCGCCGCAGTGCAGCGGCGTGTTCGATGCTGCTGTGCATTGCGTCGGCCCAGGCGGCCGACGACGAGCTCGCGCTCGACGAGTCGGCAGAGGAGGGCGCCAGGACCACCGGGGTCCTGCAGTTCGACGTGGCGCGCACCTACGCGCGTCCCGAGCACTGGTCCATGGCCCGGGCCCGGGCCGAGCTCACCGCCCAGGGCGGCAGCCAGGGGGTGAAGTGGAAGATCTCCGGCCGCGCCGACGCCGATGCGGTGTTCGCCATCGACTCGGGTTTCTACCCGGATGCGGTGCGACGTGACCAGCAGTACCAGTTCGATCTGCGCGAGACCTACCTGGATTTCTCCGCCGGCGACGTGGACATCCGGCTCGGCCGCCAGCACATCGTGTGGGGCGAGATGGTCGGCCTGTTCTTTGCCGACGTCGTCTCTGCCCGCGATCTGCGAACCTTCTACCTGCCGGAGTTCGAGCAGCTGCGGATTCCCCAGTGGGCTGCGCGGGCCGAGTACTATTTCGGCGACACGCATGCCGAACTGGTCTGGATCCCCGTTCCCAGCTACGACCGGATCGGCAAGCCCGGCGCCGAGTTCTACCCGCTGCCCTTGCCCCAGGGCACGCGGGTGCGAGGCGAGGTCAAGCCCGACAACACCCTCGGCAACAGTAACTGGGGTGCCCGCTTGTCACGGCAGTTCGGGGGTTGGGATCTGTCCGGTTTCTACTACCGCAGCCTCGACGTCGCCCAGACCTTCTACCAGATCGGCAACGAGTTCGAGCCGCGCCACGACCGCATCACCCAGATCGGCGGAACGATGGCGAAGGACTTCGGCGAGTTCGTGCTGAAGGGCGAGATGGTGCATGCCCGTGGGCGCAAGTACAACACCTTCAACCCGGTGCTTAATCCGGACGGGCTGGTGGCGCAGAACACCATGGACTATGCCTTCGGCGTCGACATCCCGGCCTTCCGTGACGGCCGTGTCAATCTGCAGTATTTCGGCCGCCGCACCTTCGACCACAATCCCGCGATCGGGCTTGATCGGGTCGAGGACGGGGCCAGCATCCTCCTGAACACCAAGCTCGCGACGGCCTGGGAGGGCGAGGTGCTCTACGTATCGATGCTGAAGCGTACCGATTTCATGCTCCGCCCCCGGGTGATCTGGTCCGCGAGCAAGAACTGGCGGCTCGTGTTCGGCGCGGACGTGTTCGGCGGCGACGCCACCGGTGCTTTCGGTCGATATTCGGATCGGGACAGGGTCTATACCGAGGCGCGCTGGTCCTTCTAGAACGGCTCGCCAATCGGCTATCATCGGCGCCGGGCCTTGCCCGGTGCAGATTTTTTACGTCTTTGCATGGCGAAGTCATGTACCCTTTCCAGGGTTGCGTGACGTTTTTCTCCGGGCCCGTGTACCGTCTGCCGTAATATCCGCATGTTATCGTTCAAAGGCTGAAATACGGCCGCAATCAGGGGAAGTAGCTTATGAAACGTTTTCTGACGACAGGCTTGCTGGCCTGTGCCCTGGCAGGTCTGGCCGGCTGTGCCACGACCTATCCGCCGGCTCCGGCAACCGCTGATAATGCCGACTACAACTATCTGATCGGTCCTGGCGATAGCGTGAACATCGTGGTCTGGCGCAACCCGGAGCTGTCGATGTCGGTCGCCGTGCGGCCGGACGGCAAGATCACCGCGCCGCTGGTCGAGGATCTTCCGGCGGCCGGCCGTGATTCCACGACCCTCGCCCGCGAGATCGAGCAGGCGCTGGGCAAGTACATCCGCGACCCGGTCGTGACCGTGATCGTCGGGGGCTTCGTCGGGCCTTACTCCCAGCAGATCCGCGTGATCGGCGAGGCGGCCAGGCCGCAGACGCTGCCCTACCGCCAGAAGATGTCTGTGCTCGACGTGATGATCGCGGTCGGCGGCATCACCGACTTCGCCGACGGCAACCGGGCAACCCTGATGCGGACCTCCGAGGGCAACAAGCAGTACTCGGTGCGCCTCAAGGACCTGGTCAAGCGCGGCGACGTCTCGGCCAACGTCGAACTGAAGCCGGGCGACGTGCTCATCATTCCTCAGAGCTGGTTCTGAGCATTCATTTGATTTCCTCCCCGGTCTGAGGGCCGGGGGGTTGCATTCGGATTCTCCCAATGGAAGATATATTGAGACAGCTGTCGGTGATCCTCCGCGGCATGTGGCTCTATCGCTGGTGGGGCCTGGCCGCTGCGTGGATCGTTGGTCCGATTGCTGCGGCGGCTGTCTACCTGCAGCCCGACCGATACGAGGCTTCGGCGCGTGTCTACGTGGACACCCAGTCCATCCTTAAGCCGCTGATGTCCGGGCTGGCGGTGCAACCCAACGTCGACCAGCAGATCAACATCCTCAGTCGCACGCTCATCAGCCGACCCAACGTCGAGAAGCTGATCCGCATGGCCGACCTCGATCTGGCGGCCAAGACCAAGGAAGAGCGCGAGGCGTTGATCGTCTCGGTGACCAAGGCGCTGCAGATCCGCGAGGCGGGCCGCGACAACATCTACACGCTGGCCTACACCGACACCGACGCCCAGCGGGCCAAGCGGGTCGTCCAGTCGATGGTGTCGATCTTCGTCGAGTCCGGCCTTGGTGACAAGCGCAAGGATTCCGACACCGCCCGGCGCTTCATCGAGGAGCAGATCAAGGCCTACGAGCAGCGGTTGGTCGATGCCGAGAACCGGCTGAAGGAATACAAGCTGCGCAACATGAACACCGTGGGCTCGGGTGCGCCGGACTACTTCCGCAAGATGACCGATGCCACCGAGCAGCTCAACCAGGCCCGGCTCGCGCTGCGCGAGGCCGAGAACTCCCGCGACGCCCTCAAACGGCAGTTCACCGGCGAGGATTCCATGATCCTCCCCGAGCGCATGTCCAGTGCTTCCCTGGCGAGCGTGTCGGTGCCCGAGCTCGATGGCCGCATCGAGTCCCAGAAGAAATCCCTCGACGCCCTGCTGCTCAAGTACACCGATCAGCACCCCGACGTGGTTGCCGCCCGCAAGCTCATCGAGGAGCTCGAGGCCCAGAAGGCCCAGGAAATCCAGATCCGTCGCAAGACCATGGGCAACGGCCCGGCGATGGTCGGGGTGGGGTCCAGCCCGGTCATGCAGCAGATGAAGATCTCCCTCGGCGAGGCCGAAGCCAACGTGGCTTCGCTGAAGGCCCGTGTCAGCGAATACGAGAGCCGCGTCCAGCAGCTCTCCGCCGCATCGCGGATGCTGCCCCAGCTCGAGACCGAGTACACCCAGCTCAACCGTGACTACGACGTCAACAAGAAGAACTACGATGCGCTGGTGGCCCGCCGGGAGTCGGCGACCATGGCCGTCGAGATGGGCGCCACCTCGGGCGTGGCCGATTTCCGTCTGATCGACCCGCCCACGGTGCCGGCCAAGCCGTCCGCGCCCAACCGGCTGCTCCTGATGCCGGGTGCCGGCGTCCTGGCGCTCTTGCTCGGTGCAGCGGTGAGCTTCCTGACCAGCCAGATCCGTCCGACCTTCTCGGATACTCAGGTCCTGCGCGAGGTGACCGGGCTTGCGGTGCTCGGCGCCGTCAGCATGATCGCCGATCCTGACCGCATGCGGGTGCAGCGACGCGGGCGGATCTTCTTTCTCGGTGGGGTCGGAGCCCTTGTCGGTTTGTTTGGCGCAATGACTGTCTGGCTGTTGCTGGCCAGGGTGGGGTGAGAGGCGAACATGAGCATTATTGAAAAAGCTGTCGAGCGACTCGAGCAGCTCCAGCGCGCAAACGCCGGGCAGGCTACGCCCGAGACCGCCGAGACCGCCGAGGCCCAGAAACCGGCGGCGGCATCGGCTGCGCCGGTCCCGCCGGTGTCGGCCTTCGCAGTCGAGCCGGCCAGGCCGGAAGCTGCGGCGCCTGCCGCGCCGGCGCCGGTCGTGGCGCCCAAGCCGGCAGCCCGGTCGGGCGGCACCGCCAAAAGCATCGAGATCGATCTCGAACGTCTGCATTCCATCGGCGTCGTGACGCCCAATGCACCGCGCTCGCTGATCGGCGACGAGTTCCGCATCGTGAAGCGCCCGCTGCTGCGCAACGTGCAGGGCAAGGGGGCGGCGGCGGTCGAGAACGCCAACCTGATCATGATCACCAGCTCGCTCCCGGGCGAGGGCAAGAGCTTCAGCTCGATCAACCTCGCCATCAGCATGGCGATGGAGCTCGATCACACCGTGCTGCTGATCGACGCTGACGTGTCGCGTCCGTCGGTGCTCAACATCCTCGGCCTGCCTCCCAAGAAGGGGCTGATGGACGTGCTCACCAATCCGGACATCGAGTTGGGCGACGTGCTGCTGAAGACCAACATCGAGAAGCTGAGCCTGCTGCCGGCCGGCACGCCGCACCCGCGGGCCACCGAGCTGCTGGCCAGCGATTCGATGAACAATCTGCTGGACGAGCTGGCCGTGCGCTATTCCGACCGGATTATCGTCTTCGATTCGCCCCCGCTGCTGGTCACCACCGAGTCCCGCGTGCTGGCCACCCACATGGGCCAGATCGTGATGGTCGTCGAGTCGAACAAGACGACCCAGGCTGCGGTCAAGCAGGCCCTTTCCACCATCGAGTCCTGCCCCGTCAAGCTGATGCTGCTCAACAAGGCGGCCCACTCGGGGGCGGGCGCCTATGGCTACGGGTATGGCTACGGTTACGGCTACGGCTACGGCCATGCCCCGAAGGAGAACGCGTGAGAGTCCGTGCTTCCGGCCGCTCCCGGCAGTCAGATGCCTGGCGCCTGGCCGCCCTCTGTGCTCCCCTCGGGCTGTTGGTGGCCGCTCCGGCGCTGGCCCAGCAGCAGACCGTCAGGCTCGCGCCCTTCGTTCGCCTCACCGAGACGATCACCGACAACGCGGGGCTGCGCAACGACCGCGATGCAAAGTCGGACTGGATCACCCAGCTCAGCCCGGGTGTGAGCCTCGAGGCGCGTGGCGCCCGGTTGAACGGCTCGCTGTCGATGTCGCTCAACGCCAACCACTACGGCAACGGCACCTCGTCCGACTCCACTTTCCTGACGCTCAACGGCTCCGGCAAGCTGATGGCCTGGGAGAACCGGCTGTATGTCGATCTCACCGGGTCGGTCAGCCGCATTGCGTCGTCGCTGTTTGATCCCCGGCCCGCAGACTCGGTCACCGGCAGCAACCTGTCGCAGCTCAGTGTCTTCACCGTCAGTCCGTACTTCACGACCCGCTTCGGCAGCACCGGGTCGGTGCGCCTGCGCTACATGATGGGTATCTCCGACTCCGGCAGCGCGGCGATGTCCAGAAACAACACGCAGACTTGGTCTTTCGATGCGTCCGACCCGCGGATGACGGGTTTCCTGGGGTGGGGCTTCAGCTTCATGGATCGCAGCTCCGACAGCAGCGCCACGTCCCGCCAGCTCAAGCAGCAGACGACGCGCCTGACCGGCATGGCCCAGGCGATGCCGGACCTGATGCTCCGCCTCATCGTCGGCGCAGAGTCCAACAACTATCGGGTCAGCAACCAGAACAGCTCGATCTACGGCTTCGGTGCCGACTGGACGCCGACGCCGCGCACCCGTGTGTCCGGGACAATCGAAGACCGTTTCTTCGGCACTGGCTACACATTGGCGGCCGATCACCGGTCGTCCCAGATGGCCTACCGGATCAGCTACGGCAAGGACGCCAGCTCGACCAGCAGCTCGATGTTGAGCGCGATGACGCTGTACGAGCTGCTGATGCTCCAGTACACGTCGCGCTTTCCTGACGCCACGGAGCGTGAGGCATTCGTCAGGCAGCTGATCGCGACCCAGGCGCCGGGCCAGGCCGACCGCATCACCGCGGCCCAGACCGTGCTCACCGACACCACCTTCCTCGACGAGCGGCTCCAGGTGGGGGCAACCTACAGCGGCCCGCGCAACTCCCTGTCCCTGATGGCCTTCATGTCCGACCGCGAAAGCCTGGTCGATAGAGACTATGCGGTCGGCAGCGACATCCGCGTGGGCTCGACGCTACGGACCACCGGGATGATCGCGAGCCTCGGTCACCAGCTGACGCCGCTCACGTCCCTCAATGCCTCGTTCTCCACGAGCCGCAGCCGCAACGAGGGCAGCGTCAACCAGAGCTCGCAGTCCAAGATGCTGATGGCCGGCCTCAGTACCAAGCTGGCCCCCAAGGCCACCGGCATGCTGAGCGCGCGTCGTAACCAGGGGACAGGCAGTGTTGGCGATTACACCGAGAACGCGGTGTTCGGCAACGTCGTCCTCCAATTCTGAGATCTCATGTACGAAGCCTATTTCGGGCTGCGAGGCAAGCCCTTCCAGCTCAACCCTGACCCCTCATTCTTTTATGGCAGTCGCGGCCACCGCCGCGCCATGGCCTACCTCGAGTACGGACTGCACCAGAACGAAGGCTTCATCGTCATTACCGGCGAGGTCGGGGCGGGCAAGACGCTGCTGGTGCGCAGCCTCCTCGAGAAGCTCGACCCCAAGAAGATCGTGGCGGCCAATCTGGTCAGCACCCAGATCGACGCCGACGACATCCTGCGCCTGGTGGCGGCGGCCTTCGGCATCCCCAGCAAGCACCTCAACAAGAGCGACCTCCTGCTCGCCATCGAGGCCTTCCTGGTGTCCACCACGGCGGCCGGCAAGCGGGCCCTGCTGATCGTCGACGAGGCCCAGAACCTCACCCCCCAGGCGGTCGAGGAGCTGCGGATGCTCTCCAACTTCCAGCTCGAGGACCACGCCCTGCTGCAGAGCTTCCTGGTGGGCCAGCCCGAGTTTCGCGCCATCATGCAGAGCCCGGAGATGGTGCAGCTGCGCCAGCGCGTGATCGCTTCGTATCACCTCGGCCCCCTGGACCTGCAGGAGACCCACGCCTACATCGAACACCGCCTGTCTTGCGTCGGCTGGAAGGGAAACCCCAGCTTCGACCAGGAGGCAATGCGCGAGATCTTCAACGCCAGCCAGGGCATTCCGCGGCGCATCAACGCCATCTGCGACCGCATCATGCTGGGCGCCTTCCTTGGCGAGCAGCGCCGGGTCAGCGTTGACCTGGTCAATCAGATCTCCGCCGAGATGCGCGAGGAGCAGGTGACACCGGCAGCCCTGCAGACCGACAGCTTCGCAGCCCGGCCCGCGGTGTCCGCCGAGGCGCCGCCGGCCGCGATCGACCTGCAGCGCCTGCTCGCCAACCCCGAGGCCGCCAAGGTGCTGGCCGGGGCGGGGGCTGCCTTCGATACCGCACGTTTCGAGGAGCGCCTGGCCGTCCTCGAGCGCACGCTGTCCACCACCCTTAACGCCCTCGGGCAACTGCTCAAGTCTGCCCAGCAGCAGGCGACGACGAGCGAGACCGGAGGGCCCGGCAAGTGAGCGCACCTACCCCCCCGGCCCGCGGGCCGATCGTCAATGCCCTGACGATCGACGTGGAAGACTACTTTCAGGTCTCCGCGCTGGCCAGCCATTTCCCGAAAGACCGCTGGAGCTCCACCGAGTGCAGGGTCGAGCGCAACGTGCATCGCATCCTCGAGCTGATGCATCGCTACGAGGCCAAGGGCACCTTCTTCACGCTGGGCTGGATCGCCGAGCGCTACCCCAAGCTGGTCCGCCTGATCGCCATGGAAGGGCATGAGATCGCCAGCCACGGCTACGGCCACGAGCGGGCCAGCGACCAGACGCCCGAAGCCTTCCTGGCCGACATCCAGCTGGCCAAGGTGGTGCTAGAGGACATCGCTGATTGCGAGGTGCGGGGTTATCGCGCGCCGAGCTTCTCTGTGGGCTATTCCAACCCCTGGGCCCACGATTGCATCGAGACGGCGGGCTACACCTACAGCTCCAGCGTGTACCCGGTCAAGCACGACCACTATGGCGTGCCCGACGCACCGCGCTTCCCGTACCCGGTGGCCAAGGGCCTGCTCGAGATTCCCATCACCACCGTGCGCCGTTTCGGCCGCAACTGGCCGGTGGGCGGCGGTGGCTACTTTCGCCTGCTGCCTTACCCGGTGTCGGCGTGGGGCATTCGCAAGGTGAACACCGAAGACCGTCGCCCGGCGATCTTCTACTTCCACCCCTGGGAAATCGATCCCGGCCAGCCGGTGATCAAGGAAGCGAGCGCCAAGACCCGCTTCCGTCACTACGTCAATCTCGAGCACACCGAAGCGCGCCTCGAGCGCCTGCTGCAGGATTTCGCATGGGGGCGGATGGACGAAGTCTTCCTCCCCGCAACTAGAACTTGAGCCTGGGTTTCGCATGGTTTCTGTCGTAAAAGTACGCCCCTACGAGGCGGGTGACGCCTCGCGCTGGAACGCCTTCGTCTTTGGCTGCCCGGATGCGACCTTCTTTCACCGCATCGAGTGGCGCGACATCATGGAGACGGTGTTCCGCCATCGCACCCACTACCTCCTCGCCGAACGCGACGGCGAGATCGCGGCGGTGCTGCCGCTGGTCGAGGTCAAGAGCCGGCTCTTCGGCCACGCCATGACGTCCCTGCCGTTCGCGGTCTATGGCGGCGTCGCCGGCAGCGACGCCGGTGCGGTCGAGGCCCTCGAGCAGGCCGCCGACGCGCTGTCGCGCAAGGCCGGGGTCCAGCACCTCGAGTATCGCAACCTCACCGAGCGCCACCCCGAGTGGCCGCGCCAGGAGGTTTACTTCACCTTCCGCAAGGAAATCCTCGCCGACGAGGAGGCCAACATGCTGGCCATCCCCAGGAAGCAGCGGGCGATGGTCCGGAAGGGCATCAAGAACGGCCTCGTCTGCGAGATCGACGGCAACGTCGACCGCTTCTTCGCGCTGTACTCCGACAACGTGCTGCGCCACGGCACGCCGGCGCTGCCGAAACGTTTCTTTGAAACCCTGATGCGGGTTTTCGGGCAGGATTGCGAGGTGATGACGATTACCTCGCCCGAAGGCAAGCCCCTGTCCACTGTCCTGACCTTCTACTTCCGCGAAGAGGTGCTGCCTTACTACGCCGGCGACGACCTCGCTGCCCGCGACCTGGCGGCCAACGACTTCAAGTACTGGGAGCTGATGCGTCGCGCCTGCGCCCGTGGCTACAAGATCTTCGACTACGGCCGTAGCAAGGCCGGCACCGGGCCCTTCAGCTTCAAGAAGAACTGGGGCTTCGAACCGCAGCCCCTGTCCTACGAGTACCGCCTTTATAAGCGCGACGAGGTGCCCCAGAACAACCCGCTCAACCCCAAGTACCGGGCCTTCATCGCCATGTGGCGGCGCCTGCCGCTGGCCGTGGCCAACACGATCGGGCCGCACATCGTCCGTAACCTCGGGTGAGCGCCGGTGCCCGACGATCGCAGCCCGCTGCTTTATCTCGTTCACCGCATTCCTTTTCCTCCCAACAAGGGCGACAAGGTCCGCTCCTTCAACATCCTGCGCCAGCTGGCGCGGCGGCATCGGGTCTTCCTCGGCACCTTCGTCGATCATCCGGACGATGAGGCCCACGTCGGCCGCCTCGCCGAATGGTGCGAGGAGAGCCACGTGGTCCGCCTCGACCCGCGCCTGTCCCGTGTCGCCAGCCTGCGCGGCCTTCTTTCCGGCGAGGCCTTGAGCCTGCCCTATTACCGCGACGCCGGCCTGCGCCGGTGGGTGGCGGACGTGGTGGCCCGGGAGGGCATCGGGCAGGCGGTCGCCTTCTCCGGCCCGATGGCCCAGTACCTCGACGTGCCCGGCCTGGCCCGGCGGGTGATCGACTTCTGCGACCTCGACTCCGCCAAATGGACCCAATACGCCCCCGACCATCGCTGGCCGATGTCGTGGCTGTATCGGCGTGAAGGCGCGAAGCTCCTCGATTTCGAGCGCAAGGCTGCTGCCGCGAGCGACGCCAGCCTGTTCGTCACCGAGGCCGAGGCCCAGCTGTTCCGTCAGGCCGCCCCCGAGCTCGCGCCGCGGGTCGGCGTGATGCAGAACGGGGTCGACTCCGACTACTTCAGCCCCGAGCACACCTTCGATAATCCGTTCCCGCCCGGCGGGCCGGTGCTGCTGTTCACCGGGGCGATGGATTACTGGCCGAACATCGACGCCGTGGTGTGGTTTGCCGGCGAGCTCCTGCCCAGGGTGCGCCGGCAGTTTCCCGATGCGCGCTTCTGGATCGTCGGCATGAACCCGGCGCCCGCAGTGCAGGCCCTGGCTGCCGACGGCGTCGTGGTGACCGGCACGGTGCCCGACGTGCGGCCCTACCTGGCACATGCCGATGTGATCGTCACGCCGCTGCGGATTGCCCGCGGCATCCAGAACAAGGTGCTCGAGGCGATGGCGATGGCGCAACCGGTCGTGATTTCCTCGGCATCCGCCACCGGGCTCGAGGCCATACCCGGGGAGGATTGTGAGATTGCCCACGACGGGGATGAATTCGTATCGCGTATCATCGTTCTGCTCGCTGATGTAATATCGCGCCGCAACATGGGGCAGGCCGCCCGGCGGCGTGTCGTCGCCCGCTACAGCTGGGCTGCCCATCTTGCCGCACTCGAAAGCGTCCTTGAGGCGCCCGTTCGCTCACCTGCGTTGCCCGTCGTGCCGCATTAGTTGAAGAGTCATGACCGATCCTCGTCCTCTTGTCATTCACGTGGTGTACAGCTTCGATGTCGGAGGGCTGGAGAACGGGATTGTCAATCTGCTCAACCACATGCCAGTCGAGCACTTCCGCCACATGGTGGTTGCGCTCACGACCTGCGCGCCTGGCTTCACCCAGCGGGTCAAGCGCGCCGACGTGGAGTTCGTCTCCCTGCACAAGCCAGCTGGCCATGGCTTCAAGCTATACCCGGTGTTGTTCCGGATGTTCCGCGAGCTGCGGCCGGCGATCGTCCATACCCGTAACATCGCCGCTCTCGAGATGCTGGTGCCGGCGTGGCTGGCTGGCGTGCCGGTGCGCATCCATGGCGAGCATGGCTGGGACCACAACGACCGGGAAGGCTCGAACAAGAAGTACCGGCTGGTCCGTCGGCTGTATTCGGTCTTCGTGTCCCGCTATGTGGCCCTGTCGCGCAAGATCGAATCGTACCTTCATGACAAGGTGCGCATCGGGGCAGGGCGGGTCCGCCGCATCTGCAACGGTGTCGATGCGCGTCGATTCTCACCTGGGACGGGGCGGGCGCCGCTTGCGGGGTCGCCCTTCAACGATCCCTCGTTGATCGTCTTTGGCGCCATCGGTCGTCTTCAGGCCGTGAAGGGCCACGCCGACCTGATTCGTGCCTTTGCGGCCCTCGTGCGCCGCGACGCCGATGCGGCGCGCGACGCCCGCCTGGCGATCGTCGGCGGTGGCGGGCTGCTGGCCGAGCTCACCGCTCTCGTTTGCGAAGAGGGCCTGGACGGCAAGGTGTGGCTCGCCGGTGAGCGGGCCGACATCCCCGAGGCGATGCGCAGCTTTGACGTATTCGTCCAGCCGTCCATCGCCGAGGGCATCTCCAACACCCTGCTTGAGGCGATGGCCTCGGGCCTGCCCGTCGTTGCCACCGACGTGGGCGGCAACCCCGAGCTGGTCGAGGCCGGGCATACCGGCCTGCTGGTGCGCCCGGGCGACACCGACGGGCTGGCTGCGGCGATGGGGCAGCTCTTCCACGCGCCGGACCTTTCCGCCGCCATGGGGCGCGCGGGGCGCGAGCGCGTCCTGGCCGAGTTCAGCCTCGACGCCATGGTGGGCGCGTATCTTTTCCTTTATCAGGAATTGGTCTGCGGCGTTTCCCGCCCGTGCGACCCAGCCGTTCAATCCCGCAAAGCCCTTCGTTGAAAGTAGAGACAATCCATGTGCGGTATCGCCGGCCTTTTTGACACCCGCGGCAAGCGCGATTTCGATCGCGGCCTGATGCAGCGGCTCAACGACATCCAGTTCCATCGCGGCCCGGACGAGGGCGACGTTTACCTCGAGCCCGGCGTGGCGCTGGGGCACCGCCGGCTTTCGATCATCGACCTGTCCACCGGCCAGCAGCCGCTCTTCAACGAGGACGGCTCGGTGGCGGTCGTCTTCAACGGCGAGATCTACAACTTCCAGGAGCTCGTGCCCGAGCTCGAGGCCCTCGGCCACGTCTTCCATACCCGCAGCGACACCGAGGTGATCGTGCACGCCTGGGAGTCGTGGGGCGAGGAGTGCGTGCAGCGCTTCCGCGGCATGTTCGCCTTCGGCCTGTGGGACCGCAACCGCCAGACCTTCTTTCTGGCCCGCGACCGCCTCGGGGTCAAGCCGCTGTATTACGCGATCCTCGGCGACGGCACGCTGGTGTTCGGTTCCGAGCTCAAGGTGCTGATGCAGCACCCGGGCCTCGACCGCCGCATCGACCCCCACGCGGTCGAAGAGTACTTCGCGCTGGGCTACGTGGCCGAGCCGCGCACGATCTTCCTGGGGGCCAAGAAGCTGCAGCCGGGCGAGAGCCTGTGCATCCGCCGCGGCCAGCCGATCCCGGCCCCGAAGCTCTACTGGGACGTCCACTTCACCCTCGACAACCCCCTGTCCCTGGCCGACGCCACCGCCGAGCTCACCGAGCGCCTGCGTGAGTCGGTGCGCCTGCGCATGATCTCCGAGGTGCCGCTGGGCGCCTTCCTGTCGGGCGGGGTCGACTCCAGCGCGGTGGTGGCGATCATGGCTGGGCTCTCCGGCGACCCGGTCAGCACCTGCTCGATCGCCTTCGACGACCCGGCCTTCAACGAATCTGCTTTCGCCCAGATGGTCGCCGACCGCTACAAGACGCGGCATTTCGTCGAGACCGTCAAGTCCGACGACTTCGACCTCGTCGATACCCTGGCCGCGCTCTACGACGAGCCCTACGCCGACAGCTCGGCGATCCCCACCTACCGGGTTTGCCAGCTGGCCCGCAAGCACGTTACGGTGGCCTTGTCGGGCGACGGTGGCGACGAGAACCTCGGCGGCTATCGTCGCCACCGCATGCACCTCATGGAAGAGAAGATGCGCGGTAGCATGCCGGCGGGCCTGCGTCGGCCGCTGTTCGGCATGCTCGGGCGGATGTACCCGAAGGCCGACTGGGCGCCCCGCGTGTTCCGCGCCAAGACGACGTTCCAGGCGCTGGCGCGGGATTCCGTGCAGGCCTACTTCCACACCGTGTCGATCCTGCGCGACGACATGCGGCGCAGCCTGTTCTCCAGCAAGTTCCGCAATGAGCTCGCCGGCTACAACGCGATCGAGGTGTTCCGCCGCCACGGCGCCAACGCCAACACCGAAGACCCGCTCGCGCTGATCCAGTATCTCGACATCAAGACCTACCTGGTGGGCGACATAAACACCAAGGTCGACCGGGCCAGCATGGCCCACTCCCTCGAAGTGCGTGCCCCGCTGATGGACTACAAGCTCATCGAATGGCTGGCTACGCTGCCGTCGAGCCTCAAGATCAAGGGCCAGGAGGGCAAGTACGTCTTCAAGAAGTCCATGGAGCCGCTCCTGCCCAACGACGTACTGTACCGCCCCAAGATGGGCTTTGCCGTCCCGCTGGCGCGCTGGTTCCGCGGCCCGCTCAAGGAGCGCGTTCGCGAGGCCGTGCTGGGCTCGACCCTGGCCGACACCGGCATCTTCAACCGCGATTACCTGCAGCATCTGGTCGATGCCCACCAGTCGGGCGCCCGCGACTACAGTGCCCCGTTGTGGACCACCCTGATGTTCGAAGCCTTCCTGCGTAACAGCAACGCCACCGCGCCGGCGCCCAGCGCGGCCGAGATGAGCCTCTAAATGCGCATCCTCCACATCCTCGACCACTCCATTCCCCTGCACAGCGGCTACACCTTCCGCACCGCGGCGATCCTGCGGGAGCAGCGCGCCCTCGGCTGGGAGACCTTCCACCTCACGTCGCCCAAGCAGGGCCACTGCGCAGCGGCCCACGAAGAGGTCGATGGCCTCGATTTCTACCGCTGTCCGGTGCCACCAGCGGGCCCGGCCGGCCTCAACGAATGGCGGCTGATCCGCGCCACCGAGCAGCGCCTCGAGGCCCTCGTCCGCGAGCTCAAGCCCGACGTGATTCATGCACACTCACCGGTGCTCAACGCGATCCCGGCGATCCGGGTCGGTCGGCGGCTGGGGGTTCCGGTGGTCTACGAGATCCGCGCCTTCTGGGAAGACGCCGCGGTGGACCACGGTACCACCTCCGAAGGCAGCCTGCGCTACCGCGCCACCCGGGCCCTGGAGACCTGGGCGATCAAGCGGGTCGGCCATGTGTTCACGATCTGCGAGGGGCTGCGCCGCGACATCGTCGCCCGGGGCGTCGCCGAGTCTAAGGTCACCGTCATCCCCAATGCGGTCGACGTGGAGGGTTTTCAGCTCTCCGGCACGCCCGACGCTGCGCTCAAGGCCCGGCTGGGCCTCGAGGGCTGCACCGTGCTGGGTTTCGTCGGCTCGTTCTACGCCTACGAAGGCCTCGATCTGCTCCTAGACGCGTTCGCCGCGCTGCACGCCAGTCAGCCAGATCTGCGTGTGCTGCTGGTCGGCGGCGGCTCCCAGGAGGCCAGGCTCAAGGCCCAGGCCGAGCGGCTCGGCATTGCAGGCAAGGTGGTCTTCACCGGCCGCGTGCCCCACGCCGAGGTCAGCCGCTACTACGACCTGATCGACCTGCTGGCCTATCCGCGCCACTCGATGCGCCTCACCGAGCTCGTGACGCCGCTCAAGCCCCTTGAGGCGATGGCCCAGGGGCGGATCTTCGTCGCCTCGGACGTGGGCGGGCACCGCGAACTGATCCGTGACGGCGAGACCGGGCGCCTGTTCGTCGCCGGTGATGCGGGGGCCCTGGCGGCTACCGTCAGCGACATGCTCGCCGACCGCCGGCACTGGCCTGCCATGCGGCAGGCCGGGCGGCGCTTCGTCGAGGATGTCCGCAACTGGCGCAACAGCGTTCGCAATTACGTGTCGGTCTATGCTGCATTGACGCGGGCGGGGAGGGGCGCGGCATGATGGCAGCCTCCAGTCGGCCCGCGCGCCCCATCCGCATCCTTTTGTTCTCGTCGCTTTATCCGAGCGGCGTTCGCCCCAGTTTCGGGATCTTTGTGGAGACACGTCTGCGGCACCTGCTGACCAGCGGCGAGGTGGAAGCCCGCGTGATTGCCCCGGTGCCTTGGTTTCCCAGTGCCCATCCGCGTTTCGGAGTCTGGGCGAAGCATGCCGCCACGCCGAGGCGCGAGGTGCACAATGGTATCGAGGTCTGGCATCCTCGCTACGTCCTGCCACCCAAGGTGGGTATGAATATCGCGCCCTTGACCCTCGCGCTGGGCGCGCGGGCGACGGTTGCGCGGCTGATTGAAGAGGGTTTCGATTTCGACCTCATCGATGCCCATTATTACTACCCGGACGGGGTTGCGGCGGCGATTCTTGCCTCGTGGTTCGGCAAGCCATTCGTGGTCACCGCCCGTGGCTCCGACCTGACGCTCCTGCCTGATTATCCGATTCCCCGCCGCTGCATCCAGTGGGCGGAGTCCAGGGCTGCCGGCTCGATTGGCGTCTGTCGTGACCTCATGGACCGCCTCGTCAAGCTGGGCGGGCGGGCCGATAAGACCCATGTCTTTCGCAACGGTGTCGATCTCGAGCGCTTCAAGCCTCACGATCAGGCCGACGCGCGGCGCCGGCTCGGCATCGGGGCAGGGCGCGTGCTGCTGTCAGTGGGCTACCTTATCGAGCGCAAGGGGCATCACATTGCCATCGAAGCAATGACACGCGTCCCCGATGCACGGCTCTTCATCGTCGGCGAGGGTGAGGAGCATGCCAATCTGAAAGCGCTGGCGGAACAGCACAATGTCGTCGATCGCGTGACATTTGCCGGCGCGCGCCCCCAGTCCGAACTGTCATACTGGTACAGCGCTGCCGATGCGCTTGTACTGTGTTCCAGCCGTGAAGGCTGGGCTAATGTCCTGCTCGAATCGATGGCCTGTGGAACCCCCGTGGTGGCGACTCCCCTGGGTGGTACGCCGGAGGTGATCCAGTCGCCCGATGCCGGTCGGCTGATGGCCGATCGCTCGGTGGATGCCTTGGTGAATGCCCTCGGTGAATTGCTCGCTGCCTATCCGTCCCGAAAGGCTGTTCGGGCCTATGCCGAGCAGTTCGACTGGGCGGAGACGACCCGCGGTCAGCTGGCGCTGTTCAAACAAATCATGGGTGGCCGTGCTGCGGCAGATCCGACCTTGACGGCATGAACGCTGATGCGTGACATCGCGGTACTCCTGATATTCACCTACGGCGCTGTACTTGCCCTTCGTCGGCCGTACGTGGGCGCCTTGCTGTGGGTGTGGATCGGTCTAATGAATCCGCATCGCATGGGCTGGGGGTTCGCCTATTCGTTCCCGTTCGCGATGATCGCGATCCTGATCGTTCTCGTTTCGATGTTGATGAACTCGAAGCAGGTGCGATGGCCCGGCGGCAGCCCGCTCACGGTGCTCACGATGCTGATCGTCTGGATGGGAGTCACGACCATGTCGGCCATCCTTCCCGACCCCAGTGCCGCCCGCTACGTCGAGGTGCTCAAGGTGCTCGGCGTGGTGCTGGTTCTCGCCTCCATCATCCGCACCCGGGACGAAATCATCGGTTTCGTGTGGGTCGTGGCAGCGTCGATGGGCTTCTTCGGGCTGAAGGGCGGCTTCTTCACACTGATCACGGGTGGCTCTTTCCGGGTTTGGGGGCCGCCCGCCAGCGCGGTCGAGGGCAACAACGAACTCGCTGTCGCCCTCATCATGACGATTCCGCTTCTTTATTATTTGGCACAGCAGTCGGCGCTCAGCTTCAGCCTGCCCATGGTGAAGCGGGTCGGGGGAAAGTGGTTGCGTCGCGGCCTCTACGCCACTATGGTCCTGTCGGCCCTTGCCGCACTGGGGAGCCACTCCCGCGGAGCCTTGCTCGCCATGCTCGCGATGGCTTCGTTGTTCTGGTGGCGCAGCAAGGCCAAGCTGACGATTGGTATCGCGTTGATCATACTGGCGCCGGTGATGGTGATGTTCATGCCCAGCGAGTGGTTCTCCCGCATGGAAACGATCCAGTCCTACGAGGCTGACGCCTCGGCCATGGGGCGGATCAACGCCTGGACGATGGCGATCAACATCGCGAACAGCCGCATCACGGGTGCAGGCTTCGCGACCGATTCGCCCTTCATCTACCACTTGTTCGCACCCAATCCGAACTTCGTCATCGTCGCGCACAGCATCTACTTTCAGGTTCTCGGCGAGCATGGCTACATCGGACTGGCGCTCTATCTGATGTTCTGGGTGGTGACACTTCGGATGTCGACCCGGGTGATCAAGCTTACCAAGGGCCTGCCCGATGCCGAGTGGGCCTTGCAACTAGCCTCCATGGTCCGGGTCGCCCTGATCGGTTTTGCGGTGGGGGGCGCTTTCTTGAGCCTGGCTTACTGGGACATGCCTTTCTATTACATGCTCATTCTGGTGGCACTCCAGCGATGGGTGAAGGACAGGCTGGCCGAGGAGAAATCTCGTCCGACCGGGGTTGCAACCGCCGAGCCGCAGCCTGCCAGCCAATTGCAGACGAATTAGCGAGTCACGATCCATGTCATTCATCAATAACAGCTCCGGGAACGCCGCAGGTGCTCTTTCCTCAGGCGCCGCTGGCCAACGTGGCGGGGCATTGCTGCTCCCCTTGCTGGTGGTGCTCCTCGTCTGGGCGGCCATCCTCTTCAGTTTCCGGACCCAGGTCGCGCTGGTGCTCGAGGCCTGGGAGACCTTGCCGAGTCACGCTCACGGCTACGTGGTGCTGCTCGTCGTGGCTTACCTGTTGTGGACAAAGCACGCGATGTTGTCGGGAATTGGCTTCAGGCCCTCCTGGAGGGGCTTTGCGCTCCTTGTGCTCTCCGGTTTGGTGGCCTTTCTGGGGGAAACCGTAGCGGTTGCTGCGGTGGTGCAGTTCTCCATCGTGCTGATGCTGATTTTTGCGGTCTGGGCGGTGATGGGTGACAAGGCCTTCCTGACGGTGCGTGGGCCGCTGGCCTTCCTGCTGTTTGCAGTGCCCTTCGGCCATGAGGTGTTGCCGGATCTCATGAACTGGACCGCCGACGCTACGGTGCTTGCCCTGCGTTACTCGGGCGTGCCGGTTTTTCAGGAGGGCCGCAACTTCGTGATTCCGAGCGGCCGCTGGTCCGTAGTCGAGGCCTGTGGTGGGATCCGTTATCTGCTGACCTCGGTGTTCATCGGCGCCGTTTTTGCCTACCTGACCTACACCCGCACCCACAAGCGCGTGCTGTTCATGGTGTGGTCGGTCCTCATGCCGCTGATAGCTAACTGGGTGAGGGCTTACGTGATCGTGATGGTCGCGCATCTCACCGAGAACGAATGGGGCCTGGGCCTCAGCCACCTGGCCCTTGGCTGGGTGATCTTTGGTGTCGCGGTGTTCGCCGGCTTTGCCGTCGGTGTACGCTGGCGCGATCCCGTGCCTGAAGTGCCACCGCCTCAGAACATGAGATTGGCGTCTGCGGCATCTTTCCTGGGCATGGGGGTGCTGGCCGTTGCAGTCCCCTTCAGCTGGCATTACGGGGCTGTCCAGATGGAAAACCTGCCGCTACGAAGCATGCCGGTTCTGCACATGGAGTCTCTCGCCGCGCTCGAGCATGGAAGTTCGGCGGACGAAGGCGTTCGCCCGATCTTCCCGGGGGCGCGTGTCAGCTACGAGCGGCGCTTCGTCTATCGCGCTCATCAGATCGATGTGTTCGTGGCTTATTTTCGTAACCAGCGCCAGGGGGTCGAGTTGGTGAGCGTGAACAATGCTTACGAGCCGACCAAGGACTGGAGCTGGGCTGCGTCGGCGCGGTCCCCTGCGCGTGCCGGCGTTCCAGAGATGGGCGTCGAGGCCTACCTCAAGAACGGTCGTCATGCGGCGCTACACCATGTGTATTGGGTGAACGGCATGTTGACTACCAACGACTCGCTCAGCAAGTTGCTCGAACTCGCCTCCCGCCTGCGCGGTAGGGGTGATGATGCGGCTGTCATCGCAATCACCGCATACAGCCGCGAGAGCCTGGCCGATGCCCGGAAGATCGCGGAAGCCTTTGCCGACGAGCACATGGCCGGCATCGCCGCCGACCTCGAGCGTATTGCCACGGGTGGAGACACCGGGGAGGCGAGGTGAGTTCAGCAGCCAAGCCGGGGGCCTGCCTGATGGTGGCCAGCATCTTCAGCCCGATCCAGGGAGGGTCGGCCACGGTGTACGCCAACCTGTGCCGTCTCTCCGAGCCCGCCGGCAACATGGTTGCACTGGCGACCCGGCGCAACTACACCGACGGCAAGGAGATAGCCGGCTGGCGCGAGCACGACGTGCAGTGTGGCTTTCCGGTGTATCGTATGGACCTCCTGCGCCCCGAGATGACGCCGCCGCCGGCCAACAAGCTGGTTTCCGCCTGGCGCTTCCTGACTATCGACATTCCACTGCGGGTGCATCTGGTGGCCAAGGTGTGGTCGCTGGTGAGGAAGCACCAGGTGCGGGTGATCTGCATCGGCGAACTCAATTCGTCGGCCTGGCTCGGTAGCCTGTTCAAAAAAGTGCTCGGTATTCCGGTGATCCTCTACGTCCATGGCGAGGAGATCACTACCCGTTTCAGCGCCGGCTCCTTCGGGCGGCGGCGGCGGAGTTACCTCCAGGCCGCCGACGGCATCGTGTCGGTGAGCCGCTTCACCCAGAAGGCCCTGGTCGAGCAGATGGGCGTCCGCCCGGAGCGGGTCTGCCTGATCGAAAATGGGGTCGACACCCTGCGCTTCTCGCCCGGCCCGGACGACGCGGCCTTCCGGGCCAAGTTCGGCCTGGGGCAGAAGCGCCTGGTGGTGGCAGTGGGGCGCCTGGTGCCGCGCAAGGGCTTCGACAAGACCATTGCGGCCTGGCCGGCCATCCATGCCGCACATCCCGACGCCCAACTGGTGATCGTCGGTGATGGGCCCCAGCGGGCCGAGCTGCAGGCCCTCGCCGATGCGTCCGGTGTCGCCGACAGCATCACCCTGACCGGTTCGGTGAGCGACGCAGAGTTGCTGGCGGCCTATCGCAGCGCGAGCCTCTTCGTAATGCCCAACCGCACCATGCCCGACGGCGACACCGAAGGCTTCGGGCTCGTCTTCCTCGAGGCCAACGCCTGTGGCCGGGCCGTCATCGGCGGGCGGGCGGGGGGCGCTGTCGAGGCGGTGCGCCACGGGGAGAGCGGCTTGCTGGTGAACGGCGAGTCGGTCGACGAAATCGCCTCGGCAATCAACTCTGTCCTGGGGGACGAAGCCCTCCGGGCCCGCCTCGAGGCGGGTGCCCTGCGCCATGCCCAGGCCAACAGCTGGTCAAATCGGGTCCTGATCTTTCAGGATCTTTGCAAGAAACTGCAAACAACGGGAGCTCAATATGGCTGAACCGCGCACCTTGCTGGTGATCGCGGGCGAATTTCCTCCGCTCAAGACCATCGGGCGTATCCGCACGGTCAAGTTCGTCGATCAGCTCCGCCAGCATGGCTGGCGCTCGATCGTGATCACTCTCAAGCCCCGCGGCACAGAGCCCAACTACGACCCATCCCTGATGGCGGAGATTGCCGACGGTGTCGAAGTCGTCCGGGTGCAGGCGCGTAACCGGGAAGAGGAGATCGCGAATGCGGTCAAACGCATGCTCGGGCGCAAGCCGGCCGCACCGGCCTCGCTCGGTGCCGGCTCTTCGTCCGGTGCTGCTGTGGCCGTGGCGGCACCGGTGGCCACGGTGGCTTCCGGCGGGCTGATGGATCACGCCCACGCGATGACGCGCTGGGTGCTGCGTAATCTTGTCGATGTTCCCGACGACTATCGCCTGTGGGCCGACGAAGCCCTCAAGGTAGCGCGCAAGCTGTGCGCTGAGCGCCACATCGATGCGGTCTACACGACCCTCCCGCCTTTCTCGAGCATGTTTGTCGGCCACGCACTGCGCCGCGAGACCGGCCTGCCCTGGATCGCCGACTACCGCGACCTGTGGTACGGCGATGTGCTGCGCGAATGGGTGCCCGACTGGCGCAAGAAGATCGAGCTGCGCATGGAGCGCCGCCTGCTGCGCGAGGCCGACGTGATCGTCACCGTCTCAGAGCCCAAGACCGCCTACATGCAGCGCCTGCACCCCGGGCTCAAGGCCCGCTGGGAAACCCTCACCAACGGCTACGACACCGAGCTCTATGGCGAACGTGCCCGTACGCGCCCCTTCACCGGTGAGACCATCGAGTTCGTGTACACCGGCCGTCTCTTCAAGAACCGCCGCGGCTACGCCTTCGCCGAGGCCTTGGGACGTATCCACCGCAGCGACCCGGCGCTCGCCGCGCGGGCGCGGGTGCGCATCTTCGGTGGTGTCGAGCCGTCGATCCGCAAGCGCTATGACCAGATCCTCGCCGAGTACGGCATCGCCCACCTCTACGATTTTGCCGGTGACGTGTCCTACGCCGAAGCGATGAACGCCCAGGTCAACTGCGACTATCTGCTGCTGATCGTCGACACCGGCGAGACCTCCGATGGTGTGATCCCCGGCAAGCTCTTCGAATATGTGTCGGTGCGCCGGCCCATCTTCGCCCTGTGCGACCCCGGCGCGACCCAGCAGATCATCGAACGGGCCCGTCTGGGCCGCGCCGTGCCCGCCGAATCGACCGAGGCCTGCGAGGCGATGCTGCGCGACTGGCTCGCCCGGCCGGTGCCCGAGCAGGTGGATTCCGACGACGCCTATCTGGCCCAGTTCGACCGCAAGGCGATCACCGCCCGGCTCGCCCGGCTGCTCGACGAAGTCGTCGACGGCCGCCAGGGAGCTCCTGCCCGATGAAGCTGTCAAAGCTCAAGGATTGGGCCAAGGCCCAGGCCGCACGCACCCTCTGGGCTTACGGCCCCGCCGAGTTGGCCGCCCGGCTGCGCGAGATCGGCGTGGTGCCCGGCTCGACGGTCATGTTCCATTCGTCTTGGCTGCAGCACAGCGGCTTCCAGGGCAAGCCCGCCGATGTGGTGCGCACCCTCAAGGCCGCAGTGGGGGAGGACGGCCTGCTGGTGATGCCGTCGATGCCCTATCACAACATGAGCTCGGCTCAGTGGCTCGCCAAAGGCAAGCCGATGAATGTGCTGCGTAGCCCGTCGATGATGGGCCTCGTCTCCGAGGTCTTCCGGCGCAGCGAAGGCGTCCAGCGCAGCCTCAGCGTCACCCATCCGCTGCTGGCCTGGGGGCGTGACGCGGCGGCCTTCGTCGAGGGGCACGAGCGCACCGAGCGCTCCTTCGGCGAGGCCTCGCCGTTTGCCCGCCTGCTGGCCCGGGATGCGCTGATCGTCGGCTTCGATGCACCGTTCTCCACCTTCACCTACACCCATTTCGTCGAGGACCAGCTCGAAGCCACCCTGCCATGCCCGCTCTACGAGCTGGAGCCGGTGGCTGGCGTGGTGATCGGCCGCGACGGGCAGCCTTTCGACTGCACTGTCCGGGTGCTCGCTGCCGAGGCCAACCGCCTGCGCCGCGAGGACCGGCTCGTCGAGCACCTTCAGAAGAGCGGGGTGCTGCACGCTGATCGCCTTGGCCGGACAGCCCTGACCTGGATCCGGGCTGCCGAGCATAGCCGCGAGTCGGCCCGCTTCGTGGCCGGCGGCCAGCATTTTTTCGACGCCCCGCCGGCAGCCTCTGCCTGAAGATCAAGAACACTCCGAATCAATCCTGGAAATCATCATGAGCATCAGTGAAACCCTTCGTCAGAAGCGTCTCATCCTCAAGGACACCCTGGGTATCGGTCTTACCGCCCCGGCCGACAACCGTGTTCACCTGGACGCGGCCATAGCCTGGCTGAAGCGTGCCCAGGACGTCACCGGCAACGGCGGCGTCGCGCAGACCTGGCTTGTCCGCTACAACAAATGGGCGCCGTCCTACCCGGAAACCACCGGCTACATCATCCCGACGATGTACCGCTACGCCGCGATCACCGGCGACGAGGACAGCCGCGCCCGCGCCCGACGCATGGCCGACTGGGAGATCGACATCCAGCTGCCCGGCGGCGGCGTGCTGGCCGGCGCGCTGGGCGACTCCGACAAGCCGACGGTGTTCAACACCGGGCAGGTGATCTTCGGCTGGGTCCGTGCCTTCGAGGAGGAGCAGGACGAGCGCTACCGCGACGCCGCCGTGCGCGCCTCCGCCTGGTTGTGCGACATCATGGACGATGACGGCTGCTGGCGTAAGTTCGGCTCGCCGATGACCGGCAAGGACATCAACACCTACAACACCCGCTCGGCCTGGAGCCTGGCCCGCACCCACCAGATCACCGGCGAGAAGCGCTTCCTCGACGCTGCCGTACGCAACTGCGAATGGGCCCTGACCCAGGCCCGGGCCAACGGCTGGCTGGAGACCAACTGCCTGCAGGACAGCGCCCAGCCCTTCACCCACACCATCGCCTACGCGATGCGCGGACTCCTCGAGATCGGGGACTACGCCGGCCGCGAAGACTTCATGCTGGCCGCCCGCAAGATCGGCGACGCGATGCTGGCCGCGCTGCCCGCCGATGGCCGCCTGCCGGGCCGCTTTGATGCCGACTGGCAGCCCACCGTCAAGTGGTCCTGCCTCACCGGCGACTGCCAGCTCGGCATCAACTGGGGCCGCCTGTTCCAGATCACTGGCGAAGCGCGCTATCGCGACGCCACCACGCGGATCCTCGGCTTCGTCAAGCAGACCCAGCAGCTCGCCAGCGACGAGAAGGCGGTGGTCGGCGGCATCAAGGGCTCCCACCCGATCAATGGTGGCTACCACCCGTGGCAGTACCCCAACTGGGCGACCAAGTTCTACGCGGACGCGCTGATGATGGATACCGCCAACCGCAGCGGCAAGCGCTATGGTCTGACGGGCCGGGCTGATGCCGTCTGAGCGCAGCGCCGGGCAGCTGCCGGGCAATGTCCTGCTGTTCCAGCCTTTCCACTTCGATCTGCTGGGGGGCGTGGACGTGGTCGTCGAGAACCTCTGGCGGGGCCTCGAGCGGTATCAGCCGGGGCTCGCGACGATCGGCATCCAGGATTGGGTCGAGGAGGGCGACAAGACCGACGCCGAGGGGCGGCGCTTCCTCCATCTCAACCTCCCCCAGCCGCCCGAGGACGGCCTGGTGGCGACGCTCCGCTACCTGGTGACGCTGGGGCGGCGCATCCCCCGGATCGTCGGTGAGCTGCGCCGCCGGAACGTCGCCGTCGTTAACTTCCACTACCTGACGCTCAACGTTTTCCCACTGGTGCTGATCAAGCGGCTGGGCCTGTGGCGGGGGCGGATCGTGCTGAGCTTCCACGGCTCGGATGTCCTCTCGGTCGACCCCCGCAGCGCCGCCTGGCGGTTCGTCGCCTCTCAGGTCGACGAGGTGACCGCCTGCTCGAAAGCCCTGGCGGGCCAGATCAAGGCCCTCGGGCTGTTCCGCGGCGAGCCGCGGGTGATCTACAACGGGATCGACATCGGGCGCTTCCTGGGCCGGGCAGACGAGGCCGCGTCGCCCGTTGCCAAGCCGTACATCCTCAATGTGGGCACCTTCGTGTCCAACAAGGGCCAGGACGTGCTCGTCGATGCCTTCGCGCAGGTTGCCGCCGCCTACCCGCAGCTCAACCTGGTCTTCGTCGGGGGCACCAACAATGGTGTATGGCTGGCGGGTCTCCGCGAGCAGGTGGCCGCCCGGGGGCTCGAGAGGCGGGTTTTCTTCCTCGAGAACCAGCCCCAGCGGCAGGTGGCGGCCCTCATGCAGAACGCCGTCTGCCTGGCCCACTCGTCCCACCGGGAAGGCCTGCCCATCGTCCTGATCGAGGCCGGCGCCTGTGGCCTGCCGGTGGTGTCCACCCGGGTCGGCGGCATCCCCGAGATCGTCGAGTCGCCCGACCAGGGCCTCCTCGTCGAGGCGGGTGATCCGCTGGCGATGGCCGCGGCGCTGCGCGTCGTGCTCGATTCGCCCGCCGAGGCCGGGCGCCGGGCCGACACCATGCGGGCCAAGGTGACGCGCCTGTTTTCGGGTGATGCAATGACCGCCGGCTATCTGGACGCCTATTCGAAATCCTGAGTGCGGGCGTCGGCCCGCTGCCGCGCATCGCCTCCCCAAGAGATCTGCAAATGAACAACGCTTCGCCCCTCGTTTCCGTCGTGATGGCCTGCTACAACAGCACGCGCTACCTTCGGCAAGCCATTGAGTCCGTGCTCGGGCAGACCTACCGGAACATCGAACTCGTGATCGTCGACGACTGCTCGAGCGATGGCACGGTGGCCATGATCGAGGAGTACGCCCGGGTCGATGACCGGGTGAGGCTGTTCAAGCGCACCGAGCGCGGCGGCCGGCCGGCCGTCACCAAGAACACGGGGCTCGAGCACGTGCGCGGCAGCTACGTGTGCTTTCTCGACCACGACGACTTCTATCACCCCGAAAAGATCGCCACGCTCCTCGATCTGCTCCAGAAGCACCCCGACTGCTTCGGCGCCTTCCACGACGTCAACGTGATCGACGGCGAAGGCCGCTTCACGCGGCGCTACCTCGATGGCTTCGTGAACGACGCCCGCAAGTACCTCACCGAGGTCGAGCCAGGCGTGCACATCTGCAACCGCGATTTCTACGCCTTTCAGTCGATCCACTACCTCGCTGTGTCGACGATCTCGCTCATGATCGCGATGGACCGCATCCCTAAGGGCGCCCTCCGCTTCGATACCCGCTTCAAGGTCTGCGACGACGCCTTCCTGTGGATCAGCCTGTCGCTGGAGGGCAAGATGGTCTACACCGAGCAGGTCATGGGCTCCTACCGCCTGCATGAGACGAACATCACCGCCGACCGCGAGAAATACCTGGTCGATGCGATCTTCTACATCAAGGAGAACGCGGCCCGGGTGAAGGGGCGCATGTCGGCCGACGACTTCGCCGCGCTCAACGGCCGCCTGGTGCACTACCTTTCCGACCTGGGCTGGCTGTACCGCAGCTCCCATCGCCCCGTCGCCGCGTTCAAGGCCTGCGTGGAGGCGTGGAAGTGGTCCGGCGAGCCGAAGCATCTGATCCACGCCGGGAAGGCTTTCTTCCCGCCCCGCGCCGACTGAGCGCAGATCGGCCGCCCAGCGGCGGGCCGCCAACCCGGCAGGCCGGGCCTGCGGCGCCTCCTACGGGGCTGCTGCGTGCCGGTCGTGCAGGGCACCCGCCCCTCGGGCGCATTCAAAGCCGTTCCCGGAACCATGGCCAAACTGAAGACCGCGATACTCTTTTCCGTCGGCGAGAAATACCTCATCTTCGTGATCCAGTTCGTCTCGTCGATCGCGATCGCGCGCCTGCTGTCGCCCCACGAGATCGGGATCTTCTCGATCGGCAGCCTGGTCCTCTCCTTCTCCCATGCCTTGCGCGACCTGGGGATCTCGAACTATCTGATCCAGGAGCGCGAGCTCACCCCCGAGCGGCTGCGCACCGCCGGGACGATCACCCTCACGATGAGCTGGTTCCTGGCCTGCGTGGCCTGGCTGGCGAGCGAGCCGCTGGCCGCCTTCTACCGGGAGGACGGCGTCGGCGAGGTGCTCAACGTGCTGGCCCTCAACTTCCTGATCCTGCCCCTCGGCTCGGTCTCGGGGGCCCTGCTGCGGCGGAACATGCAGTTCGACAAGCTGATCCGGATCAACCTCGCGGCCTCGCTGACCCAGTCGCTGCTGGGCATTGCGCTCTGCTATCACGGCGTCGGCTTCATCGGTCTGGCCTGGGCGGCGGTGGCGGCCACCGCCGTGACGGTTGCCCTGACCCTGCTCATCGGCGGGCGCGCCGCCTCGCTTCGCCCCACGTTGGGCGAGTGGCGCCATGTGATGAGCACCGGAGGCCGTTTTTCGGCCTCGGCGATGCTCAACGAGCTGGGGCTGGCGGCGCCCGAGATCATCGTCGGCAAGGCCGTGAGCATCGAGTCGGCGGGCCTGCTGTCCCGTGCCCAGGGCGTCGTCGGGCTGGCCTACCGCTCCCTGATGGAGGGCCTGCTGCCGGTGCTGATGCCCTTTTTCTCCCAGAGTCACCGGGCGGGCGAAGACCTTGCTCCCCACTTCACCAAGAGTGTGCGCTACCTGAGCGCGATCAGCTTTCCGCTTTTCGCCTGCCTGGCCGTCGCGATGGATTCCATCGTCCGCCTGCTCTATGGCAGCCAGTGGGACGCCGCCGTCGAGCCGGCGCGGATCCTCTGCCTCGGCATGGCGCTGCTCAGCGTCGGGCACACCGCGGGGGCGGTCATCGCCGGCATGGGGCACGCCCGCTACGCGCTGCGCTTCAATCTCGTCGGTCAGCCGATCAAGGTGGTGCTGGTCCTGCTGGGCAGCTTCATGTCCCTCACCCACGTGGCCTGGGGGCTGGCGATCGGGGAGGTCGTCATCACCACCTACACGCTGGCGGTGCTCGGCCGCATTCTCGGCATGCGGCTCGGCCAGATCGCGCTGGCGGTGGCGCCCTCTCTGTACGTCACGCTGTTGGCGGTCGCCGGATGCGCGGCGTTTCGCCTGGCCTTCACGGGGGGAAGCCTGCTGGTCGAGGTGCTCGGCTCCGTGAGCGCCGCGGCGCTCGGCTGGGGCCTCGGGCTGCTGCTCTTCCGTCACCCCCTCGGGGGCGAGGTCGCCGGCCTGGTGCGGCGAGTGGCGAGGAGAGCTTGAGCGCTGCGGCGCGCGGAGCGCCGCGAGTGCGTTAACATGGCGGCCCTGTTTCAAGCGTGGGGAGTACAGCGACCATGAACAAGGCCTTCGTCAAGGAAAGCGACGGGGACGAAGACGACGCCCCGCCCGGCACGCCGAGCCTGCCGCCAGGGACGCGCAACTACATGACCCGGCGGGGCTTCGAGACCCTCAAGCTCGAACTCGACCAGCTCGTCCGCGACGAGCGCCCGCGCCTAGTCGAAACCATCCGCTGGGCGGCCTCCAATGGCGACCGCTCCGAGAACGGCGACTACATCTACGGGAAGAAGCGCCTGCGCGAGATCGACCGGCGCATCCGCTTCCTCATCAAGCGCCTCGAGACCGCTACCGTGGTGACGCCGTCCGAGCAGGAGAACACCGAGCAGGTGTATTTCGGCGCGACCGTCACGGTGTGCGACGTGGATGGCGAGGACGAGCAGACCTACCAGATCGTCGGCGTCGACGAGGCCAACGCCTCCGAGGGGCGCATCAGCTGGATCGCGCCGCTGTCCCGGGCGCTGCTCAAGGCCCGCGAGGGCGACGTGATCCGCTTTGCCAGCCCGGCCGGGCTGCGCGAGATCGAGGTGCTGGAAATCCGCTACGAGTGAATCGCGCGTGATCGCGGGCTCTTGAAACGGGGCAGGGCGTACCCATATGGGTGACTGTCTTTTGTTTCCTTGGAGTCCGTTTCATGACCGTCGAGCAAGCCACCGCGCAAACCCTGAACTTCCAGGCCGAAGTGAAGCAACTGCTTCACCTGATGATCCACTCGCTGTACTCCAACCGTGAGATCTTCCTGCGCGAACTGGTTTCCAACGCCTCCGATGCCTGCGACAAGCTGCGCTTCGAGGCCCTCGAGAACGGCGCCCTGTTCGAGGACGACGCCGAGCTTAAGATCCGCGTCGCCTACGACAAGGCCGCCCGCAGCCTGACGATCTCCGACAACGGCATCGGCATGAGCCGCGCCGAGGTCGTCACCAACCTGGGCACCATCGCCAAGTCGGGCACCAAGGAGTTCTTCGGCAAGCTCACCGGCGACCAGAAGAAGGACGCCCACCTGATCGGCCAGTTCGGCGTGGGCTTCTATTCGGCCTTCATCGTCGCCGACAAGGTCACCGTGCGCACCCGCCGGGCCGGCCTCGCCGCCGCCGAAGGCGTACAGTGGGAATGCTCGATGACCGGCGACACCGCCGGCGAATACACCGTCGAGCCGATCGACAAGGCCGCCCGTGGCACCGAGATCACCCTGCACCTGCGCGAGGACCAGGACGACCTGCTGTCCAGCTGGAAGCTGCGCTCGATCATCCAGAAGTACTCCGACCACATCCTGCAGCCCATCGTGATGAAGAAGGAGCAGTGGGACGAGGAGAAGAAGGAGCAGGTCGTCACCGATGAGGACGAGACCGTCAACAAGGCCAACGCCCTGTGGGCCCGCGCCAAGTCCGACATCACCGACGAGGAATACACCGAGTTCTACAAGCACGTCGGCCACGACTACGAAGAGCCCCTGGCCTGGACCCACAGCAAGGTGGAAGGCCGCCACGAATACACCCAGCTGCTCTACGTGCCCGGCCACGCGCCCTTCGACATGTGGGACCGCACTGCCCGCCACGGCGTGAAGCTGTACGTGCGCCGCGTCTTCATCATGGACGACGCCGAGAAGCTGATGCCGCTCTACCTGCGCTTCGTGCGCGGCATCGTCGACTCCAACGATCTGCCGCTCAACGTGTCCCGCGAGATCCTGCAGGAATCCAAGGATATCGACACCCTGCGCGCCGGTTGCACCAAGAAGATCCTGGGTCTGCTGGAAGACCTGGCCGAGAACCAGAAGGACAAATACACCACCTTCTGGAAGGAGTTCGGCAAGGTGCTCAAGGAAGGCGTCGGCGAGGACCACGCCAACAAGGAGAAGATCGCCGGCCTGCTGCGCTTCGCCTCCACGCTGGCCGACACCGCCGACGAGACCGTGTCGCTGGCTGACTACATCGGCCGCATGAAGGAAGGCCAGGACAAGATCTACTACGTCACTGCCGACAGCTTCAACGCCGCCAAGAACAGCCCGCACCTCGAGATCTTCCGCAAGAAGGGCATCGAGGTGCTGCTGCTGTCCGACCGAGTGGATGAATGGGTGGTCGGCAACCTCACCGAGTTCGACGGCAAGCCGCTGGCCTCGGTGGCCAAGGGCGGTCTCGACCTGGGCAAGCTGGAAGACGAAGCCGACAAGGCCGCCGTCGAGAAGGAAACCGGCGAGCTCAAGGACCTCCTCGACAAGATGAAGACCAGCCTCGGCGACAAGGTGAAGGAAGTCCGCGTCACCCACCGCCTGACCGATTCGCCGGCCTGCCTGGTGGCCGACGAGCACGACATGGGGATGAACCTGGCGCGCCTCATGAAGGCCGCCGGCCAGACCATGCCGATCTCCAAGCCGATCCTCGAGATCAACCCCACCCACCCGGTGGTGCTGCGCCTTAAATACGAGGACAAGCAGTTCGAGGACTGGGCCGCGGTGCTGTTCGACCAAGCCCTGCTGGCAGAAGGCGGCACGCTGGACGACCCGGCGAGCTTCGTGAAGCGCATCAACCAGCTGATGCTGGCAATGAACGGCAACTGAGCGGGCAATGCGGGGGCTCTCTGCCCCCGCCTGCAGACCACGCGGGGACGGGCCGAAGGGCGCGTCCCCGCGCCGCGTTTACTGCTGGTAGATCTGGTAGTCGTTGAGCTTCTTGGGCGGGCGCAGGACGCCGGTCGCCGGGTCGTACATCGACGGGGCCTTGCGGGGCATCATCGCGCTGGTGGCCGATCGGTTGATGTAGCCATCCCGGGCCGCCTTGAGGGTGTTGGTGCTGCGGTTGTAGGCGGTGGCCGGCTTGGCCGTCTTGCTACCCGGGCGCATCGTGGGGCGGGGGCTGTTGCAATCGCCGTAGATGTTGCCGTTGCGGTTGGCGAGCCCGGCGGTGTCATTGAACACATGAACCTTGCCCGACGCGTCCTGGCGGGTGATCCGGCCCGAAGCGCCGGCCTTGGCCCGCGGGCCGCAATTACCCACGCCTGGGCGCTGCAGATCCTGGGGCCGCTTGCCGACCTGGGTGGGCGAATACGCGCCGCCGAAGGGCACCGCCTGCTGCCCGGCAGCCTTGCGCGCCGCACCCTGATCGAGGGCCAGGGCTTCGACGGCGGGGAAGAGGGCAAGGCCGCCCAGAAGGGCCAGGGTAAGGAGTGATCTGCTCAAGTAGGCGCCTCTTTTTGTGCAAAGCAAAATCGAAAAAATACCCGAAAAGCAGAAAGGTGACGAGGAATTAGTTTGATTAGCGTCAATCTCATCGGTGCTTGCTTGGATTGGGCAGTGGGAGTCGGCTAAAGTTGCGAACCATTACAACTCATACATTCCTGCCCCCATGGCTGTCGAACTCTTCAACAACGGAACCCACGCCTGCCTGGCTTTCTACGATCTGGTAGACGAGGAGGCCGATCATGCGGTCCAGTGCAACCAGTTCCTGATCGTCGACGGGCAGCACGGCGCCTTGATCGATCCGGGCGGCAACATGACTTACTCGGGGCTGCTGATGGCGATGCAGCGCTTCTTCCCGTCGCGTGACCTCGACTACATCTTCGCCACCCACGCCGACCCGGACATCATCGCGTCCCTCAACAAGTGGATGGTGGCGACCCACTGCAAGGTGATGATCTCGCGCCTGTGGACGCGCTTCGTGCCGCACTTCACCACCGGCAAGGACTACACCCACCGTCTCATCGGGATCCCCGACGAGGGCATGAACATCCCCCTTGGCCACAGCAAGATCAAGGCCGTGCCGGCGCACTTCATGCACTCGGAGGGCAACTTCCAGTTCTACGACCCTGTCTCGAAGATCCTCTTTTCGGGCGACATGGGCGCCTCGCTGGTCGACCACGACCAGGCGGCCCAGCCAGTGCGCGACTTCGACGACCATCTGCTGACGATGATCGGCTTTCACCGCCGCTACATGATCTCCAACAAGATCTGCCGCTTCTGGGTGAACATGGTGCGCCAGCTGGATGTCGAGATGATCGTGCCGCAGCACGGCTGCCGCTTCGAGGGCAAGGTGATGGTCAATCGCTTCCTCGACTGGATCGAGACCCTCCAGTGCGGCGTCGACCTGATGACCCAGGACAACTACCGGGCGCCCTGAGCGCCCCGGGGCCGGACTCCGCCTGCCCCCGGTGGGGGGCAGGGAGACTTGGGGCGGCCCTGCGTTTCCTTGCGTGCCCGGCGCGCGCCTTTGTCTGAAGGCACCCTTTTTACTGCTTGCGCGACAGGTGGGTGATGGCCCGGGTGAGGCCGTCGAGGCTGAGCGGGAACATCCGCTCGCCCAATATCTTGCGTACCAGCCCGATCGACTGACGGTAGTCCCAGCTGCGCTCGGGCTCGGGGTTGAGCCAGGCCAGCGACGGGTAGGCGTCTCCCAGCCGGCGCAGCCACGTGGCGCCGGGCTCGGGGTTGTGGTATTCGATCGAGCCGCCCGGCTGCATGATCTCGTAGGGGCTCATCGTGGCGTCGCCGACGAAGATCAGCTTGTAGTCGGGCCCGTACTTGTGGATCACGTCGAGGGTCGGGGTGCGTTCGGAGTGGCGGCGGTAGCTGTCGCGCCACACGTGGTCGTAGACGCAATTGTGGAAGTAGAAGTACTCGAGGTGCTTGAACTCGGCCCGGCAGGCCGAGAAGAGCTCCTCGCAAACCTTGATGTGCTCGTCCATCGAGCCGCCCACGTCGAAGAAGATCAGCACCTTGACGGCGTTGTGGCGCTCGGGGCGCATCATCAGGTCGAGCCAGCCGGCGTTGCGGGCGGTGGCGGCGATGGTGCCGTCCAGGTCGAGTTCGTCCGGCGCGCCCAGCCGCGCAAAGCGGCGCAGCCGGCGCAGGGCCACCTTGATGTTGCGGGTGCCGAGCTCGATGGAATCATCCAGGTTGCGATACTCGCGCTGGTCCCATACCTTGACGGCCGTGCGGTTGCCGGCCGATTCGCCGCCGACGCGGATGCCTTCCGGGTGGTAGCCGCTGTTGCCGAAGGGCGAGCTGCCGCCGGTGCCGACCCACTTGCTGCCACCCTCGTGGCGGCCCTTCTGTTCGGCGAGACGCTTCTTGAACTCCTCCATCAGCTTGTCCCAGCCGAGCTTCTCGAGCCTGGCCCGCTCCTCGGGGCTGAGGTGCTTCTGCATCATCGCCTTCAGCCATTCGGCCGGCAGGTCGACCTCCAGCCCCGGGATCTGCTGGATGCCCTTGAAGTATTCGCCGAAGGCCTGGTCGAAGCGGTCGAAGAGGGATTCGTCCTTGACCAGCGTGCTGCGGCTGAGGAAGTAGAAGTCTTCCATGCAGTGCCCGCCGAGGCCGGCCTGCAGGGCCTCGAGGAGGGTCAGGAACTCTTTGGTGGACACCGGCAGCTTGCGGGCCTTGAGGTGCAGGAAGAACTCGATGAGCATGGCCGGCGCTGCGTCAGCGGTTGCGCTGGGCCATGAACACCAGGCGCTCGAAGAGGTGCATGTCCTGCTCGTTCTTGAGCAGCGCGCCGTGGAGCGGCGGGATGCTGGCCTTCTGGTCGGGCGAACGCAGCGCCTCGACCGGGATTTCCTCGGCCACCAGCAGCTTGAGCCAGTCGATGAGCTCGGAGGTGGATGGCTTTTTCTTGAGGCCGGGGACTTCCCGCAGCCCGAAGAAGACCTCCAGGGCCTCCTTGAGCAGCGCCTGCTTGATGCCCGGGAAATGCACATCGACGATGCGCTGCATGGTGTCCCGGTCGGGGAACTTGATGTAGTGGAAGAAGCAGCGGCGCAGGAAGGCGTCGGGCAGCTCTTTCTCGTTGTTGGAGGTGATGAAGACGATCGGCCGGTGGCGGGCCTTGATGGTCTCCCGCGTCTCGTACACATGGAACTCCATGCGGTCGAGTTCGCGTAGCAGGTCGTTGGGGAACTCGATGTCGGCCTTGTCGATCTCGTCGATCAGCACCACGGTGGGCCGGTCGGCCTCGAAGGCCTGCCACAGGGTGCCCTTGACGATGTAGTTGCCGATGTCCTTGACCTTGTCGTCGCCGAGCTGGGAATCCCGCAGGCGCGACACCGCGTCGTATTCATAAAGCCCTTGCTGGGCCTTGGTGGTGGACTTGATGTGCCACTGCAACAGCGGCATGCCCAGGGCCGCGGCGACCTCCTCGGCGAGCATGGTCTTGCCGGTGCCCGGTTCGCCCTTGATCAGCAGCGGGCGCTGCAGGCGGATGGCGGCATTCACCGCCAGCATCAGGTCGGGGGTGGCAACGTAGTTGTCGGAGCCTTCGAAACGCATGGGAACAATCCTGGCAGGGAGGTGAAGCGATTATAGCGAGGCCGCCGCAGCCTGGCGGTGGATGCGTGCGGCCGTGGAGATCGTGGTGGCGTGGATGTCCACCGTGTCGTCGATGTCGCGGGCGTAGCCGCCGGCCATGGCGATCGCCACAGGCAGGCCACGGCGTCGGCATTCGCCGAGCACCAGCTCGTCGCGGGCGGCGAGGCCGGCCTTGCTGAGCTTGAGGCGTCCCAGGCGGTCGCCCGCGAAGGGGTCGGCGCCGGCCAGATAGATCACCAGCTGCGGCTGGCTGCGGGCGAACACGACGGGCAGCGCGGCGTCGAGGGCATCCAGATAGCCGGTGTCGCCGGTGTCGTCGGGGAGCTCCACGTCGAGGTCGCTGGTCTCCTTCTCGAAGGGAAAGTTGCGGGCGCCGTGGAGGCTGAAGGTGAAGCACTCGGGCTGGCGGGCGAGGATGGCGGCGGTGCCGTTGCCCTGATGCACGTCGCAGTCGATGATGGCGACGCGCGCCGCGCGGCCCTCGGCCCGCATTGCCAGTGCTGCGATGGCGGCGTCGTTGAAGACGCAGAAGCCCTCGCCACGGTCGCGGAAGGCGTGGTGGGTGCCGCCGGCCAGGTTGGCGGCGCAGCCGTCGTCGAGCGCCGCCCGGCAGGCGGCGAGGGTGGCCCCGGCGGAGCGGCGGGAGCGCTCCACCATCGCCTCCGACCACGGAAAGCCGATCCGGCGTATCTCGTCGGGAGCGAGGCTGCCGCGGATCACCCGCTGCAGGTAGCCGGCGTCGTGGGCGCGGAGGATCTCGGTATCGCTGGCGGCGGCCGGCACATTGAAGTCGTGCGGCGTGAAGTCACCGCCGGCCATCAGGCGCTCCCGCAGGCGCGCGTATTTTTCCATCGGGAAGCGGTGGCCGGCGGGCAGGGGCAGCACGAAGTGGTCGGCGTAGAAGAGCTTCATGGCGGAGTCGTCTTGCAGGTGGGGCGGCAGCGGCAGGCGCTGCTATCATTGGTTCATCAAGGCCCATGGGCCGTTTCTCGGGACGCATCATGCACCTTCTGGATCTTCTCCGGGCCGATCACGCGGAGATCACCGCGATCCGCCGTGACATCCACGCCCACCCTGAACTCGCCTTCGAGGAGCACCGTACCGCCGCGCTGGTGGCCGAGCGGCTCGAGGCCCTCGGCATCGAAACCCACCGGGGTGTCGGCCAGACCGGCGTGGTCGGCGTGCTGCGCGCCGGCAGCAGCAAGCGGGCGATCGGCCTGCGCGCCGACATGGACGCACTGCCGATCCACGAAAAGAACGACTTCGCCCACCACTCCCGTCACGCCGGGCGCATGCACGCCTGCGGCCACGACGGGCACACCGCGATGCTGCTCGGCGCCGCGGCGCAGCTGGCGCGAAAGCCTGATTTCGACGGCACCGTGTATTTCCTGTTCCAGCCCGCCGAGGAGGGCGAGGGCGGTGCGCCGGCGATGATAAACGACGGGCTGTTCGAGCGCTTCCCGATGGATGCCGTGTTCGGCCTGCACAACTGGCCGGGCCTGCCCCTCGGGCAGATCGCCGTGCACCACGGCCCGGTGATGGCCTGCGCCGACCGCTTCGACATCGAGGTCCGCGGCCACGGCGCCCACGCCGCCATGCCCCACCAGGGCATCGACCCGGTGCAGGCTGGCGCGGCGCTGGTCCAGGCGCTGCAGTCGGTGGTCAGCCGCAACGCCGACCCCCAGGACGCCGCGGTGCTGTCGGTCACCCAGTTCCACGCCGGTGACGCCTACAACGTGATCCCCGACGTGGCCCGCATCGGCGGCACCGTGCGGGCCTTCCGACCGGAGGTGCGCGCCCAGGTCGAAGACGCCATGCAGCGCATCTGCGCCGGCATCGGCGCGGCCTTCGGCGCCAACGTCAATTTCGAATACCGCCGCGGCTACCCGCCGACCATCAACACCCCTGCCGAGGCCGACTTCTGCATCCAGGCCGCGGCCGAAGTGTGCGGCAGCGCCCACGTGATCGTGGACCCCAAGCCCAGCATGGGCGCCGAGGATTTCTCGTATTTCCTGCAGGAGAAGCCCGGTTGCTACATCTGGCTGGGCAACGGTCCGGGGGAGGGCGGCTGCACGCTGCACAACCCCCACTACGATTTCAACGACGAGGCGATCCCCTACGGCGTCGCCTACTGGGTGCGCCTCGCCCAGCGCTGGCTGGCTTGTGGGACGTAGGTAGTGGGTAGTGGGAAATGGGTAGTGGGGGGGCGTGAGGCCGCTCGGCCTCCGCTGCTCCGCCGCCATTGAGTTTCCCGCGCGCCGTCATCGTCAGCGCAACCCGGCCGTTACCGCCCCCTGATTGCTCACCTCCCCAAGCCCCGCCGCCAGCGCACACCGGCCAGAACCGAGCCCCCACTCCCCACTTCCCACTCCCCAAAATGCTTCTCTCCCTGCGCATGCTCCGCCGCGACCTGCGGGCCGGTGAGCTCGGTCTGCTGCTGGTGGCGCTGATCATTGCGGTGACCAGCCTCACCAGCGTCGGCTTCTTCACCGACCGGGTGGCCCGGGCCCTCAAGCTGGAGGCCAACCAGCTCCTCGGCGGCGACCTCGTGCTGGTGGCCGACCATGCCCTCAAGCCAGAGTGGCGTGCCGAGGCCACCCGCCGTGGCTTGCGGAGCGTGGAGAGTGCCAGCTTCACCAGCATGGCCACCCTCGGCGAAGGCGCACAGCTGGCCGGCGTCAAGGTGGTGGAGGACGGGCACCCGCTGCGGGGGGCGATCCGCATCGCGCCGGGGCTCAACCAGCCGGACGCACCGGCGCCGGGTATCCCGGCCCGGGGCGAGCTGTGGCTCGACGAGCGGCTGGCCAGCGCGCTGGGGGCGAAGGTGGGCGACGTGGTCGGCCTGGGCGCCTCGCGCCTGCGCATGGCGGCGGTGCTCAGCTTCGAGTCCGACCGGGGCGCCAACTTCTTCAGCCTGCTGCCGCGGCTCATCATCAACGCCGCCGACCTGCCGGCCACCCAGCTGATCCAGCCCGGCAGCCGGGCCTTCCACCGCCTCCACGTGGCCGGTGACCCGGCCGAGGTGGCGCGCTTCGAGGCCTGGGCCAAGGGCCGGTTGCAGCGGGGCGAGAGCCTCGAGACCGTCGACAACGCCCGCCCCGAGGTGCGCACGGTGCTCGACCGGGCCGAACGCTTCCTGCGCTTCGCGGCGATGCTGGCGGTGGTGCTGGCGGCGGTGGCGGTGGGGCTGGCGACCCGGCGCTTCGTCGAACGCCACCTCGACGGCTGCGCGGTGATGCGCTGCCTGGGCGCGCGCCAGGCGCAGCTGATGGGGCTCTTCATCGGTGAATTCGTGCTGCTGGGGCTGGCGGCCGGGGTGGTCGGCTGTGCGCTGGGTTTCGGCGTGCAGTTCGTGCTGGCGGGCTTGCTCGGTGGGCTGGTCGGGGTGCCGCTGCCGGCGCCGGGCGGCTGGCCGGTGGCCCACGGGATGGCGGTGGCGCTGCTGCTGCTCCTGGGCTTTGCGCTGCCGCCGCTGATCCGCCTGGGGCGGGTGTCCACCTTGCGGGTGCTGCGCCGGGAGTGGAACGGCGTGGCCGCGCGGGAGGGCCTGGCCTGGGGCCTGGGGGCGCTGGTGCTGGCCAGCCTGCTGGTGGCGATCGCCCGCGACTGGCTGCTGGGAGCCTGGGTGGTGGGCGGCTTCGCGCTGGCCTTTGCGGTGTATGGGCTGGTGGCGTGGCTGGTGCTGGGCCTGCTGGGCCACCTGCGGGCGGTGGCCGGCAGCGGCTGGCGCTATGGCCTGGCGGCACTGCGGCGGCGCCCGGTGGCGAGCCTGGTGCAGGTGCTGGCGCTGGGCATGGGCCTCACCGCGCTGCTGCTGCTCACCCTGGTGCGCAGCGATCTCCTCGACAACTGGCGCCAGGCTACGCCGGCTGATGCACCGAACCGCTTCGTCATCAATATCCAGCCCGACCAGCTGGCGCCCCTGCGCGCCTTCTTCGCCGACGATGGCCGCCCGGTGCCGCTGCTGCAGCCGATGATCCGTGGCCGCCTGGTGGCGGTGAACGGCCGTCCGGTGGGCCCCGACGATTACGCCGACGACCGCGCCCGGCGCCTGGTGGACCGCGACTTCAACCTCTCCTTCGACAGCCGCCTGCCGGACGGCAACAGCGTGGTGGCGGGGCGCTGGCACGGGGCAGACACCACGCCCCAGTTCTCCGTCGAGCAGGGTCTCGCCCAGACCCTCGGGCTGGCGATGGGCGACGTGCTCAGCTTCGAGATCGCCGGGGTGCGCAGCGAGGCGCGCATCACCAGCCTGCGCAAGCTCGACTGGGACTCGATGCGGGTGAACTTCTTCGTGATCGCCGCCCCCGGCATGCTCGACAGTCAGCCGGCCAGCTACATCACCAGCTTCCACCTGCCTGCCGCGCAGATGGAGTTTGCCAACCGGCTGGTGGCGGCCTTTCCCAACCTCACGGTGATCGACGTGGCGGCGGTGATCGGCCAGATCCAGAGCATGGTCGAGCAGCTGATCGGGGCGGTGCAGTTTGTGTTCGGCTTTGCGGTGGTGGCCGGGGTGGTGGTGCTCCTCGGGGCGCTCCAGGCCACCCACGACGAACGCGAGAAGGAGCTCGCCATCCTGCGCACCCTGGGCGCCCGCAACCGCCAGCTGCGGGGCGCGCTGCTGGCCGAGTTCGCGGCCCTCGGGCTGATCGCCGGGGCGCTGGCCGGGGTCGGGGCGACGGGCATCGGCTGGGCGCTGGGGCACTTCGTGTTCAAGCTGCCTTACGCGCCCAGCCTGCTGCCGGTGCTGGCCGGTGCGCTGGCCGGTTGCGTGGTGGTGATGCTGGCCGGCTGGCTGGGCACCCGTCACCTGCTGTCGCGGCCGCCCCTCGAGAGCCTGCGCGCACTTACCTGACGGCGCGGCGCGCGACCGGGCCGCCGGTATACTCGGGCCGATGAACCCCGAATCCGCTTCCAGCCTGCTGCCCTGGCTTCTCGCCGCCCTTGCCGTCACCCTCGCCGCCGTCGTCTGGCTGGCGCTTCAGCTCGGCCGTCTGGGCCGCCGCGTGGATGAGCAGTTCGCCCAGCTGCAGCTGGGCCTGCTGCGGGACATCCAGACCGCCACCACCGCCGGCAGCGACCGTGTCATCGACCTGGTGGCCGGCGAGGTGGACAACCTGCGCGACCGCCTCGATGCGGAACAGGCCGCCTCCCGCCAGGCCATGCAGCAGCTGCACCTGGCGCTCGTCGGCCAGCTCGGCACCCAGCGCGAGGAGACCATGCTGCGCCTCGCCGAGCTGGCGAATGCCTTCGCCGCCGGCCAGGAGAAGCTGCGCAGCACCCTGCTCGCCGAGACCCTCAAGACCCTCTCCGAGCACGCCCGTGCCGACCGGGAGCTGCTGCAGAGCGGCCTCAAGAGCGCCTCCGAGCAGCTCTCGGGCAGCTTCGAGGCCCTCAATCGCACGGTGGGCGAGCGCCTGGAGGCGATCAGCGGGCACGTTAACCAGCGTCTCGACGAAGGCTTCCGCAAGACCAACGAGACCTTCACCAGCGTGATGACTCGCCTAGCCACCATCGACGAGGCCCAGAAGAAGATCGGCGATCTCACCACCAACGTGGTCAGCCTGCAGGAGCTGCTGGGCGACAAGCGCGCCCGCGGCGCCTTCGGCGAGGTGCAGCTGGAGGCCCTGGTGCGCAACGCGCTGCCGCCCGAGGCCTTCGACTTTCAATACACCCTGCCCAACGGCACCCGCGCCGACTGCGTGCTGCGCCTGCCGGAGCCCACCGGCATGGTCATCGTCGACTCCAAGTTCCCCCTCGAGAACTACCACCGCATGTTCGCCGCCGACACCGGCGAGCTGGAGCGCCGCGCCGCCCAGGGCGCCTTCCGCGGCGACGTGAAGAAGCACGTGGACGCGATCGCCGGCAAGTACATTCTGCCCGACGTGACCTCGGATGGTGCGGTGATGTTCATCCCCGCCGAGGCGGTGTTCGCCGAGATCCACGCCTACCACCCGGAGGTGGTGGCCTACGCGATGACGCGCCGGGTGTGGATCGTCTCGCCGACCACCCTGATGGCGGTGCTCAACACCGCCCGCGCGGTGCTGAAGGACGTGGAGACGCGCAAGCAGATCCACGTGATCAAGGACGCCCTGGGCAAGCTGGCGAAGGACTTCAACCGCTTCGACGAGCGCATGCAGAAGCTCGCCACCCACATCCGCCAGGCGGGGGAGGACGTGGCTGAGGTGCAGACCTCGTCGCGCAAGATCACCGCCCACTTCCAGAAGATCGAGGCGGCGCAGCTGGATGAGCTGCCGGGGGCATTGCCGGGGGAGGGCTGACGATACTTTTCCCCGATGGCTGCTGTTCGTTGATGGAGACCAACCGCTTTCCGTTGGTTTGCGCCACATTGGCCGGGTCCCGGCCCGGCGGCCGGCCTCCTTCTTTGCGTCGCCAAAGAAGGAGGCAAGAAAGGCGACCCCGCCGAGCCGGTCGTCTGCTCAAGCGTAGCTTGATCAGACGACTCCCCTGCACTGCTCACAACAGGCGGCCGGCGCAGAACTCGCGGGTTGCGCCCGCTCAGACAGTTGCGCCGGACTTCTCCGCCTGTTGTTCCGCTGCTCGGCGGCTCGGAAGGGGCTTTCAGCACACACCGAGCCTTTACTGAAACGTCTTGTGCAATCAGCGAATCGACCAGGTTTTCTGCCTTTGCGTCGATCAACCATACTCGCCCTGCAACGCACGGTGATTCCGAAAAGCCCCTTCTGAGCCGCCGAGCAGCGCAGCAGCGGGCGGGGCTTTCCGGCGCAGCTGTTTGAGCCCGCGAAGCGGGCGAGTTCTGCGCCGGCCGCCCGATGCGAGCAGCGCAGGGGAGTCGTCGGCGACGCCGACGACCGGTGAAGCGGGGTCGCCTTCTTTGCCTACTTTCTTGGCGACGCAAGAAAGTAGGCCGCCCGCCGGGGCGGGACCCGGCCAATGCAACGCCAGATAGCGGAAAGCCACTGGTCTCCATCAGCGAGCAGCAAACAACCGGGTGTGCAAACCCGGCCGTGGAACGCGACCCGGCCACCGAAACGCTAAACAACGGAAAGCGGTCGGTCCCCATCAGCGACCAGAAATCCGTTGATCCCCCCAATACCAACATTGCTACTCCGGACAGCAACGATGCAGCTCCGTCGAGCAAGCCTGCTACCCTCAAGCACCATCGTCGCTGCTTTTTTGTGCAACGTTGGTGGTCCGAGGTAGCAACGTTGCTGCTTTTTTGTGCAATGGTTGTGGTGTGAAGCACCAACGTCGCTGCTTTTTGGTGCAACGTCGGTGGGTACAGGTAGCACCATTGCTCGCCGCCGGACCAATGGTGCTACCTGGAAGCGCAAATCTGCTCCCCCGGCTTCAATACCCCTTGAAGCCCTTCAGCAGAAACACATGCACCTCGCGCCGGAAATCCCGGTGGATCGGCACGACCACCTTGCCGAGGGTTTCACTGGATTCGAAGCGCGCGGCGATGTCGGGGATGGCGGGCTTGCGGCTTACATAGATCACGTCGCGGCCTTGCTTGTCGGCGAGGCTGGTCGTGAGTTCGTAGTGGTCGCGGGGCAGGCCGTCGGGGTTCCAGGCGGCGTACTGGGTGGGCTTCAGGCGGTAGAGCAGCTGGGCGATGAGCTCGCGGTCTTCGGCCACCAGGATCGCTTCGGGGTGAGCGGCGGTGTAGTGGCCGACGCCGTCGGCGAGGTTCAGCCAGCCGCGGGCGCGCTTGTAGGGGTCGTTTCTGGCGGTGAGCTCGGTGCCGGTGGCGCGGGCGATGTCGGGCCAGTGGTAGGCACCCAGCGCGGCCACCAGGTTGACGACCACTCCGGCCACCACCCAGCCCCGTTGCCGGGCCAGGAACACTGCCGGCACCAGCAGGCAGGCGGCCACGAAGACCGGCGCCGCCCAGTTGCCATTGGCCCGCCCGGTGAGGGCCTGGGCGCTCACCAGGAGCAGCAGCGGCAGGATGAAGATGAGCAGGGTGCGATGGGCCCGGTCGCGCCACAGCTCCAGGCTGCGGGCCAGGGCCCAGGCCAGCAGGGCGCCTGCCAGCGGGCCGAAGGACAGCCACTGGGCGCCGATGAACTCGCCCAGCTGCACCGGGTGCCAGCCGCGTTCGCCGTGGCCGACGCGGGTGATCTCGGCTGTGTGGCGGAAGGTGGGGAAGTCGTGGGCCCAGTTCCAGTAGAGGTTGGGGCTGAGGATGGCGAGGGCCAGCAGCACCGCCACCCAGGGCTGGGGGCGGGCCAGCCAGCGGCGGTGGCTGGCGTCGAGCACGACCAGCAGGAGGGCTGAGGGCAGGAAGGCCGCCATGGTGTACTTCGACAGCAGCCCGACGCCGATCACCGCGCCGCAGGCCAGCCAGTCGGCCCAGCCGTCGCGCTCCAGCGCCCGCAACAGGAAGAGCAGGGCCAGTGACCAGCACAGGAGCAGCGGCGCGTCGGTGGACACAAACAGCCCGAGGGCCGCCACCAGCGGCATCGACATGAAGCCCAGCCCGGCCCAGAAGCCGACCCGCGCCGAATACAGCCTGGTGCCCAGCGCGTAGAGCACCGCGGTGGTGGCCGGGTAGAGCAGCAGCGAAGGCAGCTTGATGGCGACGAGGCCGTTGCCGAGCAGCGCGGTGCTGGCGGCGATCAGCGCGGCGATCACCGGCGGCTTCGAGAAGTAGCCCCAGGCTAGGGCCTGGGACCAGGTCCAGTACTGGACCTCGTCCACGTAGAGGTCGATGCCCAGGTGCTGGATCACCCACAGCCGGTAGGCGGTGAGCACCGCCGTGATGAGGGCCAGCGTGGGAGCGAGGCTGCGCTCGCTCACGGCTTGATTCTCACCAGCACCACGCCGCCCTGGCGGAAGACGGTGTCGACCTTGGCGTCGGCAGGCAGGCGGTCGGCGCGGGTCAGGGCCAGCTGGCCGGGCTGCGGGTCGCCCTTCCGGGTGACGGCCTGGCGGTAGACGCTGAAGCTCGGCGCGGTGGTGAAGCGCCAGAAGACGACCTCCTCGCCCAGCTCGCGGGCCTTCAGGCCGGCGGCCTTGATGGGGCCCTGGGCCAGCTCGCCGGCGTAGGGCACCACCACCGCGGCCAGCAGGCCGGCCTGCAGCGCGGCGGTCACGCTGAGCTTGGCGAGCAGCGGCACCCGGGGGAACAGCACGAACAGCCCCCAGACAACGAGGCCGCCCACGGTGAGCGCGATGTAGCGGGCATCCGCCACCTCGAGGGCGCGGCCCAGCTGGGCCCGGTAGAAGCCGTCGCCCAGGGTGCTGCGGGCGAGGGCATCAAAGATGTTGGGTAGCAGCGGGAACAGCACGAAGAGCAGCATCGGCGCCACCAAGTGCGGCCAGGCGCGGCGCACCCACTGGGCCTGCAGGCCGGCCAGCACGAACAGCGGGGTGCAGCCATACAGCACGTAGTGGGGCAGCTTGGTGCCGGACAGCGAGAAGAAGCCCAGCACGAAGGCGAACCACAGCCACAGGAAACGCTGCAGCGGGTCCTTGAAGGCCTCGCGCAGCCGGCCGAGGGCCATGAAGAACAGCCCGCTCCACGGCAGGAGCAGCAGCGGCACCGCCAGCACGTAATAAAAGGCGCTACCGCCATGGCCCTCGAGCGAGCCCGAGAAGCGCTGCACGTTGTGGCGCATGATGAAGCCGTCGATGAAGTCCTGCCCGTGGCGCGCGTAGGCGTGGATGTACCAGGGCGCCACGATGGCGACGAGCAGCAGCCAGCCCAGCGGGTTGAACACCATCCGCACCCAGCGCAGCCATTCGCCGCGGCTGGCGCAGTAGAGCAGGCTCACCGCGGCCGGCACGATGAGGGCGACCGGGCCCTTGGTGAGGGCGCCCAGGCCCATCCACAAAAAGGCCCGCAGCAGCGGGCCGCGGGCGCCACTCTCGAGGTGGCGCCAGACGTCGAACAGGGTGAGGGCGAGCAGGCAGTTGAGCAGCGCGTCGGCGGTGGCGGCCCGGCCGATGGCGAAGGGGCCGAGGGCGGTGCTGGCGACGGCCAGGGCGATCAGCGCCGCGTCACGGCCGAAGCGCGCGCGGGCGAAGTGCCAGGTGGCGTAGCTCCACACAATGGCGGCCAGCGCCGAGGGCAGCCTGAAGGCCCACTCGCTGGCCCCGAAGACCAGGTAGCCCAGCGACTGCAGCCAGTAGATGAAGATCGGCTTGTCGAAGCGCGGGGCGCCGTTGAGGTAGGTGAACAGGAAGTCGCCCCGCTCGAACATCTCGCGGGTGGCCTCGGAGAAGGCACCTTCGTCCACGTCGAAGAGCGGCGCGCCGCCCAGGCACAGCAGGAAGGAGAACAGCGGCAGGGCGAAGATCAGGCGGCCAAGGAAGGTGCCGGCGAGCCGGCCGCCGGCAGACGGGGTTCCGCTCATGGGGCTCAGGCGGCCTTGCCGTGCCAGCCTTCGGCGTCGGCCAGCGGCGCCCTCTCGCGGGCCACGTAGGCCTGGCTCTGGCCGGATTCAAAGTACACCCGGGTGAGGAGCTCGGCCAGCACGCCGGTGGTGACCATCTGGATGCCGGCGATCACGAAGAAGAAGCCGCCGAAGAACATCGGCCGGGTGCCGATGGAGGCGCCGGTGAACAGCTTGAGGCCGGTGAGGTAGGCCAGGATCAGGAGACCCAGTGAACCCAGGCCGAGGCCGATGCCGCCGAAGAAGTGCCCCGGGCGGGTGCGGAAGCGCATGAAGAAGTAAACGAACACCAGGTCGAGGATGACCCGGAAGGTGCGCGAGATGCCGTACTTGGATTCGCCGAACATGCGCGCGTGGTGGGTGACGACCTCCTGTGCGATCTTGCGCGGGGTGGTGACGGTGGCCAGCCAGGCGGGGATGAAGCGGTGCATTTCGCCATACAGGCGCACGTTCTTGATGGCGGTGGCGCGGAAGGCCTTGAGGGAGCAGCCGTAGTCCTGCAGATGCACGCCGGTGATGCGGGCGATCAGGCGGTTGGCGATCTTGGAGGGGATCTTGCGCAGGATCATCCCGTCCTTGCGGTTCTTGCGCCAGCCGGCGACGAGGTCGAGGTCTTCGCGCAGCAGGCGGCCGACCATGCGCGGGATGTCGATGGGGTCGTTCTGCAGGTCGCCGTCCATGGTGACGATCACGTCGCCGCGGGCGGCGTCGAGGCCGGCCTGCATCGCGGCGGTCTGCTTGAAGTTGCGCATCAGCGCCACGACGCGCACGTGGGGGCCGTAGCGCAGCGCGGCCTTTTCGAGGTTGGGCACGGTGTTGTCGGACGAGCCGTCGTCGACGATCACCACCTCCCACGGGTACGGGTCGGGGTTGAGGGCAAGGTGGATGCGCTCGAGGAGCGGGTCCACGTTGTCTTCCTCGTTGTAGAGCGGGACCACCACCGACAGGCGATGGGGGGGCAGGTCAGCCGGAATGTCCGGCGTGGCCGGCGGAAGGGGGGAGAGCTGGGTCGATTCGGTCATGATGGCTATTCGGCTGAAGAACGGGCGCGCGCCTCCGGGGCGGCAGTCGGAGCGGATTGTAAGCCGGACTGGGGCGCGGCGGTCGGTTTGGGTGGCTCGCCGGCGGGGAAAAGCCAGGCGATGGCGCCGGAGCTGACGGCGCAGGTGATCACGAAAAGGTGCAGTGCCAGCGCCACCTGCAGGCCGCTGGCGAGGGGTACGCCGCTGGGCAGCAGCGCCGCGGCGGCGCCGGCTTCGTAGGTGCCGAAACCGGCTACGCCCTGGATGGGCAGGATGGCGGCGAGCTCGGCCCCCAGCGCGCCGGCGGCGCCGACGTCGAGGCCGGCGGGGATCAGTGCGGCCAGCAGCCAGGCCTGGGCCGTGAGCTTCACTGTCCAGTTGGCGATCGTCCACAGCCAGCCGAAGCGGGCGTGGCGGGTGCTTTCGGCAAAGGCGTCGCGCACCTTGGCAAGCTTTGCGGTGAAGCCGCTGGCCTCGCCCCAGGCGTGGGGTGCCCGCGCCCAGCGCGGCAGCCACCAGGCCATCAGCAGCACGCCGGCCACCGCCACGGCCTTGAGCAGCGGGGGGAGGCCTGGCCACACGATGGCGGCCAGGGCCATCACCACGAAGGCGTCCTGCAGGCGGAACCAGAACAGCGAGGCGATGGCCCGCGGCAGCGCGACGCCGAAGCTCTGGCGCAGCAGGAGCGGGAAGGCCGCCTCGCCGCCCCGGAAGGGCAGCACGTTGATCATCGCGTTATGCACCAGCACGATGCGCAGACAGGTGCCGAAACGGCCGCCGGCGTGGGCGCGGAACTCGTCGAAGACACGCAGGGCGCGCAGCAGGTAAGACAGCATGAAACCGGCGACGGCGAGGCCGAGGGTGAGGCCGTCGAGGCGCATGAACACCTCGCCGATGCCGCGCCAGCGCCCGTCGGCGAGCAGCCAGGCGACGAGGCCGGCGGATACCGCGATGGCGAGGATGCGTTTGATCATGACTGGAAATCCTCCCGGCCTTGCATGAGGGCCGCGGCGGCACCGCCGATGCCCCAGGCGGCAAGGCCGATGCGAAAGAGGCGGACGTCCGGCTGGCCGGCGTCCACAAATAAAAGCGCGAGGCTGGTGGCGAGCGCCACGGTGGCCATCGCGCGGACGCCGCCCGGGCCCTCCCAGAAGCGCAGCCGGGCCGACAGCCACACCCCACAGGCGCCGCACAGCCAGCCACCGGCGGCGCCGGTGAGCACGTCGAGCGGCCAGTGGGCGCCCACTGCGATGCGCGAAAAGGCGACCAGCCCGGCCGTGCCGAGCACCAGCAGCCCGACCAGCGGCCGCCGTTCGGCCCGGGGCCAGGCCAGCACGAGGGCGGCCGCGGCGACGAAGGCGGTGGTCGAATGACCTGACGGGAAGGCGTGCACGTAGAGCTTCTGGCCGATCAGGTTGAAGCTTTCGGCGTCGAGCACGCCGGCGGGGCGCAGCACGTCGAAGTAGCGCTTGCTGCCTTCGCTGAACAGGATCGCCAGCGGCGCCGCCAGGAAGGCCGAGGCGAGCCAGCGAGGCTGGGTCTTGAGGGTCGGGGCGAGCAGTGCGATGGCACCCAGCACCGAGCCGCACACGGTGAGCACGGCCCACATCGAGCCTGGCAGGCTGGCGGCCGCTGCATTGAGGGCCCTGAAGAGCTCGGTGTTGCCACCGCTCGCCCCCACGGCGGCGGCCAGGCTGCCGAGCACGAGCGCAGGCAGTACGGCCCAGGCGCGGGGCAGGGCGTGGTGCCTGCCGGAAGACGGCAGGCTGGCAGGAGCTTCGGGGGAGGATTGGATGGGCAAGGGCGCGCAGCGGCGGGAAAACCCGACATTTTACCCGATCGCACCGATTCGTCGGCGAAGGCGCCGGCGAGCGGTGCGCGCCGCTTCCTGGCCGGCTTCAGGCAGCCCGACCGGGGCCGACGGCCGAGAGCTGGATGCGTCGCTTGCCGGCCTGCTTGGCGCGGTACATGGCTTCGTCGGCGGCCTTCAGGAGGCTGTCCTGGTCGTTGCCGTCCTCGGGGGCGACCACCAGGCCGATGCTGCCGCTCAGGCTCAGGCGGTGGCCCATCACCTCGAAGGGCTCGTTGAAGACCCCAAGAAGGCGCTCGCCGAGGAAGGACAGGCTGTCGCGGTTGCCGACGTCGGGGAACAGGCCGATGAACTCGTCGCCGCCGACACGGGCGATCACGTCGGAGATGCGCAGTGCGGCGCTGAGCCGCTGGGCGATCTGGACGAGCAGGGCGTCGCCCACCGCGTGGCCGTAGGTGTCGTTGACGGGCTTGAAGCCGTCGAGGTCGAGGGCGGCGACGCCGAGCACCACGCCGTCCTTGCGGCAGCGGGCGAGCTCTTCCTTGAAACGCCCTTCGAGATAGCCGCGGTTGGGCAGGCCGGTGAGCGGGTCGTGGTTGGCCAGGTGCTGCAGGCACTCGGTGGTGAGGTGGCGCGCGGTGACGTCGAGGAGGGTGAAGATGCGCATCGGGCCGCGCTCGCCCTCGATGGTGCCGGGAATGCGTTCGATGGCCAGCGGCATGCCGTCGGGGCGCTCGCCGACCCACACGCCTTCCTTTTCGGTGAGGATGTCCTCGATGCGCTTGCCGCGCAGTTCGCGCCGCGGACGCCCGAGCATGCGGCAGGCGGCGCGGTTGGCGTCGGCGATCTTGTCAGTGCTGCCGATGATGCAGACTCCGGCGCCGATCTGGTTCATCATCGAGCGCATCAGCCGGCCCGAGCGCTCCAGCCGCCGCGACTGGCGCAGCAGCAGCAGCCCGGCGGCGATGAAGCCTGCGGCGGTGGTGAATAGGGCGATGCCCACCAGCGCGGCAGCGGTGCGGTCGGCGTCGTCGCGCCGGCTGGCGAGCAGGGTGCCGAGCTGGGCTAGGGCCGGGACCAGGCTCCGGATCTCCTCCTGGACGAGCGGTGAGCCGGGGATGGCGTTGTGCAGGCGGCTGGCGCTGCCCAGCCTGGCGATGGCGTCGGTCAGGGCATGGCGGGCCTCGCGGGGCTTGACGGCCACCAGCTGCACGAGGCTGTTGTCGAGGGTATGCACCGGGCCGCCGTGGTTGAGGCCGAAGAGGACCGACTCCAGCCAGGCCAGTTGCGGCTCTGCTTCGGTGGCGACGCTGGTCGAGGCCAGGCGCCACGCGACGCCGGAGGCCTGGTGGGTGACCGCGAGCTGGGTGGCCAGGTGGTCCTCGTCGGCGCTGTGGTCATAGGCCGTGGCGAGAATCGCTGCCTCGATGGCGCAGAAGACCAGGGTGATGGCCCAGAAAATGCGCGAAGAAAGAAGGGCGGCTCGATCGGGCAGCATCGTCGGTCAGGCGCTTGAAGGTCACAGAATGTGAATTATTGCATACCCTTGTCCTAAGCCGTTGGATTTTTGTGCCCCGGATCGGGCACTCGCCTGATGCGGCTGAGATGCTGTGACGTCAGTGGCCTGCCTCGCCGGATGCAATCGATGGTCGGAGGCGGCGAAGGGCTCGGGTATAATCCGCAGTCTCCGACGTGTCCGGTCGGTCGGGCTACGCGCCTGCGCCGGGCCGCTTTCAACTTCGCGCCCATCCTTGCCATGTCCGAAATCCTCAAGCTGCGCGGTGCGCCCGCCTTTTCCAGTTCCCGTCTTGCCCGGCTGACCGACGCGGTCAGGGCTGCCCTGCCACGCCTGAAGGGTCTGGCCGCCGAGCACTGGTAT
>JAEUNU010000127.1 GCA_016789125.1 Zoogloea sp. | reverse complement strand
GGCGACCTCGCCGTAGCGACTGTCGCTGGGAGCCAGCCATTCCTTCTCGTCGCCCCAGTAGATGTCCTTTTCAGGGTGCCAGATGTCCTCGCGACCGAAGGCGAAGCCGAAAGTCTTGAAGCCCATCGACTCGTAGGCCATGTTGCCGGCCAGGATCATCAGGTCGGCCCAGCTGAGCTTGTTGCCGTATTTCTTCTTGATCGGCCACAGCAGGCGGCGCGCCTTGTCGAGGTTGCCGTTGTCGGGCCAGGAGTTGAGGGGCGCGAAACGCTGGTTGCCGGTGCCCGCGCCGCCCCGCCCGTCGGCGATGCGGTAGGTGCCCGCCGCGTGCCAGGCCATACGGATCATCAGGCCGCCGTAGTGGCCCCAGTCGGCCGGCCACCAGTCCTGGCTGTCGGTCATCAGGGCGCGCAGGTCGCGCTTGAGCGCGTCCACGTCGAGCTTCTTGACCTCTTCACGATAATTGAAGCCCGGCTCCAGCGGGTTGGTCTTTGCGTCGTGCTGATGAAGGATGTCGAGATTGAGCGCCTTCGGCCACCAGGCCATGTTCGAATTGCCCGCCGTCGTGTTGCCACCATGCATCACCGGACATTGGCCGGCGGACTTGCTGTCGTTCGTGTTCATCGCTCTCTCCTCTTGTCATGAGTGGCTTGCACTCACCGTTATTACTGGAACGGAAAGCGCCGCGATCACTCCCGGCCGCCACCTTTCCACCTGCCACCCGATCCCACCGGCCAGGCCCGCCAGTGGCAACGCTTCCTGGGGTGGATCGAGCACATGTCCTGCCCTGAAAACAGAATACATTAGCGGCCATTAGTTCAAGTGATGTTCGGCATCGACCCAGACTATGGCGGGTTGCAGCCGCCACCCGCCCCGCGGCCTACCGCCGGGCGCTTCACCTGGGCAGCGCAGACCGCGGACGCTGCCAGGTGCTGCCAGACTGCCGAAGAATGTCTGCCAGACTGCCTTATCCACGCTCCATCTTCAAACAAGTCACTGATTTCAATAACAATTAAAGGCAACTCCGCCTGGCACGGATCTTTCTATACTTCCACCCGGATCTGCTCGAAAGCCCCCCATATGACCGCCACACACACCGCTGCCTCGACACCCCGAATGCACCTGCCCAGCCTGCTCGCAGCCATCGCCATCATGCTCGTCGGCACCCTCTACCCGCCCCTGATGGCAGACCCGGCCGGAAAGGCAGACCACCCCCTCGCGCTGGCGCTGTTCCTGGCCATGAGCGCCGGCCTGATCCGCGGCGTGGGCTTCGTGCCTCGACACCCGCTGTGGCGCGTGCTCTTTTCGGGCTGGAGCTGCGCCGCCGCGCTGGCCATCGCTTTCTACCTGAAGGCCCTGCACTGACGACTGCTAGGGGTGTCGAACCCATGAAAATCCTCGGCATCCTTCGATTGAGCCCCCTGGTCGACCGTGCAAGGGATGACCGCGACGCGCTTCACCCCGATCCCCAATCAACCCAGGAAGCCCCACCGTGCCCCTCACCCGCCTTCGCCTCGCAAGCCTTGCCCTCCTCCTCGCCCTGCCGCTGGCCGGCCAGGCAGCCGCCTACGCCACCGGAAGCGCCATGCCGGCCTTCAGCCTGGAGGATCAGCACGGCAAGAAAGTGAGCCTGCAGCCCGACACCCGACTCGTCCTGTTCGCCGCCGACAAGGCCGCCAGTGACCTGGCCAACGAGGTGCTCGGCAACGAGAAGGAAGGTGTCCTCGAGCGCCTGCAGGCGGTCTATCTGGCAGACATCAGCGGCATGCCGGCGCTGGTCACCCGGATGTTCGCGCTGCCCGCGATGCGCGCCCTGCCCTTTCCGATCGGCCTCGCCCGGGAGGCCGGCGTGCTGGCCGAACTGCCCCGCCAGAAGGGCACGGTCTCGGTGATCCGGCTCGCCGACGGCAAGGTGTCGAGCGTCGAACACGCCCACGACGCGCCCCAGCTCAAGCGCCTGCTCGGCCTCAACTGACCATCCGCCCCAACGCCCGGGAGAAACCGTGATCAAACAGCTCATCCTCGCCGCGACCGTCGGCCTCGCCACCCTGCCGGCCCACGCCGTGGAGATCGCCGTCGCCCCCGGCGAAGCCTATCTGCGCATCACCCAGGGCGAGAAAAACATCCTGTTCGTGGATGTGCGCGACCCGGTCGAGATCATGTTCGTCGGTTTCGCCGACACGGTGCATGTGAACGTGCCCTTCATGCTGGTGGACCGGAGCGCCTGGGACGACAAGCGCAATGTCTTCCGCCTTTACCAGAACCCCGACTTCATCCGCCAGATCCAGGCCGAGCTCGACCGGCGCGGCCTCGGCAAGGACGCGGAGATCATCACCATGTGCCGCTCCGGCAGCGAGCGGGGCCAGCCCAGCGCCGCCCTGCTGCGCGCCAGCGGCTTCCCCAACGCCCGCTTCGTGATCGACGGCTTCCAGGGCCCGGCCGTCAAGGACGGCCCCCAGGCCGGGCTGCGCATCCTGAGCGGCTGGCAGAACAGCGGCCTGCCCTGGAGCAGCAGGATTAACCGAGACAAGATACACCGGACGGACCGCCAGCCGTGAGCGCCAGCGCCTCGCCACCAGTTGGCGGCGCCCAGCCACCACTGACCATGCCCAGCTCCGGGTAACGGGGCAGCGCAGCCGCACGCGCTCCGCGCCTGCACGCACGGAGCGCAGTTGTCCACGGGCCCGCTTTCATCCAGGCCTCGTGGCTCGGGCCACGCGGCAGGCCTTCTGAATTGCCATGAGGCCTCGGCCTGGGGGAAGCCGCGCCGCCGAAAGGCGCCCCGGAAACGCCAGATCCGGTGGTGTGATAGTGTTCCAGCCGGTCCGATCCACTCGATCACCCCACCCGCCGCCCCCCATCCGCTCCCTTCCTCACCTATGATCGACCGCAGCATCCTCCGCAACGTCTGGCTCCTGGCCGCCTGTCAGGGCATGTTGCTGTGCAACGGGGTCACACTGATCGCCGTCAATGGCCTGGTCGGGCGGCAGCTGGCGCCCACACCGACCCTGGCCACCCTGACGATCACCGGCTACGTGATCGGCGCGGCCCTCATGACGCTGCCGGCCTCGCAGTTCATGCGGCGCTTCGGGCGGCGGGCGGGCTTCATGCTAGGCGCCATGCTCGGCATCTGCGGCGGGCTGCTGTGCGCCTACGCAGTGCACGTGGGGAGCTTCTGGCTGCTGTGCCTCGGCACCTTCACCTCGGGCAGCTACAACGCCTTCGGCCTGCAGTACCGCTTTGCCGCCGCCGACATGGCCCCCGCCGACTGGAAGCCGAAGGCCATCTCCTACACCCTGGCCGGCGGCATCATCGGCGGCTTCATCGGCCCGGCCCTCGGCAACCTCACCCGCAACGCCTGGGGCGCCGAGTTCATGGCCACCTACGCGTCCCTTTCGGCCTTCGCGCTGGTCGCGCTGCTGATCGCCGCAATGCTCAAGATCCCCGACGCGGCCGCCTCCACCCAAGCCGGTGACGACCGCCGCCCGTGGGCAGCAATCGCCCGCCAGCCGGCCTTCATCGTCGCGGTGCTGGCCGCCGCCGTCGGCTACGGCACCATGAACCTGCTGATGGCCGCCACGCCGCTGGCGATGGATGTATGCGGGCTGGGCTTCGGCGACGTGGCCTTCGTGCTGCAGTGGCACGTGCTCGGGATGTACGCGCCGTCCTTCGTCACCGGCGATCTGATCCGCCGCACCGGCGTGCTGCCGGTGCTGCTGGCCGGCGCAGCGCTGATGCTGGGCTGCATCGGGCTGGCCTCGAGTGGCGTCTCGCTGATGCACTTCTGGTGGGCCCTGCTGCTGCTCGGCATCGGCTGGAACTTTCTCTACATCGGCGGCACCACGCTGCTCACCGAAACCTATCGGCCCGCCGAGCGGGCGATGGTCCAGGGCGGCAACGATTTCATGGTGTTCTCGGTGCAGGCGGTGTCGTCGGTGTCGGCGGGCGCGCTGGTACTCGGCCAGGGCTGGGCGACCCTCAACCTCTACGCGCTGCCGGCGGTAGCCGGCGTGATGGCCCTCACCGGCCTCCTGATGTGGCAGCGCCGGGCCGCTGCGGACTGACCGGGCCGGATCAGGCGGAGTCAACGACAAAGGCCGGTCCAAAGACCGGCCTTTGTCATGTTGCAGAGCGCAGACGCCTTAGTGCTTCACCACACCACCGTTGTCGGCAGCCGCTTCGGCGGGGGCCACCGCGGCGACCTCGGCCTGGGCGGGCTGGGCGACGTCGGGGAGCGGCTCGGGCATGCGCTCGAGGGCGTGCTCAAGGACCTCGTCGATCCACTTGACGGGGATGATCTCGAGTTCGTTCTTGACGTTGTCGGGGATCTCGGCGAGGTCCTTGACGTTCTCCTGGGGGATCAGCGCCCGGCGGATGCCGCCGCGCACCGCGGCCAGCAGCTTCTCCTTGAGGCCGCCGATGGGCAGCACTTCGCCCCGCAGCGTGATCTCGCCGGTCATGGCCACGTCACAGCGCACCGGGATGCCGGTGAGCACCGACACCAGACCCGAGCAGATCGCGATGCCGGCGGACGGGCCGTCCTTGGGGATCGCGCCTTCCGGCAGGTGGATGTGAATGTCGGACTTCTGGTAGAAGTCTTCGGCGATGCCGAGCGACTTGGAGCGCCGGCGCACCACCGACAGGGCCGCCTGGATGGACTCCTGCATGACCTCGCCGAGCTTGCCGGTGGTCATGATCTTGCCCTTGCCTGGCAGCGCCACGGCTTCGACGGTGAGCAGCTCGCCACCCACTTCGGTCCAGGCGAGGCCGGTGACCTGGCCGATCTGGTTTTCCTTCTCGGCGACGCCGAAGCTGTACTTGTGCACGCCCAGGTACTTGTCGAGGCACTTGGCATTGACGATCACCTTGGACTTGCGCTTGCCCAGCACCAGCGCCTTCACCACCTTGCGGCAGACCTTGGAGATCTCGCGCTCGAGGCCCCGCACGCCCGCCTCGCGGGTGTAGAAGCGCACGATGTCGCGGATGGCGTCTTCGGTGACCGACAGCTCCTCACGCTTGATCCCGTTGTTCTTCATCTGCTTCGGGACGAGGTAGCGCTCGGCGATGTTCACCTTCTCGTCTTCCGTGTAGCCGGACAGGCGGATGACTTCCATCCGGTCGAGCAGCGGCGCGGGGATGTTGAGGGTGTTGGCGGTGGCCACGAACATCACGTCGGAGAGGTCGTACTCGACTTCGATGTAGTGGTCGACGAAGGTGGAGTTCTGCTCCGGGTCGAGCACCTCGAGCAGCGCCGAGGACGGATCGCCGCGGAAATCCTGGCCCATCTTGTCCACTTCGTCGAGCAGGAACAGCGGGTTGCGCACGGCCACCTTGGACATGTTCTGCAGGATCTTGCCGGGCATCGAGCCGATGTAGGTGCGACGGTGGCCGCGGATCTCGGCCTCGTCGCGCACGCCGCCGAGGCTCATGCGCACGAACTTGCGGTTGGTGGCACGGGCGACGGACTGGCCCAGCGAGGTCTTGCCGACACCCGGGGGGCCGACGAGGCACAGGATCGGAGCCTTCAGCTTGTCGACGCGCTGCTGCACGGCAAGGTATTCGAGGATGCGTTCCTTGACCTTCTCGAGACCGTAGTGCTCGGTGTCGAGCACCTTCTCGGCCTCGGCGAGATCCTTGCTGATGCGGGACTTCTTCTTCCAGGGCAGGCCGACCAGGGTCTCGATGTAGTTGCGCACCACGGTGGCTTCGGCCGACATGGGCGACATCAGGCGCAGCTTTTTCAGCTCGCCCTGGGCCTTGGCCATGGCCTCCTTGGTCATGCCGGCGGCCTTGATCTTCTTGTCCATCTCTTCGAGATCGGCGCCGTCCTCGCCCTCGCCGAGCTCTTTCTGGATGGCCTTGACCTGCTCGTTGAGGTAGTACTCGCGCTGGCTCTTCTCCATCTGGCGCTTGACGCGGCCGCGGATGCGCTTCTCGACCTGCAGGATGTCGAGCTCGGTCTCGAGCTGGTTGAGCAGGCGCTCGAGGCGCTCGCCGGCGTCGAACATCTCGAGGATTTCCTGCTTCTGCTCGAGCTTGAGCGGCAGGTGGGCGGCGATGGTGTCGGCCAGCCGGCCCGGGTCTTCGATGCCCGACAGGGAGCTGAGGATCTCGGGCGGGATCTTCTTGTTGAGCTTAACGTACTGGTCGAACTGGCTGATGATCGCCCGGCGCATCGCCTCGACCTCGTTGTTCGGCGCCTCGGCAGCCGGCAGCGGCTGGGCCTTGGCCACGAAGAGCGTGCGCAGGTCGTCGATGGAGATCACGCGGGCGCGCTGCACGCCTTCGACCAGCACCTTGACAGTGCCGTCGGGCAGCTTGAGCATCTGCAGGATGTTGGCGATGCAGCCCAGGTCGTAAAGATCGTCGGCCGAAGGCTCGTCCTTGGCGGCGGATTTCTGGGCGACCAGCAGGATGCTCTTGCCGGCTTCCATCGCGTTCTCGAGTGCCTTGATGGACTTGGGGCGACCCACGAACAGCGGGATCACCATATGCGGGAAGACGACCACGTCCCGCAGGGGCAGCAGCGGGAGCTCGATCTGATCTTCGGGGAGGTCAAGGGTGCTCGACATGATTATTCCTTTAAAGGCACTAAGGCCCCATATGGGGCCCTAGGACATCAATTCAAGCAGCAGGACTGCAAAAATCTGCCTGATGTCAGTTGGAGCCGGATACCTTGGGCTGATCGGCGTAGATCAGGATGGGCTGCGCGCCCCCGTCGATCATGCCTTCGTCGATCACCACCTTGGCCACGTTTTCCATGGAGGGCAGCTCGTACATGGTGTCGAGCAGGACGCCTTCAAGGATGGAACGCAGGCCACGGGCGCCCGTCTTGCGCTTCAGCGCCTTGCGGGCGATTGCCTGCATGGCGGCCGGGCGCACTTCGAGTTCGACGCCTTCCATCGAGAACAGTTTCTGGTACTGCTTGATGAGAGCGTTCTTGGGCTCGACGAGGATCTGGATCAGCGCCGGCTCGTCGAGTTCCTGGAGCGTCGCGACCACCGGCAGACGGCCGATGAGTTCGGGGATAAGACCGAACTTGATGAGGTCTTCGGGCTCTACGTTGCGCAGGGATTCCGAGACGCTCTTGTTCTCGCGGCTCTTCACCTCGGCACCGAAGCCGATCCCGACCTGTTCGGTGCGGTTGCGGATGACCTTGTCGAGGCCATCGAAGGCGCCACCGCAGACGAACAGGATGTTGGTGGTGTCCACCTGCACGAAATCCTGGTTGGGGTGCTTGCGGCCACCCTGCGGCGGGACCGAGGCGACAGTGCCCTCGATGAGCTTCAGGAGCGCCTGCTGCACGCCCTCGCCCGACACGTCACGGGTGATCGACGGGTTGTCGGACTTGCGGGAGATCTTGTCGATCTCGTCGATGTAAACAATGCCCTGCTGGGCCTTGTCGACCTCGTAGTCGCACTTCTGCAGCAGCTTCTGGATGATGTTCTCGACGTCCTCCCCCACGTAGCCGGCTTCGGTGAGGGTGGTGGCATCGGCCATCACGAAGGGCACGTTGAGCAGGCGGGCGAGGGTCTGGGCGAGCAGCGTCTTGCCAGAGCCGGTGGGGCCGACCAGCAGGATGTTGCTCTTCGCGAGCTCGACCTCGTCGTGGGTCTTGGAGAGGTGGCGCAAGCGCTTGTAGTGGTTGTACACCGCCACCGACAGGATGCGCTTCGCCGGCCCCTGGCCGATCACGTACTGGTCGAGGATCGCACTGATTTCCTTGGGGGACGGGAGCTCGCCCTTGACGCCCTTGGCGCCGCCGGTGTCAGCAGTAATCTCGTCGCGAATGATGTCGTTGCAGAGCTCGATGCACTCGTCGCAGATGAACACGGACGGGCCCGCGATCAGCTTGCGGACCTCGTGCTGGCTTTTGCCACAGAACGAGCAATACAGGAGCTTCTCGCCGCTCGTTTTCTTGTCCGCCATTACTGCCCTTTCTCTTGGTACTTGTTTGCGTGCCGGCTGCCGACGCCGGTCAGGCCACGTCGGCGCGGCTCGTCAGCACCTTGTCGACCAGGCCGTACTTCATGGCC